>NZ_DDKA01000034.1:103099-264196 GCF_002339225.1 Sphingobacterium sp. UBA2610
TTTTCCCCTTTTTAGTTTTATTTTTTTTAATACTACAAGTGGATCACTTCACCGTAAGCATCAGCACAAGCTTCCATAATCGCTTCACTCATTGTTGGGTGAGGATGGATCGTTTTAATCATTTCATGACCTGTTGTTTCCAATTTGCGGGCAACAACAACTTCTGCAATCATCTCGGTCACATTGGCTCCGATAAGGTGTGCGCCTAGAAACTCACCATATTTAGCGTCAAAGATAACTTTAACAAAGCCATCTTTCGCACCAGCAGCTGAAGCTTTTCCTGAAGCTGAGAATGGGAATTTACCAACTTTAATTTCATAGCCGGCTTCTTTTGCCGCTTTTTCAGTATAACCTACAGAAGCAATTTCTGGGGAGCAATAGGTACAGCCTGGGATATTATTGTAGTCAATAGGTTCAACATGTAGCCCTTTGATTTTTTCAACACATGTGATCCCTTCTGCTGAGGCAACGTGAGCCAGGGCTTGGCCTTTAACGATGTCACCGATAGCATATACACCTTCGATGTTTGTTTTGTAGAAATCATCTACAACAACACGGCCGCGATCAGTTTTTACACCAACCTCTTCCAAGCCGATATTTTCGATATTTGGAGCGATACCAACAGCCGATAATACAATCTCTGCTTCGATAACTTCAATACCTTTTTCTGTTTTGATTGAAACTTTGCTCAACTCACCTGTTGTGTCAACGGATTGAACTTCAGATTTCGTTAAGATGGTGATACCTTGTTTCTTTAAGCTTTTCTCTAATTGTTTTGAAATTTCTTCATCTTCAACAGGAACGATTCTATCCATAAACTCTACGATCGTTACCTTTGTTCCGATTGCATTATAGAAATAAGCGAATTCAACACCGATTGCACCGGAGCCAACAACAACTAAAGACTTTGGTTGCTCAGGAAGTGTCATTGCCTGACGGTAACCGATGATTTTTTTACCATCTTGCGGTAAATTAGGCAATTCACGTGAACGTGCACCAGTCGCTAGGATGGTATGTTTTGCCGAATATTCTTTAGTAGAACCGTCTGCTCCTTTCACATCGATTTTACCACCTTTTTTAATTTTTGCAGTTCCATTGATGACGTCGATTTTATTCTTTTTCATCAAGAACTGAATACCTTTACTCATTCCTTCAGCAACCCCGCGACTTCTTTTGACAATAGCGTCAAAATCAGCCTCACCACCTTGAACATTGATGCCGTAATCAGCGGCATGGTTTAAATATTCAAATACCTGAGCACTTTTCAATAATGCTTTTGTAGGGATACAGCCCCAGTTTAGACAGATTCCGCCTAATGATTCGCGTTCAATAATCGCTGTTTTGAACCCTAACTGAGCGGCTCTAATGGCAGCAACATACCCGCCTGGACCACTACCGATTACAATGATGTCGTAATTCATATAAATAAATATTCTGTAGTTGAGTGTTATAGCTTCAAATGACAAAATATGTGAAGCATATATTCATTCAAAAGTACGCATTTTTTCTGATGAATATGAACTATTTATTGTAAAATTGGCGGTTTCTGATAAAACGCTGTCGCTGTTTCTAGCTGAATGTCACATCCTGGTCAAAGGGGGAAAAATAATAGTTAAAGCGTTTTTAGTGTCTTATTTTTGAAGTTCACAATACACAGTTTATCATTATGTTAAGAATATTCAGACAGATCGCCTTGTGGGAAGCTATCTCCACCATTTGCTTGTTTTTTATTGCTATGCCCTTGAAGTATTTTGCGGGAATCCCCGAAGCTGTCAAAATAGCCGGTTCCATTCATGGCTTCTTTGTTGTTATTTTTGTGGTTATGCTGATTATGTCAACAGTAGAATACAAGTGGCCTATATTAAAAGCGGTAAAATATTTCTTAGCATCCTTGATCCCTATTTTTGGCTTTTGGGTGGAATTGGACCTTAAAAAAGAAATCGAAGGAAAAAGACAGAAGTCATAGTATTTGTATAAAAATTCAAATGCATGATTTTTATAAAGGTTCAGGAAGAGGTAAGAGAAGGAATTGGATTGCGAATAGACCAGAGGAATCGCCTGTATTCAATGGACGAATACGTGTGTCCCTCTCCTTTGCGGGAGATATCAATTAATAAGACAGGAGAGAGATGTTTAATCCTCTCTACCTGTCTTCTCAATACCCATATACGCATAGGTAATGCTATCCCTTCCGTGGGGAGCAGGATTACCTTCTTCATCCAGGTTTACAAAGACCAATTTATCGATTGATAGAATTGTTTTTCTGGATATTTTATTGCGGACCTCGCAGCGCATCGTTAACGATGTTGTTCCAAAATTGATCGCTTCAATACCCAGTTCAAGTATATCGCCTTGTTTGGCTGAGCTTACAAAGTTAATTTCTGAAATAAATTTCGTAACCACTTTGGGGTTTCCTAATTGAACGATAGCATAAATGACCGCTTCTTCATCAATCCATCGCAGGAGTGTTCCGCCAAATAATGTTCCATTGGGATTTAGGTCTTCGGGTTTGACCCACTTTCTTGTGTAAAAATTCATCGTGTTTAGGTAGTTAAGAGAAAGGGGAAAAGTTTTCTTTTCCCCTTACGTTTCGATATTTATCGCCTAAGCGTGTATTGCTCTATTTGCTGTAGCTGCTAGCGCCGCCTCTTTGATTGCTTCCGTGTAGGTTGGGTGTGCGTGGCAAATACGTGCGATATCTTCTGCAGATGCACGGTATTCCATAGCTACGGTTGCCTCACCAATCATATCTGCTGCACGAGGACCGATCATATGTACACCTAATACTTCGTCAGTTGTCGCGTCTGCCAGTACTTTTACAAAACCGTCGGTGTCACCCGATGCTTTTGCACGACCAGAAGCTTTGAAAGAGAATGATCCAGCTTTGTATTTTACACCAGCCTCTTTAAGTTGTTCTTCAGTCTTGCCAACAGAAGCAACTTCAGGCCAAGTATAAACAACACCTGGAATCAAATTATAATCAATATGTGGTTTTTGACCTGCGATATATTCTGCAACATATACACCTTCGTCCTCAGCTTTGTGTGCCAACATTGCTCCAGTGATCACATCACCAATTGCAAATACACCTTGCACTGCTGTTTCCAGATGGGCATTAACGGGGATTTTCTTACCTCTTTCTTCTACTGTGATGCCGATATTTTCTAATCCTAAACCTTCAGAATACGCGGTACGACCAACGGCTACGATACAGTAGTCGCCTTCTAAAGTTACTTCTTGTCCTTTTGGATCTTCAGCAGTTACTTTTACAACTTTACCTTTCGCGGAAGCTCCAGTCACTTTATGACCTAAATAGAACTCCATGCCCAATGATTTTTTCAAAACACGTTGTAGTTCTTTTCCTAAGCCACCATCCATTGTACCGATGATAGATTTTGCAAATTCAACAACAGATACTTTTGAACCCAAACGCGCATAAACAGAACCGAGTTCCAAACCGATAACACCACCACCAATGACAATAAGGTGTTTTGGTATTTCTTTTAGGTTAAGTGCTTCGGTTGAGGTAATGATTCTTTTTTTATCAACAGGTAAGAAAGGCAATGAAGTCGGTTTCGATCCCGTTGCGATAATTACATTTTTAGCAGTGATCTGCTCTGTAGAACCATCTGCTTTCGTTATTTTGATGGTGTTTTTGTCCACAAATGAACCCACACCCTGAAAACTGTCAATTTTATTCTTCTTAAATAAGAAGGTGATACCGGCAGTATTTTGGGCAATGACATCGTCTTTACGAGCAATCATCTTTGCCATGTCTACTTTCAGATCTTTCAAACTGATGCCAAATGCATCAAAATTGTGCGCAGCATTGTGGTAATGCTCCGAAGAATCTAAAAGCGCTTTTGAAGGAATACATCCAACGTTAAGACAAGTACCACCAAATGTGCTATATTTTTCAATAACAGCTGTTTTTAATCCTAATTGGGCACAACGGATAGCTCCTACATATCCGCCTGGACCACTTCCGATTACAATTACGTCGTATTGCATTGATTACGTTTTATTTTTTTGTAGCACAAATTTAATGATTATTAATGGGATAGGAAATCAAAACTTACGATTTGTGATCAAAGACCCTTACTTTACATTTTTTTGATAAAAGAATGGAAATTATGCACCTTGGGGAGGAACGGGGCGGTGCTTTAAAGGGGGATAGATCTAAAAAAGGATATTCAAAATATGAATATCCTTTTTTACTTATTTGTTATTCTGCAACAATTTTTCCTTGCATAACACCATAGTGACCAGGGAAGCTACAAATAAACGTATAAACTCCTTTTTCAAGTGTAAATGTGATTTTATCAGTTTCTCCAGGTCCCAATAATTTGGTGTGGGAAACAATTGAAGATAAAGCTGATTTTGGAATATATTCGTCTGCAGCAGCTGCAGCAGCCTCAGCACCAAAAGTTGGAAGATCAACACCTGGTTTTAGGATAACGACGTTATGTCCCATGGACTCTTTCGGCATAGTACCTGCATTTTTGAAAGATAATTCTACTGGCTCACCCGCTTTTACACGGAAAAGATCCTTATTATATTTCATTTGATCGTTACCTTCTAAAGATAAGCTGTTGGAAATAGCTACGTTTTCAATACCAGGCACTGTTTCTGTTGCTTGGCTTTCGGTTGAAGTTGTCGCTTCTGTACCAGTTGATTTTTCAGACTTGTCACTGTTTCCACCACAAGATGCAATTGATAAAGCAACTGCAACTGCTGGTATCATAAAAAGTTTTTTCATTTGAATGATTGTTTGTTTATCTTTTATTTATTGTAGGCATTTCCGCAGCCTTTAGCGGTTTAGTGATGAAGTTATGACGAACTTGATTCCTTTCTGGATGTGCGTTCTTGAGAAATAACATCAAAACATATTGTTTATGTTCTAAAATTAATGATTTCATTGATAAATTGAAACTATCATTTCAATTTTGACAATAAAGTATCAATTGTTTTATATAATTTGATAGGATCGAATGGCTTTCCGACAACTTCATTGGCTCCAGCATCGAGCGCTTCCTGTTGTTCGGCTTGAAGCACAGAGGCTGAAATGGAAATAATCGGCATGTTTGCGATTATCGGATTCGTGTTTCGACGTATTTCCTTGATCGCTTCAAAACCACTCATGAGTGGCATATGGGCGTCCATAAACACCAGATCAATTTTTTTCTTATTGATTTCTTCTAATGCAATGAGGCCATTGGTCGCCAAAGTGATCTCGCAATTCCAGCTCTTCAGGATATTTGCCAGCATAAAACTGTTTAATTCATTGTCTTCAGCAATGAGAATCATCGGAAAGTTGAACTTGGGTAATTCCGTATAGAGTACCTGCGTTTCTTTCTCTACCGGTTTGTCTTTGATTTTATCAAAGGTACATTCAAAAGAAAATATACTTCCTTTACCGTATTCACTTGAAGCAAAAACCCGACCGTTGAGCAGCGCAGCAATACGTTTTACAATTGCAAGACCTAGTCCTGTACCGCCAAACTTTTTGGTGATACTATCCTCTCCCTGTTCAAACGCAATAAATATTTTCTCCAGGGCATCTTCTACAATGCCGATCCCTGTGTCTATTACCTGAAACCCTAAACAAATGCTATGGTTATCTTCTGCTAGGAGTTGAATCTTTAATACAACAGAGCCTTCCGAGGTGAATTTAAAACTATTGGAGATAAAGTTGGTCAGTATTTGTTTTAATCGAAGTGGATCGGTTAGAAAATAACTTGTGATCCGATCGTCCACATCAATTGAAAAATCCAGGCCTTTGTAGACCGCTTTATCAATGAAGAGATTGTTTAGATCATCCGTAATATCATGTACAGAGGTAGATTCCATATTAAGTTTCATCATACCCGAGTCAACTTTCGATAGGTCGAGTATGTCGTTGATAATAGTCAACAGATTTTGAGAGGCAGAATCCAATTTATTGATCCAATTTTCTTGCTCTAGCGTGAGCTGCGAGTTTTTTAGCATCTGTGTAATGCCCATAATACCGTTAATCGGGGTACGGATCTCATGGCTCATATTGGCCAAAAAGGTTTCCTTGGATTTTCGAGCAAGATCGGCCTCTTCTTTAGCTTTGAGAATCGCCTGTTTTGATTCTTCTAAGGCTATGTTTTTCTCTTTAATTTCTTGCTGTATCAGTAATTGCTGGACAAAAGATTTTACTTTCGCGATCGTTGCTTCCGGGTTAAGCGGTTTATATAAATAATCCACAGCTCCACTATTTAGTCCCTGAATAAGGTATTTGTCTTCTTTTGAGATTGCTGTTACCATAATAGGGATAATATGGTTTGTTTTCGGATTCTTCTTTAGGAAGGAAACAAATTCAAAACCATTGATCTCGGGCATCTGTACGTCAACAAGTGCTAAATCAATATCCTCTTTCCAACAGATTTTTAGAGCTTCGTTGGGATCTGTGCTCGTCACTATATTTATATTTTCGATATCCTCCAGTAATGCTGTTAGACTGATAATATTTTCAATTTTATCATCGACAATCAATATATTTACCTTCTTCATTTTAGCAAATCTAAATACAATTTTAAGTCAACTGTTTGACGTAGTCCTTTATTTCTTGAATGCTCAAAATGCGTTCCTGCGCATCGAGTTGAATAGCTGCTTCGGGCATGATGGGAACTTCAGCAGTCACAGGGTCTTGTACAAATGTCTTCCCGCCGTATCGTTTTATCATTAATAATCCTTGTGCACCATCCTGATTCGCCCCAGAGAATAAAATAGCTGTACAATTTTCTTTATATATTTCGGCTACGGATTCAAAAGTCACATCAATTGATGGTCTGGAATATTGAACAGGTTCTGAGATATCCAAAGAAAAGCTATAGTCTGGTTCAACTAAAAGATGATAGCCTGCAGGGGCAAAATAGATCGTTCCATTTTCTATCGCTTCCTTATCATCTGCAGTTTTTATTTTTTGAACAAGTGCTTTAGATAGCGTGTCCTCAATACTAGAAGCATACTTAGGGTTTCTGTGTACGATGACAATAACGGGTATGCGAATCGGCCGTTCCAATGACTTTAAAATATTTAGAATCACACTAAACCCACCTGCAGACCCCGCTAATAAAAGAATTTTTCTTTCCATTACCTACTACCCAATTTTTTGGTAAATATTCTGTTTTTTGTTTACGATCTTAAATTTAGCAGCATCTTTATAGTTGATTAAAGATTCTTTTGCTCCCAAACATAAGAAGCCCAGATGGCAAAGTGAATGATAGAATAAATCCAGGACTTTATTTTGCAATTCAGTATCAAAATAGATCAATACATTACGGCAGGTAATCAGTTGAAATTCATTAAAAACGCCATCGGATACCAAACTATGTATGGAGAAAAGGACATTTTTTTTAAGACTATTATTAATGGTAGCGGCGTTGTACATCGCTGTATAATAATCTGACAATGAGTTTTTCGGTTCCGTCTTAATAAAATTTTCCGAGTATTCCTTAACTTTCGTAAGCGAATAAATACCGCGTTTTGCCTTTTCTAACACTTTGCCATTAATATCGGTGCCATAGATAAACGCCCGTTGGTAAAGATTTGCTTCTTCTAATAAGATGGCCAGCGAATAGACTTCTTCGCCAGTCGAACAACCTGCACTCCAGAGTTTGATATGTGGATAAGTTGCGAGATAGGGAAATACATCCGTTTTTACAGCTTTATAAAAATCGGGATCCCTAAACATTTCAGTCACATTGACTGTAATTTCCTGTAGGAAATAGGTGCTGAATCCGGGCTGATTGATCAAATTGGACTTTAGCTCCTGTAGATTGAGCTTGTTAAGTTCCATTATTCTAGTCACACGTCTTTTTAAAGAAGCTCTTGTATAGCCGGACACATCATATCCGTGGAGATTTTTGACTATATCAATAACTTCTTCTAACTCTTCAAAATTGATCATTGCTACTATTTTATCAGTTAACTCAGCCATACGCGCATTAGGGATATTAATTTGTCAACATCAACCGGTTTACTAATATAATCGTTTGCACCAACAGCAATTGTTTTTTCCCGATCACCTTTCATGGCTTTCGCTGTCACAGCAATAATTGGAAGGTTTGCAAATTTCTTGTTTGCCCTTATTTTTTCAATAGCTTCATAACCATCCATCACGGGCATCATGATATCCATTAAGACAAGGTCAATCTGTTCATTTCGTTCAAGAATATCTAATGCCTCCTGACCACTGTTGGCAATTTCAATGTTCATATCATAGCTTTCAAACGCCGTGCTAAGAGCAAATATATTTCGCATATCGTCATCTGCTAGTAGTACTGTTTTGGAAGCTAAATTGTTTTCAGCAATGACAGAAGCTCCGGCGTGATTGAACATATTGTATTCGCTCTTATTGCTGCGGATTTTATTTAAGAATAAATTAACTTCATCGATCAGGCGATTATTTGATTTCGCTGACTTAAGGACCATCGCTTGGCTGTGATGCAAAATTTCGGAAGTCTGCTCTGTCGTGAGTTCCATTGCTGTATTGATGATAATAGGTAAATCCCTAAATTGATCGTTCGATTTGATTTCATTCAGGAGTTCAATGCCCGATTTGTCAGGAAGGTTTAGGTCCATAATGATGCAGTCAAACAATTTCTCTTGATCTAATAAATCGAGAGCCTGTCTCGCATTGAAGGCCTGAAATATCTGAATGTGCTGTTCTTCCAAAGATTGTTTGATGAAATCGCTTTGGATTTCCTGATCTTCCACCAGCAGAATTTTTTTCAGTGGATGACTAGTCGATGCTTTTATTTTTAAGAATGTTTCAGCCAAAGATTCTTCTGACACAGGTTTAGCCATAAACCCGATGGCTCCGGCAGAAATAGGTTCGTCATGTAAAAATGTTCCTGCCGACATCATGTGCACAGGAATCTCCTTGGTGCTGTCGATTTTTTTGAGGTTACGAAGAACTTCCCAGCCATCCATTTTAGGCAACATAATATCTAGGATAATCGCGGCAGGGCGTAAATTCTGTGCTTTTTGTAGCCCATCCTGCCCATCATAGCTGATGTATACATCGTAGCCGTTTTGTTCGGCGTAGTCTTTTAGAATATCTGCAAAAATGAAATCGTCTTCAATAATCAGCAGTTTATTATGTTTTCCATCGTTGTCGATTGACTTTGTTTTTTCGACTATAGGATTTTCCTTCGGAATTTGTGTTGGCGGATTACTTTCTTTTTCGATAAATGGTACTTTCGGAACTTGAATTTCTTGTTCTAGCGGGATATTGAAGGTGAAGATACTACCTTCACCAACTTTACTGGATAAGATTATTTTCCCTTTTAATAAGCTAGCAATTTCGCGGCATATCGATAAGCCTAAACCTGTGCCACCATATTTACGGCTCGTTGAGCCATCTTCCTGTTTAAAAGCATCAAAGATAAGCTCTTGTTTTTCAGGGGCGATCCCGATCCCGTTATCTTTGACCGTAAAAAGAAGATTTTCTGCTTCAGCTATTATTCCTAAAGAAACTTCGCCTTTTTCACTTGTAAACTTGAACGCATTCGATAATAAATTCTTGAGGACTTGTTGTATACGATGTTCATCACCAATGAATTCCTGCGGTGCATTTACATTGACATCGAGTAAGAAGTGAATATCTTTCGACGCTGCGGTATCGCTGAAAAAATCTTTAATATAATTGACAAGGTCGTACGTGTTGATACGTTCTTTTTGGACTTCAACCTTCCCCGATTCAATTTTTGCCAGATCCAACAATTCGTTAATTAAATGTAGGAGATCTGAGCCGGCACTATGAATAACAGAAGCATACTTTATTTGGTCTTCACTGAGGTTTTTCTTTTTGTTATCCTGAAGTAATTTGGCAAGAATGAGAATACTATTGAGTGGTGTCCGCAATTCATGGCTCATATTGGCCATAAATTCAGATTTATATTTGCTCGACAGCTCTACTTCCTCTATTTTTTGAGCTATGGCCTGACGGGCTTTTTCCAGATCTTCATTTTGTGCAAAGAGCAATTTGGCCTTCTCGTCCAGCTCATTATTGGTTTGGATAAGCTCTTCCTGCTGTACTCTAAGCTCTTCCTCAGAAGCCTCCAACAAATGTGTCTTATGGATTAACTCCTCATTGGTTGTTCTCAATTCCTCCTGTTGAGTCTCTAATTCCTCTGTTTGTTGTTGAAGTTCCTCATAAAGATCAGCAAGCTTTCCATGCGTTTGGGCTACTTTTATGATAACGGCAATGTTATCTTTTGCTTTATCCAAGAAGTTAAATCGCAGTTGCTCGTCCTTCGCATTAATAATTGGGCAACAAATTTCCATGATACCGACACACTGGTTTTCATAAGAGAAGGGTACAATATAAATCTCAGTTTCTAAGCGGTCGGATAATGAGGTTTCTAAGATAAGATGCTTGTGGTCGACGTCCTTTATTTTAACGACTTCATGATTGTTTGCGACTTCGCCCAAAATACCATCGTTTTCCTTAAACGTTCGTTTGATAAACTGTGTGGAGGAAATGCCAATTTTGTGGCAAAGCTGATACTCCTGATAGTTATCATCGAAAATATAAATAGTCCCACCTAAAGCTTTTGTCGTGGAAGCAATAGCATGTAGGCTTATTTCGGCAATTTTCTTGTCTGTATAGTCGCCGCGTAATTGTTCGTCGATGCCATTAATAGCATTCAAAATCCAGTTATCACTGTTGGTCTGGTCTTGCAATAGTTGGAGGCGGTTGTTGGATTCTTGCTGACTTTTCACTGTAGACCTCAGAAATCTAGAGATCGAGGAAATTTTGGCGAGAATATAGAAAAATCCACTTAAGCCAATGGCGATGAAAAGGTAAGTAATGTACTGGGCCAGTTGTAGTTCATTTCTAGATCTTTCTAAAAGTCTTGCCCTTTGATCCAATAAGTCTCTCGACATGAGATCGATCTGATTTAATATCGAGGCTTTTCGCTCGTGAATATTATGGGATATGGATTGTGTTTCCTTCGTGTTATCAATATCCTGCTCAAAGTCGTAAAATGCAACAATATCCTTTCGGATGTTTTCAGTGCTGTTTGGCTGAACATGATAGAAATCATCTTTTAGACTTAAAGATCGTAACAGTTCATCCATTTTTTTTAATTCCATTTTATAAGGAATAAATAGTGAAGCGTCTTTCTTATTCAGGTAATCAAGTTTGATGTCATTTACCTCGTCTACACTTGATTTGATTTCATTAATGATATTGAATCTATTTTCGGCGACACGAACAATACTTCGCTCGTTATTTAAGTTATGATGCAGCGATATGAAAAAATATAGGGCTGAAAGGAAGATAAGTGAAAAAGAAATGATCACTCCAATGGTAATTTGCTTTCTATAATTTTTTCGATCCATGTGAGAATGAGTTTATCGTTTTACTTTTCTGTAGGTATTGTGTTTCGATGGTACCTGGGGAAAAAGATATATGTAAAATAACAAAAAAACTTGCTATTCCTAAAATAATCAAAAGTCAGCATAGAAACAAACCTATACAGCAGTCAAGGATCCCCACCAATATAATCTATTTGCGCACAACATCGACTTTTTATTGCGTAAGCGTAACTTAGACCATTTTTTTGTCTTTTCATTCTTAGTCGCAGCACATTGGGGGCAATTAGTGATCAGGTTTGATCTTTCAACAGTATTTGTTCAGTGCTCGTTCAGTGATTGTTCAGTGCTTGTTCAGTGATTACTCAGTATGAACTGAATATTGAGTGACTGACCACTGTATAATAATAGATGGAAAACTGTAGTAAGCTTTAAAGTGATATGAAGGTCTGTCAAACCGATTGTTATTTCGATTATTGATAATAAGATATTATGGTAATCATCAAATAGTAGAATCTATAAAATAGAAGAAGAAAAAATACTTATAAAAACAAAACCCTGATGATGGGCACCAGGGTTCGTTACTAACCAATTATAAACCTAAATTATGAAAAGACTTTTTAAGGGCTTCTAAACTAAATTAGTTGCCGTGTTGTGCCGTGAAAACTAAAAATGATTGTTTTTTAAATCTTATGCAAACTTTAAGTCAATAACTCTTCTGACTGCTTGCTGTTAGTGTTTCATAGCGAGATAACCTTTAATTATCTTCTACAAAGATACGGTAAATATACCGTAGCATCCAAATATTTTTAAGAATAAGTTGCTAATACAACTATGTTGTGACACACAAATGATATTTTGGCTTATCTGAATAATTATCTGACAGTGTTGTCAATTAGATCAGTATCGCTTCGCGAATTATTACTCGAAATGCCTTACTTTTACAAAAAATATATTTATGGTATTGACTGAATTTAAATCGATAAAAGCATTTGTATTGGATGTAGATGGTGTGCTGACTGATGGTACTGTGCAAGTTAATGAAGAAGGGCATCAGTTACGTACATTTCATATAAAAGATGGCTATGCCATGCAGTTGGCGATCAAGAAAGGTTATCCGATTTTTATCATCACAGGTGGAGGTTCGAAGGGCGTCGAGCAGCGGATGAAAGGTTTGGGGATCAAAGAAGTCTATTCAAAAGTTACGGACAAGCTTTCTAAAATGAAAGAACTTGCTTGTGATTACAAGCTTGAATTAAATCAATTGATGTACATCGGCGACGATATCCCTGATCTTAGCTGCATGAAGTCCGTTGGGATAGCTGTTTCTCCGGCAGATGCAGTAGAAGAGATCAAGAAAATTTCACATTATGTGTCTGGTTTTTGTGGCGGAAAGGGAGTTGTACGTGAATTGATCGAAAAGGTAATGAAAGTACAAGGCAACTGGTATGAGGATGAAACGGTAAAAAGCATATAGGGATGTTGAAAAATCTAAAAAATAGAACAATTATATTAGGGTCTCAGTCTCCACGGAGAAAGCAGCTGTTAGCAGGGCTTGGACTGACATTTGAAGTCGACGTACGGGAAACGGCAGAATATGTGGATCCGAATTTGTCTGCAGCTGAGGTCGTTCGTCAAATTGCTATTTGTAAAGCGGAAGCATTTGCGGATAAAAAAGAATGTTTGGTTATCTGTGCCGATACTATTGTGGTATCGGATAAGGGCGAAATCTTAGGTAAGCCCAAAGATGAACAGGAAGCCAGAGAAACGCTAACAAACTTGTCTGGTCAGAAACATGTGGTGCTGACTGCTGTAGCGATCTCATGGGAGGGTAAGATGAGCACTTTTGTCGAGACGACAACTGTTTATTTTTACGAACTAGAGCTGGATGAAATCGATCATTATGTTACTCAATTTTCGCCACTAGATAAAGCAGGTTCTTATGGAATACAGGAATGGATCGGCTTAATCGCCATAAAAAAGATAGAAGGGGAATACAATAATGTGGTCGGATTACCCACGGCAAAGCTTTATCAAGAATTGAAAAAGTTAATATAAAAAAAGCGGCTTTTGCCGCTTTTTTATTACTCTTTGATTTTTTTTAGCTTACCTGTTATTTGATGAAATAACGAACGCCGGTGTAGAACATGCGTCCTGTTAAAGGACCCCAAAGCATTGACGTATCAAAATAGTTTCCAAAGGGTTGATCCGCGGCAAGGATTGGCATATTTTGGAAATAATTAGACAGATTTTCTCCGCCCACATACACGGTGAAGTTTTTCTCTTTCCCAAAAGTTTTGCTAATCTGCGCATTCATTGTCGCATAAGCCTTTGATGCTGTAGGCATTTGATATTCAAAGGGGTTCTCTGCTGTTGATGGAATGCGTTTTTGTCCAACGACATTCAATGTATAATCTACACTCCAGCCAGAATGGTGATTATATGCCAGGTTGACAAAACCACGGTGTTTGGCCAATAGCGGTTTGGTCTTTCTGCCACTTTCAAAATCAGTTTGAACATCAAGTAAGCGATAGGCCAACCTCGTTTCAAAATGTGGTGCTGGCATCAAGCGAAATTCTGTTTGCAAACTATTGGAGAAAGATTTTCCATTCAAATTATAAAAATTGATCTCTCGGGGATTTTCGTAATCGACCACGACCTGATTAGAGAAGCTGTTATGGAAAAATTCAACTGATGCCGAAGCCTCACGTCCGAAGATCCGCATACTTTGGTCTATCGCTATTCCGCTATTCCAGGAGACTTCAGGTTGTAGGCCATAAGCCTTATCGTATATATTAGGCGATTGGATAACCAATTTTCTGCTACTAGCCAATACTGCCGTGTTCTCCGCAAATATATTTGCAGTACGTTGACCTCTTCCTGAGCTAGCTCGAACTGTTGTTCCCGAAAGCGGGGCATAACGTAAATGGATGCGTGGTGTTGTAAACCATCCATACAGGGAGTTGTAGTCTTGGCGAAGACCAATAATGGCATCAAATTTTTCTGATGGACTATAGGTATATTCTGCAAATGCTCCCGAAACCACTTCTTTCCTTTTGAAGTTTTGATCTTTTAAATACCACTCATTGTAATTGTCATAATTAATGGAGGCACCAACGCGATACTTGTGGGCGACTGTCCCGATAATATCTTGAAATAAGAGATTAGCATATCCATTTTGTTGCTCCGAATCGTAGTTATTGAGCCCAAAATAGCTTTTTTGATTGTAGTTTGATCCTGCAAGCTGGAGACCTATGCTGCGGTGCTTATTTTCGGGGAACACATAACCAATTTTAGCAAAACCTTCTACGCGTTCGATATCAAATCCCAAACCATAGCGATTTGTCGTACCCTTATCTGTCTTTTTGTTAAAATCAATCTGTCCGCCTGTACGGTCGTCATTGAGATATTTAACCCCAAATTGTACCATAAGCCCTTTTCCATTTTCATAAAACCAGCGGTTGACACCAGAGAATAGATTGCCAACGGGTATATCTCTAAAACCGTTGTGACTAAAGTTCATGGATTTATTGTACATGAAATTGTCATGCAGGAGCACTGCAGTGGACCAATGCTGACCAATTTTTTGTGAAAGATTTAAGTTGACATCTGTACGTCCCATGTTGTTTGCATAGGCATTAAAAAACAATTTTTCTGAATTTTGAGGTTTCTTCAATTCGACATTGATCTGTCCGGCCATGTTTTCGAAACCGTTGGCTACGGAACCGATACCTTTCGCAATTTGAATTGATTCAATCCATGTCCCTGCAATAGAATTTAAACCTAAAGGAGAAGCGAGCCCACGTGGCCCAGGTAAATTTTCAACGGTTAATTGGGTATAAATACCGCTAAGGCCTAGCATTTGAATCTGTTTACTGCCTGTTACTGCATCAGCACTGACGACATCGACGGAGGCGTTGGTTTCAAAGCTTTCGCTTAAATCACAGCAAGCGGCTTTGAATAACTCTTTTCCGGTAAGAACTTCTAGTCGTGCAGGTGTCATACGGTCAATATAATTTGAGCGTCGTGTTCCTTTAACCTCGACTTCCATCAACACATTACCCTTCGCTGTAATCATAATGACTTCATGCAGATCTTTGATGGTGATGGTGTCAGATTTCATCCCTACATAACTTACAACCAATTTGTTGAACCCTTCTTTGTGGTCCAATTTAAATACACCATTTTCGTTTGTCCTTGTGTTTTTGGTTGGAAGGTTGGCCCAGTGTAAATTGGCGCCAATGATGGGTTTAAGATCCCCCTTTTCATTTTCTTCAACAACAACACCGGTAACGGTATGTGGATGATCATGGTTATCGGTTGTCACCGCTTTCTTTTCGGGTACTTTGCCATTTTCCAGTCGCGGATACATACAGCATTCATGGAGTTTAGCATAGGATTCATCAGTGGCCACCAGGTTGTCAACATCATGACCAACCTGAGCAATATTTTTCTTGATTGCCTCCAACTGAACTTTTTGGGGGTTATATTTGATTTGCAATAGGTTGTCTCCTGCATTCCAAATGGCCGTTTCTACGCCATGCATTTTTGCGGCCGTTTCAATACGTTTTTTACACATAGCGCAATTTCCAGCCACTGTAAGTGTGCGGGTACTGTCGGTCTGTGCCTGTACAAATGCCAGAAAAAATAAGGATAGGATGGTCGTTGTATATATTTTTTTGAAAATTTGATTCATCATTTTAATTAAGAGTATTCGCTTCAACTAGCATTTAATTTTTATCTTCATGATATCGCGCAACCACATGCAAGGGGTACGGATTTATTTTTTTCAGTTCTACAATTTTTTTGCTGAATGATTTAAAATCCACTTTTTTGTTCCGTGATAAGCTACGAAAAGATGAATGTTGGGAATAACAGTCTGCTATTCTCGCGAGATATAAAAACTATAGTGGACTTCGATCAATTCAAGAAAATGAACTGCGTTCAGTGAAAAGAGGTGATATTAAATTCTAAAATTTTGATTGAGAATAAAAACAGGAGGGCTCTGTCTATTGTAACTCGCAAAATCGGTATACGTTAGTTTAGAAAAATCGTCTTCCTCCCCAGCGAAATGATAATAATTAAGTATCCAATGAAGCGTAATTATTGCAGGAGAAAAATGGTTAAAATCAAGATTTTGTGTTACTCTGCTGAATTTATCGACCTTTTGTGCTTCGATCTTAACATCTTTACAGCTTCCTGTTTCATGACAGTGTTTCTGCTGTTTTTTTGCAGACTTGGCACACAGAGGGCAGGCCATATTATGGCTTTCCGATAACGATACACTTTGTGTTTCCCCTTGGCAAAAATGAAGATGCACTGAGGCACCACTTGCTGCGAGCAAATAGAAAAATAGGCCGATTAATAGTGCAATTTTCTTCATCGAAGCAAAAATAAAGAAAATATGTAATTTTTTTTTGTAATATTTTGGATAAATGTTATAACTTGTAGTAACAAATGAAAAACTAAAATTTACCAAAGTTATGAATTTATTATTTATCAATCCGGTCAGCTCGTATTTGCTAGCTATCTTTTTGATTGTTGGGGCAATTCTATTGTACAAGGGATTTTACCATCTGGCTCGTCGTATACAGGAATAGTACAGTATGTTCGGTGTTTTTTAGGAGCACTTTACAGGGAAACAGCCTATGTAGTTTAGTCCCTTAAATTTGACTACTCAAGGAAGATTTTATAAGAATGGGAACATTTTCTAGATGCTCCCATTCGTGTTGTTTATCGGCTTAATAAAGGGTCACTTTTTCCGGCATTTCCAATCTCTACACGACCTGCATATCGTTCTTCGAAGTTTAGAAAACCACTGCAAGTAAGGCGGAAGTCGTACCAAAAGTTTTGCTTAGCCAATTCAAAATGTATCGTGATGGATTGTCCACCTTTAAGTTGCAAACTTCTTTTTTCCTTTCCATAGCTGAGATCCTCAAAAATAAGTTGCTCGGTTGTTTTTCCATTGTTTGTACAGGAGAAAGACAAACGGCCAGTAAATGCTGCTTCATTTTTACTTTTTTCATACGTACAGCGGATCTTTATATGTGGATTATCCGCGTCGCCTTTAAATTCCCGATAAAATCCGTTTGGACCATGGATTTCGAGGTGGTACATTCTTTTGTCGAAGGCATCTAGCGGCCAATGGTCTGTTACATGATCTCCTGGAGCAACCGCATAATTTCTGGAGGTTCCAACTTCTCCTTTGTAGCTAGCAGCATGGTAAACTGTAAATGGTGCGCCTGCGGCCTGTTTGCCAAAAATTTTATCTGAAGCCTCAAATGTGACCAGGTAATCCCCTTTGGATTGGTATTCGCCATGCACATAAAGTTCATAAGGAAGGATACATGAATCCCGAAGCCCTTTTTCTTGTTTTGGGAAATAGGGTGAACTGCCGGGGTCTTGCTCTATTTGTTTGATCTCCATTGCGCTAAGCGCTTTGAACCCCATGGGAAGACCTTTGAACTTGGCTTGGTGAATCTCTTGGATAAAAGGTTCCCGCTCCAGCACAATAGGTTTGTTCATGGTTTCGCCATGATAGGGTCTAAATGCCGAAGTTAAGTCTCCACATACGGTACGCCGCCAAGTGCTGATGTTGGTTTCTTTTATATTTTTATTGATTTTGTGATTAATAAACTTCTCCAGGAATTGTAAACTGGAGGTATGGTCAAACACTTGTGAATTGACCCAACCGCCTCTGGTCCACGGAGAAGCAATAATCATCGGTACACGATAGCCAAGACCGATATTGCTTTCTCTTCCGCTTTCAGGATAATATTGCTCATCGCGGCGTACAAATTCCAATGCAGGGTTTATTCCCTCGGATACTTTTCCACTTTCTGTATCATCAGGGTTTGGTGCTGTAAAGGGTGCAAAGTGATCGAAATACCCATCATTCTCATCATAAGTAAGTATAAAAATTGTCTTTTTCCAAACTTCTGGATTTTGGGTGAGAATGTCCATAATTTCGCTGACATACCATGCGCCGAACCAAGGAGAATCGGGGTGGTCAGAAAAAAGCTGGGGCGGAGCTAACCAAGATACGGTTGGAAGTTTACCCTCCTCAACATCTTTTCGGAATTGATACAGGACATCTCCTTTAGGGATCTGTAACTCGCGCTGTTGCCCCCCTTCTTGATAATGCATTGTTTCCAATTCCATATAATCTTGCTGCGCACTGTTGTTAACAAAGGCACGGCGATGAATATCTTTTGTCCGCTCGTCGAGCTTTTCAAAGTTATCGGCTGTATATCGCTGTAATTCTTCTTGAATATGCTTGAGATTTTTCTTTAAATCTTCAAGTGCTTCGGCAGCTGGTGTTTCGCTAATTTTGCGCTCGAGATCTTCTTTTTTTAGAGTCAGGAGCTGGCGATAGCGGGGATGATATTTGACCTGATATTGGGGGAAGTACTCCATCGGATTACAACCAAAATTGGCGAGCCAGCTGTTTGCCTCTCCACTATAACCAGCACTGCTTGAAGAAATTTCATTTTGATAGATTTTCCAGTCTACGCCTAATTCCGAAAGGCGTTCAGGAAAAGTGGTCCATGTTGCTTTCCCGCTAAACTCGGAGTCTCCATTCCAAACTAAGGCTTTTCCTGTCAGATTTTCCCGGATATTGGCCGTCCAGAAATAAAGCCGGTTTGGATTCGTGCCGGTGATGCTCGAACAAAAGTGTTGGTCACAGATTGTGAAAGAGTCTGCCAGAGAATAGTAAAAAGGGATATCTTCACGGGTATAATGTCCCATAGTCAACGGCAGATCGGCAAATTCTTTAAATCCAGAATGTTTTACATCCAACCATCTGTCCATTTTACCCTTATTCCTTGCGTCGGTTTGATCGGTCCAGTTGTGCGGAAGACAGCCCATCCAGGTAACTTTTGAATCTTTGATATCCAATCGGAAGGGGGCAAATGTTTCTCCGGATTTTTGCGTCTGAAACCATACTTTATTTCGATTGGGTTGACGGATAGCTCTTGGGTCATTGAAGCCTCTTACACCACGTAGTGTTCCAAAGGCATGATCAAATGAACGGTTTTCCTGCATTAATAAAACGACGTGTTCGGCATCGTAAAAGGTGCTGCCCAATGCTGGATTAATAGCCATCGCCTTCGCAATAGCGGATGGAATAACATGGGAGAGAGATGCTCCCCCGGCAAGCATAGCCGCTTTCTTTAAAAAATCTCTTCGTGTATCCATGGTTATATCAGTATAGATTTGACGGGCCGCCTATTGCTTGGTTAATTAAGGCAGCAAAGATATTCTCTTTGAAAAAATACATTTTCAAAAACCGTCTTAAAAATAAGAGTTCGATCCAAGAAAAAAGACTTTAGATCGAACTCTTATTAAAAAAATAATGCTTTGCTAATTTTTAGCCTGTAGGTTAAGCTTTGATAGACGAGATAAATGCTGGGATTTGGTCGAGATAATCCGGTTCTTTTAACCGTTTTACAAATGCAGTACCTATAATGGCACCCGCCGTATGCTTACTTGCTTTTTGAAAGGTCGGTTTATCGGAGATACCGAAGCCAACGATCAATGGATTTTTTAATTGGAGATCATGTATCCGCTTAAAGTAAGCTGCTGTATCGTCTCCAACATCAAGTGTTTTACCCGTCGTTGCATTGGAAGAAAGTAAATAAATAAAGCTCCTAGAAAGGCTGTCAATTTTTCTGACGCGTTCTTCAGAAGTCTGCGGTGTTACGATGAATATATTGGCGATTCCATTTTTCTCGAAGGTTTCTTTGTAAAGTTCTTCGTATTCATCCATTGGTAGGTCGGGTATAATGACACCATTAACGCCTACATTTTTACATGCTTCACAGAATCTTTCCACACCAAATTGAAGTACAGGATTAAAGTAGCCCATCAAAAATACGGGGATACTGACATGCTTACGCAGGTCATTCAACTGATTAAATAACTTTTCTACAGTCATACCATTTGCCAAGGCAATTTCAGAACTGTGCTGAATGACAGGTCCATCTGCCACTGGATCGGAATAAGGGAAACCGATTTCCAGAAAGTCCGCGCCGGCATCTTCCAATTTCTTTGCAATATGGATTGTGCTGTCCAATGTTGGATACCCAGCTGTAAAATATATCGATAAAAGGGGGGTACCTTCTTTTTTCTCAATTGTATTCATGCCTTAAAAATCAAAGTATTTCATATAATTATCTAGATCCTTGTCACCACGTCCAGAAAGACAGACAACGACAGTCTCATCGCCTTTAAAAGGTATTTTTTCCAGATAAGCCAGCGCATGAGAACTCTCAATAGCCGGTATGATACCTTCTAATCGCGTAAGCTCAAGACCTGCACGCATCGCTTCGTCGTCAGTCACGCTGACATAGTTACCTCTACCGGATTTGAATAACCAAGCGTGTTGGGGGCCAATACCGGGATAATCGAGTCCCGCCGATATGGAGTAAGGTTCGATGACCTGGCCATCCGCTGTTTGCATAAGTATAGATCGGCTTCCATGTAAAACTCCCTCTTTTCCTAATGCTGTTGTAGCAGCGGATTCGCCTGAATCAACACCGTGGCCAGCGGCCTCTACGGCATACAATTGAACCGATTCTTCATCGAGGTAATGATAGAACATACCTGCCGCATTGGAGCCTCCACCGACACAGGCCAATACAATATCTGGATTTTCTCTTCCTGTTTTTGTCAAGAGCTGTTTTTTCGTTTCGGCAGAAATAATAGACTGAAAGCGAGCAACCATATCGGGATAAGGATGTGGTCCCACAACAGACCCAATGATATAATGGGTGTCGACAGGATTGTTGATCCAATCTCGCAAAGCTTCATTGGTAGCATCCTTTAGCGTTTTGGACCCTGATGTTGCCGGAATAACTTCGGCACCCATCATTTTCATTCGTGCTACATTTGGAGCCTGACGTTGAATATCAACTTCTCCCATGTACACTGCACATTGTATACCTTTGAGCGCACAGACGGTCGCTGTGGCTACGCCATGCTGTCCTGCGCCTGTCTCCGCAATGATGCGCTTTTTGCCCAGGCGTTCCGCTAATAGAATTTGGCCAATGGTATTGTTGATTTTATGCGCTCCGGTATGGTTAAGATCCTCCCGTTTTAAGTAAATCGTAGTTCCATATTTTTCAGATAGACGCTTGGCATGATATAATGGAGAAGGACGTCCGACATAATCGCTGAGCAGTTGGTTAAATTCCTCCTGAAAGCTCTCTTCTTCGATAATTTTGAGATATTCTTCACGTAGCTCTTTCACATTTGGATAGAGCATCTCAGGGATATAGGCTCCTCCAAAGGGACCATAATATCCTTTTTCATTGACTTGATATATACTCATTTTTTAATTGTATTTATACTGTGGCTTAATAGCGCAATATCTTTTAAGCCGGGTTCTACTTCAAATTTTGAATTTAAATCCAGGGCATATAGTCGTGGATCATTTCTTTCTAGCGCTGTTTTGATATTTTCGGGATCTAAACCACCGCTGAGAAAATAGGGGGTAGTAAGTTTGTATTGGTCCAATAGGGACCAGTCAAATTGTACTCCTGTACCACCATAGGAACTACTTTTGGTATCAAATAAAAAGTAGTCCACAACTTTAGCGTAAGGATCAAGCTGTATCCAGTCAAAGTTTTGATCAACTCCGAAGGCTTTCAAGATGATAACCCCTGATTTTTCTTTCAATTCAAGACAGAATTCGACAGATTCATCGCCATGCAATTGAATTACATTTAGTTGGAATTCAGTTATTTTATCTAGAATTGCTGAGAGGCTAGCATTGACGAAAACGCCGACTTTGCTTAGGCCGTCAAGCTCCTTAATGTATGCGGAGGAGCTTTGACCAACATAACGTTTGGATTGATCATAAAATATAAATCCCATATAATCGATGCCCAAGGAAGCTACAGCGGTTATATTGTCGGGATATTTCATACCACAAACTTTTACTTTGACCGCCATTTTATTTTTTGATTAGTTTTTGGAAACTTCGTAAAGCTTTACCTCCCATCAATGAACCTTCTGCTTCATAAAAACAGTCGCCAAAAGATTTTTCGGGGTTAAAGGTCTTGATCGCAAATGCGGCATTGGTCAAAACAACATTGTTCTGCACATCTGTACCCTGATTGTTCAATATCGATAAGAATGTGTGGGCGGTATCCGCTATCGTTTCACCTCCTGTCAGCTCCTGGGCTGAGACTGGGGTGAAACCAAGCTCTTCCATGTTGTAGTAATTTTCCCCTTGGTTGTTGATTAACTTAAAATCACCGGTCATGGATATCTCGTCATAACCGTCCAAAGCATGAATAATGGAATATTGTTTGTTGGTGTTTTGGTATAAATAACCATACAGTCTTGCCAATTCTAAACTAAATACACCAACAGACTGAAATCTAGGATTGGAAGGATTTGTCAATGGCCCTAGCATGTTAAAGAAAGTCTTAACACCCAATGCACGACGTATCGGGGCAACAGTTTTCATTGCAGGGTGAAACAATGGTGCATGGAGAAAACAGATGTTGGCTTCATCAAGCTGGCGTTGTAGTTCAGCCTTATCGTTGCTGAATTGATAGCCTAAATATTCCATGACATTGGAAGAACCACAGCTCGAAGATACCCCGATATTACCGTGTTTTGCGACATGGTAACCAGCCCCAGCTGTGATAAAAGATGCTATTGTCGAGATATTAAAGGTATTTTTACCATCCCCACCTGTACCGCAAAGGTCAATTAAATCATAACCATCAAAATCCAGTTTGAGACATAAATCATACATCGCATCCCTAAACCCTCCAAGCTCTTCAACGCGAATGCTGCGCATACCATAAGCGGTCATAAATGCCGCAATTTGGTGGCTGTCATATTTGCCCATGGCAATGTTGGTTAGAATCTCGTAGGCCTCTTGCCGAGAAAATGTCTTGTATTCAAATAAATGCGCTAAAATTTCTTTCATGGTAATTTAAATAAAAAAAGGGCTTACCTTATTTAGGCAAGCCCATCATATCTTGACGTATTAATCAAATAATGCAATAGGAATTTGCCACAACGTTATTCGTTGTGCCACCACCAAGCTTTATTTGAGACAGTTGTTATCATTGTTATTTTTATTAATACAAATATGGTTGATAGAATTATAAAATGCAAGTGTTTTTATTGAAAAATTTTTAAGAAAGCATCTTTGGCTTAATATTGCTCACAAATATACTTTAAAATAAAACCTGATAAGCGTGCATTTGTGTAAGACTAAGCGTGATATTTAAGGATTCTAACAGCAGGCGTCTGATAAAATAGGGGCAATGAAAACTAATAGAATACAAAATGAGCTTTATTGTTCCCTTTGGAAACTAATGTAAAAGAGGCAATTTTGCTATCACGGATGACTGCTGCAAATACAAAACGCTTGAGGTATTTGACAAAGTAGACTTGTTGCGGGGCAATACCTTCGAGATCGATATCACTTGTTTCTTTTCTTCCTGTTTGAGCAAAGCTAAGATATTCCAGTTGGTTGATATCCTTGCTCTGTACATTTATCCTGATTTCATCGATGCTTGCCAATAGGTATTCCTGTAGATCTTCGTCCAGTTTTTTTGATGTTATTAGATCTTGGCTTAAAATAATATCAGTCGCTAAATTAGGATCATTCAAGCGCTGGACAAACTTTTTTAAAACAACAACCTGTTCATTGGAAGTTTGTTGTTCCTGAGCAAATAGGCTTTGGCTGACAATACAGCCAATAAACATGAACAACAATAGCTTTAATTTTATCTTCATACTTGTAAGACTTGTCTTCATCAAAATAGATTAAAACTATGGAATAAAAACCTTCGGGAGGTTATGGATATCGTACTGAGTTGTCTCCGAAGAGAGGGCGATGTCTTTAATAAAAAACGCCTTTTGAATAAAGGCGTTTTTTATTTTTTAGTATTCATCTTCATTGAAGAAGAAATCGTCTTTTGTTGGATAGTCGGGCCAAATTTCTTCGATATTTTCATATGGCTCACCATCGTCCTCAAGAGATTGTAAGTTTTCAATCACCTCAACAGGTGCACCCGAACGAATAGCGTAATCGATTAATTCATCTTTTGTTGCTGGCCATGGTGCATCTTCTAGATGCGAAGCTAATTCTAATGTCCAATACATATAAAAACAATTTAAGTTCTCTATTTTCGCAAAACTATGATTTAATTTAACTTAAGCAAGTAAATCACGTGTTATTTTTGCTGTATTAATATAAGTTGTTGATTTTTAGCGTTATAATATTTTTAGATATTCTCAAAGTCACTTCCCTTTTCGTTTAACGCATCAAGTCTTGGTGACACTGATTTGATTTCTGGGTTTGGATAATCATTTTCGATCAAGCCATCTCGCATGCGTACAATACGGTGTGCATGTAATGCGATATCCTCTTCATGTGTGACTAGAATAATGGTATTACCCTTGGAGTGAATTTCCTCCAGTAGGCCCATAATTTCAATGGACGTTTTGGTGTCAAGGTTTCCTGTTGGCTCATCGGCAAGTATAATGGAAGGATCGTTGATCAATGCTCTTGCAACAGCAACACGTTGTCGTTGTCCACCCGATAGTTCATTAGGTCTATGATCCATACGATGCCCTAAGCCGACACTTTCCAATGCTGCAGTAGCTTTTTCCTCACGTCTAACTTTATTATAGCCCGCGTAAATTAGGGGAAGCGCAACATTTTCAAGTGCTGTATTCTTTGGTAACAGGTTAAAAGTTTGAAAGACGAAACCAATTTCTTTGTTTCTTACTTCGGCGAGTTCATCGTCAGTCATGTCACTCACATTAATCCCATTGAGGATGTATTCTCCTCGGCTTGGCGTATCCAAGCAACCGAGAATGTTCATTAACGTGGATTTGCCTGATCCTGAAGGCCCCATTAAGGCCACAAATTCTCCTTTATGGATGTTGAGTGTAACGGAGCTTAAGGCATGAATTGTTTCCGCACCAATTTGGTATTCTCTAGCAATATCCTTGATTTCGATTAAGATCTTTCCTGACATATTTTTTGGAGGTTCTCTAGGTTATGAAAATACGATTTATTCTTCATAATCCAATAGGAATGCATTTTGTCGTATACAACTTTTTCTAGTTCCGATGCATTATCATCGTTAAAATCTTTAGTTTCTATCGGGTTGAATACATGGATTTTAACTATTCCTGGGCGAGATCCCCTTTTCGAGCCGTCATCGAAAAAGATATCCCAGGCATTTTCTATGATAATGGGCACTGTGGGAACGTCATTTTGAATAGCGATTCGAAAGGCTCCGGATTTAAATGCGTGAATCTGCGGGGGGAAACCATCATCGATTTTTCCTTCTGGAAAGATAACGACACTTCTACCATTTCGGACGAGTTCATTGGCACGTTGGAAGGCCTTGAAAGAAGAAACTTTACTTCTTCTTGTGACCGGGATATCTATTGTTTTGAAAAAAATACGTGTAACCGGATTTTTAAGCAATGAAGCTTTTCCGATAAATGAAAAAGGAGCTGGGCACAAATAGGTGAGGGCTGTTATATCCAAGACCGAAGTATGATTGGGACACAATACCATGGAACGGTTCCAATCTATTTTTGATTCATAGCTCACCTTAAAAAATACACCAGCTAGGGCCGAACCACCAACTGATACCCAGCGTCGCATACGGGCGATTCTAGCATAGTTTTTTTCGGGACGTCGTGCTAAAAAATAGATATAAGGGAAAAACAGAAGAAAAACAAGTAGAACGCTGATAAAATACCAATACCGATGGAGTTTTTTGAGCAATAGGATCATACAAGTCAACTAATTTTGACCTAAAGTAAAGAAAGAAAATGGATAATTAATTATCCATTTTCTTTTTTAGTCTACTGTGAAACCATATTTCTTGTAAATATTCTTGGCTGTTGGCGAGTCCATGAATTTTAAAAAGTCATCTGCAGCCTGCGCATGCGGCGCGTTTTTCAGCTTTGCAGCGACGTAAGTTGCAGTTGTATTTTGCACATCAGGAATGGTGATCCCTTCAACTGGATGGCCAATTAGTTTTTGGTAAACGACTTCAGAAGCCCAAACGGGAGCCGCATCGGCCTGTCCATACAATATACGCATGGGGCTCTCCCTATGGTGGATCTTGGTCAGATAAGTGCTGCCATCTTTGACCTTATCTTCCATGATTTTCTTGACGAGTTGTTCGCCCCCGGCTTTTCTATAGGATGCTTTGATCTGCTCCCCAATTCCTTCCCATTGGGGATTAGGCATGCTGATACGAACTTTGTCATTCCCCAGATCATTCAATGTTCTGATATTAGCGGGATTTCCTTTTGGAATCATCAAACAGATATTGTTGTAGCAATAAACCTGTGTATGGCTGAAGTAATCTGCCATCTCGTTGATCGCTCGTTTGCTCGCTGTGTAAATATCGGGCTTATGGGTAATGCGTAGATTCCCTATCGTGATTGATCCGCCTTTAATCTGTTTAGCTAAAATGCCCGGCGGCAGGGTTTCAACAAAAATACGTTCGTATTGTGGGTATTCTTTTTTGAATGATGCAAGTAGATCATCGACAACCATAAATTGATTGCCAGCGAAAAAGACAGTAAGCTGCGGATTCTCGATATCACCATATAAATCTGGAATATTGTCTATCCCGGGTACCGTAAAATTTAGAGCCGATTCTGGTGGATTATTCCAGGGGGGATCAAAACGATGTTCTTGTGCCTTAATTTCCTGGGCTCCCAATAATGCTATTGTTAGACCAAGCAGTAGAAAATTTTTCATTATACTTATGGTTTAACGATAACCCAACCTTCATTTGCTCTTAAGATTAATTCACCATTTCCGCTAGGAACATAGCCTATAAAATCAAATAGTTCTTCTTTGGCAATATGTTTCTCTTCCAACGTATTCAGGCACTGCGCTACGATAACGCCTTTCTCGACGAGGTCTTTCAAAGGTTTCTCATATTGGCTGTTCTTTTTTAGGTAAGCTTCGGTACCACCGGAAAATGCAACCAACTCAATCTGTAAGTGTCCTTTTAACCGTGGGTCTTTCAAGACATTGTTAATATTACGGATTGCTTTTTCAATTGTTTTTGGATCATTGCTGTCCAGCTGATAAATGGCTTTATACGCTTTTTTCTTAGCAACGGCACCGCTATATTGATGGTTATTGAGCAACAATTTATTGTCCTGTGCTTTCGCTTGAATAGTCATTATCGCTACTAAAATGCAAGCGATTGTAAATTGTTTTTTCATATTTATTATTGATTTAATGGGGTATTTATGTTTAAAAATTAAAAGGTCCGAGTTTATGTTGTTCTGTACTAACGTTATCGGCATAAGGTGGATAGGGGCTATCTTTGGGTTTTTTGCTTAGATTAGGATAGTCCAATTGCTTGTTTGTTTTTTGAGGTCTATCGAAAGAATTGATATATGCTGCGACATCATAGGCCTCGTCGTCTTTCAATTGAGGTGCATCATAAGTTGCGCCTAAAGGCATATTAGCTTTGATAAAACGAGCCGCGGTAAGCAATCGTGCCATTCCAGCACCATCATTGTAGCTGTCTTTTCCCCATAAGGGTGGATATTGATATCCTTTTCCCGCTGTTTGTGGTAGCCCCTGACCATCCTTTCCATGGCAACTTGTACATTTATTCTCAAAAACCAATTGACCATGTTTCAAGTCCGCGGCACGATTGGGAATATCCATTTTTATAAATCCTTGGCCTGCCAACCGACCTTTATTAACTGTATTTATGCTGATGTTTTTAATATAGGTGATAATGGCTCTCATTTCCTTGCTATTTTCAGGAATGGCTCGGCCGTTCATGCTTCTCTCAAAGCAACCGTTGATGCGCTCTTCAAGTGATTCAACCTTATTTTCTCGTCCAATATAGGTTGGAAAGACATTGGTGAGCCCGACATAAGGGGCAGCAAAAGCCTTTGTGCCTCCATTGAGATGGCAGCTACTGCAGGCAAGCTTGTTTCCGATTTTGACCTCCCCATCATAGAAATAATCGTATGTATTTTTGATTAGCTTTTCACCATAACTGGCCATTTTACCTTCGGGATTATCTTTGAATGAGATTTCCTTAAATTGGGAAACGTGCGTAATAAGCGAGTCGTTGCGCATTTCAAGAGAATCTGTTTGCTTTTTGTTTTCCTCATGTTTTAGTGGAAATACACATAAGGTCGTACATGTAATAACCAATGCTACAATGATCCAGCTGAGTGCCTTTAAATAATCTGTTAGTTTTTTATATTCCATTACGCTAATTCATTTGTACAAATCTAGCCGCCTCAAATCTGGAATTAAAACGAAGTTTGTTTATGAGATATAACATTTGGTTATAACTTGAAGTTTTGCCGCAAACAGAATTGCAGAAACTGGTTGGGCGTACCGGCAAGGCCTCCATATAAATGGGTAAAATAGAAATAACGTTCTATTGTCAATTGTGGAATATCAACAATGGTCAATAGATTATTTAACACTTCTTTTTGCACTGTATAAATAGATAAAAAAGCAAAGCTGTTGCGACGAGCAAGGTAGCCTTTGATACTCTCTGTTGAAGGCAAGATCATTTCTATCTGTACTTCGGATAGATTAATGCTTTTATCTTTTAGTGCATTCTCAATAATTGTTCGTGTACCTGAGCCCTGCTCGCGTAGTACCAAAGGTAAGCGCGTGATATCGGATAATATTGGATTTTTTAATTGAGCTAATAGTGGGTTTTGGCTATTTGTGACCAGAACTAGCTCATCCTTCATAAAAGGAATGTATTTCAGCGCCCGGTTGTCGGTAGACCCCTCCGTGATACCTAAATCCAATGTTTTGTCGATAAGCTGCTCCTCAATACTGCGGCTATTGGATTGAAAAGACTGGATACGGTTGTTGGGATATTGGGATAGAAAATCGGCAAGCAGAGCAGGTAAAACATATTGGGAGATGGTTGTGCTGGCTCCTAAGACCAGCTTTCCTTTTCGCCCTTCCTGCAACTCCTGTATTTCTTGGCCCGCCTGATTATACAGATTGATAATCTGTTGGGCATATTTATAGAGAATTTGACCTGAATCGGTTAAATTAAGATTGTTGCCCTTTCTTTCGAAGAGTGGTACGCCAAGTTTCTTCTCTAGTTCTTGGATGTTTTTGCTTACGGCTGGTTGTGAGATGAAAAGGGCCGAAGCCGTTTTGGTGAAATTAAGGTGCTGAGCCGCAGTGTAAAATACAATTAAACGAAAATCAAAATCCATAAAACGATAAAGGGTTATTTCTAAAATTTAAAAATAACCCTTTATCTAATGAAAAACTAAATTATTTGCTTAGTTCCGCGTAATATTTATGAAATAAAGGAATTGTTGATATTCCCATAAGGTAATTCTCAATACCATACTTTTCATTGGGAGAGTGTAGGTTGTCACTATCTAGTCCGAAGCCTAAGAGTACAGTCTTTAAACCCAATACTTCTTCAAAAAGAGCGACGATTGGGATCGAACCACCACCACGCGTTGGGATAGGTTTAACACCAAAGGTGTCATGCAGGGCTTTTTCTGCCGCTTTGTAAGCAACACTGTCGGTCGGTGTGACGACAGGTTCACCACCATGATGAGGTTTAACTTCTACTTTCACATAATCTGGTGCAATAGATTCAAAATGTTTTTTGAAAAGCTCCGTAATACGGTGAGAGTTTTGGTTTGGTACAAGACGCATTGAAATTTTTGCATTCGCTTTTGAAGGCAATACTGTTTTGGCGCCTTCACCGATATAACCACCCCAAATACCATTTACTTCTAAGGTTGGGCGAATACCGGTGCGTTCTAATGTTGTGAAACCTTTTTCTCCCCAGATATTTTGGATACCCAGGTCAGTTTTGTATGCTTCAATGTCAAAAGGTGCTTCATTTAATGCTTTACGTTCTTCAGCCGTCAATTCGACAACATCATCATAAAATCCAGGGATAGCGATATGATTATTTTCGTCATGTAATGATGCAATCAGTTTTGCTAATATCGTCGCAGGATTGGCTACTGCTCCACCATATACGCCGGAGTGTAAATCTCTATTAGGCCCCGTAACTTCAACTTCAACATAAGAAAGTCCACGTAAGCCAGTTTCTAACGATGGTTGAGCCATGCTGATCATCGATGTATCGGAAATAACAATAACATCAGCTTTCAGTCTTTCTGTATTTTCTTTAACAAATGTGCCCAAATTGACTGAGCCCACTTCCTCTTCACCCTCAATCATAAATTTGATGTTGCATGCTAATGCATCATTTTTAATCATGTATTCGAAGGCTTTTACATGCATATAAAACTGACCTTTATCATCGGCAGAACCACGTGCATAGATTTTGCCATCACGAACCGTCGGTTCGAAAGGAGGGGTATCCCACAACTCGTATGGATCAGCAGGTTGTACGTCGTAATGACCATATGTCAACACTGTAGGAAGTGCCGGATCGATAATTTTTTCTCCATAAACGATTGGATTACCAGCGGTAGGACAAACTTCTACATTGTCGGCTCCGGCTTCACGCAATTTCTGAGCAACAAATTCAGCAGTTTTTTCAACATCTCCTTTAAATTTAGGATCGGCACTTACTGATGGTAAACGCAATAAATCAAACAACTCATCCAAAAAACGTTGCTTGTTTGCTTCTACATATTCTTTAATGTTTTGCATATTGTTTGTGTTTGAAACAAATTTACACAAATCGAGACATTTAACTCAATTTGTTGTAACCTTTTCGGGGATGGTTGCGACTAATGTAAAAACTAATTCAAATAATTATGGAAAAGCAATCAGTAGGAGCCATTTTAGGAATCGGACTATTTACATGTATCACCTTGTGTGTTTATTTTATTATGCGGTATCGGAGCGTGGCTGTACAGATTCCGGGTGAAAATAAGAAAAGAGAGTCACTAGATTGGCAAAAGCCCGGGATTTTGGTACTTGGTATAGGAATAGGATTATTCATTGTGGGAATTTTGGACAACTACATGAATACTGATTTGCCAGATTCACTTGCCGTCGCAATTTTGATTATTTCTGCGGGTGTTGCAATGATAATTGCTAACCGATTGGATAAAAAACGCGATATTTAACCCGCCAATGGATGAAATCTATATTCGAAAAGTTCTATCAGGCGATGTGGAATCCTATCGTTATTTTATAAAAACGTATAAAGATATGGCATTTTCTGTCGCTCTTTCTATTGTAAAGGAAGAGCATTTGGCAGAAGATGCCGTTCAGGATGCATTTATAAAATGCTATCAATCGCTGTCTTCCTTTAAAGGGAAATCGAAATTTAGTACCTGGTTTTACCGAATTGTTGTGCATGTTGCTTTTAATGCCATTCGTCATAAGAAACTGGAGTTGGTCAATTTTGATCTATCCCACCATGACATGTCGCATGAAGATTCCGTATTGGATGAAATAATCGACCACGAAAGAAAAGAAATGATCAACGATGCACTCACTATTCTGCCCGCTCGCGAGTCTGTTGCATTACGGTTGTTCTATCTCGAAGAACAGTCGATGGATGAAATTAAAGAGATTATGGGCTGGACATTAGCGAATACCAAAGTGATCTTGCACCGGGCCCGTAAAAATATGCAGATCATTTTAAGTCAGTTAATTAAAAAAGCGGAGTATTATGGATAAGGAACAGGAAAAATTCAAGAAAGTTATGCAAATGAGTAAAATAGAAATGCCATTTGATGATTTTGAACAACGTATCATGAACGGTATTGCTGCGCTCGAGAAAGATAAAGAGAAAGCCCTGTCAAATAAAAAGTATGCGATTACATTTTTTCTTCTTGGGACTGTTTGTGGCATGATGTTCAATAATTATCTGATGGCCAAAATTCAAGTTGCAGACATTGCCCCGGATCTTAAAAATTATAGCACGATTGGTGGCCAGTTATCTTTTGCTGTTTTGATATGCTTTTTCTGTCTTCAGTTGTGGCGTTTGATCAATATGCAAAAGAAGAGGCATTATCAGGTATAGTGAAGATCTTTTGTATGAATACATCGGATCTGAGCTGCTGTAAAAAGGACCTCTTATTTTGCTCGAATGGGGAACTATGAACCAAAATCCAATTTTTAAGAAATAAAATTAAATTTACTGTAACAAAACATTGGTTTTATCTACTAATGTTATATTGATATTAATTTACTATCCAACAATTTTATGAAAAGAGTTTTACAAATTCTCTTATTTTTCATTTTTGCTATTCCTGGTTTGGCTTTGGGCCAATCCAAGATTGCTGGAAAAATAAGTGATGTAAAGGACCAACTAAAGTTATCAGACGCAACAGTTATGCTGTTGACCGCTAAAGATTCCATATTAACAGGCTTTACGAGATCTGACGAAAATGGTCTTTTTTCCTTAGCCAAGCCCGATACAGGAGCTTACGTGCTGATTGTGAGTTATCCCAAGTATGGCGATTTTTATACGGAGATTCAATCTGGAGTGGATTACTCCAAATTGGCTATTGGCCTAACCAATACAGCCACATTATTACAAGAAGTCATCGTTACTGGACGCATCCCAATCACAATTAAAGGTGATACCACAGAATATGATGCCGGTAGTTTTAAAGTTGAGAAGAATGCCAAGGTTGAAGATCTGTTGAAAGCTTTGCCTGGCATCACGGTTGATGCATCTGGAAAGATTACTGCACAAGGTAAAACAGTCAAAAAAGTATTGGTAGATGGTGAAGAATTTTTCGGTGATGATCCGACACTGGTGACACGAAATATCCGATCGGATATGGTGGATAAAGTTCAGGTATACGAGAAAAAATCCGAGCAGGCAGAGCGAACAGGAGTGGATGACGGTCAGCGTGAGCAAACGATCAATGTAAAGCTAAAAGAAGGCTCTAAAAATGGCATGTTCGGAAAAGCGCTTCTTGGCGGTGGAACCGACGACTATTATATGGGGCAATTGATGTTGAACAAGTTTAAGGGATCGCAGAAAATATCAGTTTATGGGCTTTTCGGTAATAATGGTACTACGAGCATGAACTGGCAGGATGCACAAAAGTATGGTGGTGATTCAGGTGTTTCCTATGGTGATGACGGATCAATGAGCTGGTCTAATTTTACGGATCCTTTTTCTGGACAAGGGGTTATTGGTGTACCTAAGGCTATAAATTCGGGCGTTAACTTCTCGGATAAATTTGATAAGGATAAACATACAGTCAACATTAACTATAAATATGGAAGATTGAGCAGCGATGGAAATGATGAAACGATTACGACCGGTTTGATCAATAACAAATCGGTGAAGAATGTAGATTCTGAAAATGACCAGCATCGTGCGAATCTGAAATATGACCTGAAATTAGATTCGTTAAATCTCTTAACCATACGAGGCGGGGCATCAAGAAAGAATCTTTGGTCAGATAACAAGCGTGAAGCTTATCAGTTTGGCCAAAATGCAGATACAACTATTGCTGAGAATACGCGAGAATTGGTGAAAAATAATATCAACGAGCTCAATTTTAGCACTTATTTTACGCACAAATTCAAGAAAAAAGGACGTTCTTTTACATTCGATGGTCAATGGAAAAGAAATGAGATGAAAGGTACTGGACATTTAAATTCCGACCTGAGAAATTATAGCTTAAAAACGGATTCAACTACAGATCAAAGTAAGGTGCGTAACAATACAAGTGACGTGCTAAGCGCTTCAATTTCCTATACCGAACCTTTATCCAAAATTTGGAATCTTGTTGTGGGAACAGGAATTGAGCAAAGTAATAGTAGTTCCATCGTGGAGTCTTTCAATATTGATGGAGCCGGAAATTATACTCAATTGGATCGTCGTTTCAGTAATAACTACGATTTTGATAGAAGCAGCAATAGGTACAAATTGGCTGTAGTTCATACAACTGAAAAATTTAAGTTCACTGTGGCTAATAATTTCAATAATGACAAATTGAAACAGTTCAATAACTATACAAGCGAGGGGATTACAAGAAGTTACTTTACGTATAATCCAAATGTAAGTGCAGGTTATTCCTTTACAAAAACTAAGGGGTTATGGATGAACTATACCGGTAAAAATCAATTACCTTCTTTAAGCCAGATCCAACCGATCTTGGATAACTCAGACCAGATTAATCGCTATTTGGGAAATGAAAACTTAAAACCATCATTTAGAAACTCATTAAATCTGAATTATAATTCGTTCCGTGTGTTGACCGGAAACTATGTTTATGTCGGTGGTAATATCTCTACCGAAAAGAACCCGATTACGCAGAATATTGATACCCTAAAAGGGATTAATACATATACTTGGAATAATGTTGATGGTAAGACAAATACTTCCTTGAACGTATGGTCTGGAGTTTATTTCAAGCTGAGCAAAAAACTTGGCCTGTCCAACTCGCCACAGTTTTATGTGAATATGAGTGATAATTATAATATGTTCAATCACCAATTGAATAAAGTCAATACGACGAACTTTAATTTTACGTATAATTTCAAGAGAGATACCAAGACAGGTTTAAATTTTGACCTGAACTTTAGTCCGCAATATCGTTTGATGAAATCAAGTTTGGAACGCAATACCAACAGTAATGGTTTTGTTTTCGCTTCCAACGGAAGTGTGGAGTATTTTTTCAACAAAACATTTAAGGTTTATACCAATTATACCTACTCCTACGAGGCGGCCACCAAAGCTTTTGATGAGAAGTTTGAGCAGTTTTTGTTGCATCCAGGTGTAAGCAAGAAATTCCTGAAAAATGAATCGTTGGTGTTGGATTTTATGATCAACGATGTTCTTAACCAGAACAAGGGCTTTAGTCGTTCGGCATCGACTTCTGTCTTTACGCAACGTCGATATGATACGATACGCAGATATTATATGCTTAAACTATCATGGGATTTTACAAAAATGTTTTTATAAAATATTAAGCGAAATACAATGTTAAAATATATCTTTTTTCTCTTCTTCTGTTGTTCAGCCTTAGGTCTTAAAGCACAGTATACATTGTTTGGTCGATCGGGAACTATTTCCTACGATAAGACGATGTATATGAAGAATATCGTAAGTAAAAAATTCATCGCTAAGGCCGATGATAACTCAAAACAGTTTTTTGAGCGTATAATACCGAGATTACCAGAAAGTGCCGTGTTAAAGAAGTCAATGAAATTCAATACCACGGAGACGTTGTTCGAATCGGTAAAAGACGAGAGCCTGGATGCAGAGATTAAGCAGTATATTATGATGCTTGCGCTAGACTTTGATGCAGCAACACTTTCAAATATGTCCAACCGATCCTTTTTGAGATACAACGATATCGTAGGTGAAAAAATCATCGTTCAGGATTCCATGAAACGCATCAAATGGAAAATCACAGATGAATACCGCGATATCGCTGGCTACAATTGCAGGAGAGCCAATGGTATTACACCAGACTCCATTTATGTCATTGGATACTACTGCAATGAAATCCCTATCAGTGGCGGCCCCGAATCCATCAATGGTCTTCCGGGAATGATTTTAGGCTTGGTTGTACCTAGTCAGCACGTCTCCTATTTTGCAACAAAAGTTGAACTCAGCAACACAGTTGTGATGGACAAAAAGAAATTTGAGAATACGAAGGTAAAACGAATGACAAGAAAAGCCATGACAGATCAGATTACAGGTGTGCTGTCTCAACATATGAATAAAGAAACTGTTCAATTTATTATGGAACTTGGCAATTTATAAAAATCACAGCATGCTGTTCACATCATATGTTGTGTATTTCTAACTGTTTAGATAAAAAAGCTCTTCTTTTGAAGAGCTTTTTTTATGATTTTTAATTTGTATTATGTTGTTAATCAATGGTCTGTTTTATTTTTTTAATATCTTTTTATTACTTGTATTTTTTTTGAGATAAACTTAAATTAACTGAAACAAAATATTAGTTTTGTGCACGAATTTTATTATTTATATAATTATATACTATCCAAACCATATTATGAAAAGAGTGGGGCAACTACTTTTACTTATTTTATTCTGTTTCTGCGGAATAGTTCATGCTCAATCCCGTATTGAAGGAAAAATCACTGATGTAAAAGATCAGCTTAAGCTGCATAATGCAACAATTATGTTGTTAACAGCTAAAGATTCCATTTTGACCAATTTTGCCCGTTCGGATGAAAATGGTAAGTTCTCTCTTGAGCGGCCTGATACTGGACAATATTTTATCATTGTAACCTATCCGAAATACGGTGAATATTACGCGGAGATCCTGCCAGGGCAGCATTACAGTAACATGTCTATTGGAATGACCAGCAGCGCAACCTTGCTGGAGGAAGTCATTGTTATGGGACGGGTGCCCATTAGTATCAAGGGGGATACAACGGAATATGATGCTGGAAGTTTTAAAGTGGAAAAAAACGCTAAAGTTGAAGATTTGTTGAAAGTCCTACCTGGGATTACCGTCGATGCCTCTGGAAAAATTACTGCCCAAGGAAAAACAGTGAAGAAAATGCTTGTTGACGGGGAGGAGTTCTTTGGTGACGATCCTATTTTAGTAAGCCGGAATATTCGTTCTGATATGGTTGATAAAATTCAGGTCTATGAAAAGAAGTCTGATAAGGCTGAGAAAACAGGGATTGATGATGGTGAACGTACACAGACAATCAACGTGAAGTTAAAAGAGGAGGCTAGACGTGGAATATTCGGCAAAGTGGATGTTGGTGGAGGTAGTGATAAATTCTACGCTGGACAGGGCTTTTTGAACTATTTTAATCAATCGTTTAAAGCTTCGGCTTATTTGATTGCAAGTAATACAGGCAAGAGTGGGCTCAGTTATGAGGAAGTATCAAACATGGGGGGAGACTACGATAGAGGCGATAATTTTAATGGTGAAGGTATTCCTAAGTCCTTGAATACGGGATTTCTATATTCAGATAAAACCGCTAACAAAAAACATGCTTGGCGGATCGACTATAAGCATATCCGATCCGATGTTGATTTGGATCGCAGCTTGTTCACACGCAATGCGGCACGCGACACGATATTGACTAGCAACAGCAGCACGTTGGCGTCAAATGAAAACAGAAAGCATAATATTGGTTTGAAATATGAATTTAAGGTCGATTCCATGTCGGATTTAACGGTTTGGGCAGGTGCAAACAAAAGGCATGATAATAGTTCTTCAGAGACACAATCAACTACTGTTAATCAATTTGATCAAAAGATCAACGATAACATGCGAAAGTTTAAGAACGATTCTAGGTCAGAACAGTATAATGCCTCAGCACTCTATGTAAGACGTTTTAAAAAGAAAGGCCGTTCGTTATCATTCAACTATTTTACATCGGGCAATAAACAGGATGGTGAGCAAGATTTGTTTTCTAAACTTAGATTTTACAAAGAAGGGAATGCTGAAAGAGATTCGACTCTCGACCAGAAGAAATTTGTTAAAAATAGCTCTTTTTCCACTGGGGGTGAATTTGCTTATTCCGAACCGCTTTCAAAAAAGATTATCCTTTCTTTCGAATATGGATTGAATCTCAACAGAAATAACAACGCAGTTAGGTCTTTCGATAAAAATCAGCATACCGGTACTTTTGATAGACTAGATAGTTTGTATAGCAATGATTTCTTATATAAAACGATAAAAAACACCTATAATTTCGCAATTAATTACAAGCCCCTAGAAAAGCTAGTGGTCAATGTCTCGAATAAGTTCGAAAATAGTAATCTGTCGCAATTAAACCGTATGGAGAATTCGAGACTTTCACGATCATTTTTTGTATATAATCCGGTGGTTGATGTTAATTATGAAATACAAAAAAATAAATCGATCAATTTGGAATATCAGGGTACCAATGGTTTGCCCTCTTTAAATCAGATCCAGCCACTGCGGTCAAATTTGGATCCGCTGAATGAATATTTAGGTAATGAAAATTTGAAACCATCTTACACCAATAATTTGAACCTAAGCTTTAGAACCTATTCTGTATTGGAAGATAAGTTTATAGGTGTCTTTTTAAGTGCATCACGTACAAACAATGCATTGGTGCAAAATACAACGATTGATTCACTGGGTAAGACGACATTTGTTTGGGGAAATTTGAATCATAATAGCAACAATCAAATTAGCATCAGGCCAATGTATTACGGCAAATTATGGAAAAAAATTCAATTGAGACATGGTGGCGGTCCATCGGTATCTTTCAGCAACAATTATAACTATGTCAATACTGTTTTGGCGAATGCCAAAGTGCAGCGTTATGGGTTCAATTATAGTCTACAGCGATCGACAACGAAAGGCTTGGACTTTGGTATTGAATTGTCTCCAGGCTATCTTATTCAAGATAATGCCATTGGCGCAATGGAAGATAGTAAGGGATTTACGTTTTCATCTGAAGGAAACCTAAAGTACTTTCTGCCAGCGAAATTTATTGTTCGGGCAGATTTTAGCTATAATTATCAGGCTCCTACGGCGGTGTACAGTAAAAAATTTGAACGATTTGTGCTGAGCCCTGCATTATCAAAAAAATTCCGAAAAGATGAAAAGTTGGAATTGACTTTTATGGTTAATGACCTCCTCAAACAGAATGTGGGTTTTGACAGAAGTCAAAACGGGACACTACTGACCGAACGCCGATACAACACAATCAGTAGATATTATATGGTTAAGCTGACTTGGGAAATAAATAAAATGCTCGTAAAATCGAAATAAAATGAAAGATATCAAAAATTTACTCGTCCTATTGCTGTTCCTTTTCTGGGGAGCCACAGCTTTTGGACAATATGCTTATTTTCCTACGCAAGGAACAATTACCTATGACAAAACCGTGTTTCTTAAAAACCTGCTCAAACGCTATGCAACCTATGCAAAAGACGAGGATACACGTAGCTCTATCAAAGAAATGATCGGGCAGATTCCCGAAAATCAGGTGTTGAAAAAGAAACTGACATTTTCCAATGATGAGGTCCTCTATGAGCATATTGCTGAAGAGTATTCGGATGTTGTTAGCGGGCTGATGCGGTCTGGAATTTTTGAGTCAGGGATAAGTGGCTACCAAAATTTGAAAAGTAAAGCATTTAATTCTGTCTTTGAGTTAGGCGGGGAACGGGTTGTCTTGGCAGATTCGACATTAAAGATCAAGTGGAAAATCACGAATGAATACCGTGAAATCGCAGGTTACCCCTGCCGTAGGGCCAATGGACTTGTATTGGATTCCATCTATGCCGTTGCTTTTTATACGGATCAAATCCCTGTTTCGGGAGGTCCTTCGGCCTTTAATGGACTACCGGGGATGATCCTTGGTTTGGCGGTTCCAGAGCTGCATTACAATATGTTTGCAACGAAGGTTGAGTTGGGAGCCGTAAACCCTTCATCGGCAACCTTGTTAAAGAAGAAAGATAAACCCTTGACCAGGCAGCAGGTTTATGATAAACTGAAGGCCTCTTTCGGTGATTACCTGGGTATTAAGATTTACAATTTGGTGATGGCCTGTACATTTCTGTAAAAGCCAACAAAAAAGGCCTTTCATTTGAAAGGCCTTTTTTATGTTTAACTTCGAAAAAACTATTTTCCGTCGTTTTTCTTAGCAGTAACTTCGTTACGAAGTTCTTGTGCTAAGGTTTTGATTTCTTGTAATCCTTTACGTACACGTGTACCAGCTGCAGAATTACCATTGTTGAAGAACTTGTCTGCATCAGCTTCGATAGAAGCTACTAACTCTTTTAATTTTACGTAGTTTTCCATTTTTTTATAATTATAATTTTAGTTTTTATGGTTTTTCCTAAACACTCCTTAAATATACAAAAACGAATCAAATAGAAAATAAATTTCGTTTTTTTTTATCGAAAAAGCTTAAAAAAAACTATTCAACAATCTTAAGTTCGTCAATAATGTTGGTTGCTCCTGCAAATTTATCGATGATAAATAATACATAACGGATATCAACTGAAATTGTACGTTGTAGCTTGTGGTCGAAGATCACGTCACCAGCCATAGCTTCAATATTACCATCAAAAGCTAGGCCAATTAATTCGCCGTTGCCATTTATTACTGGTGAACCTGAGTTTCCGCCTGTTATGTCGTTGTCACTTAGGAAGTTCACTGGTAAATATCCTTTCTTGTCGGCATAACGACCATAGTCCTTATTATTGTACAAATCCATCAAACGTTGTGGTAAATCAAACTCTTCGTCGCCCTTTTTGTACTTCGCAATAGTGCCTTTTAACGTCGTGTAAAAGTTTTTGTCAGCGTCATTACGGGGATCTTGTGGTAGGCCTTTGATCGAACCGTAAGTTAAACGTAACGTACTGTTCGCATCTGGATAGAATTTACCTTTTGGATTCGACGCTAATACCCCAGCGACATATTTACGATAAGCACCTTCAAATTTGTCGTCTTGTGTTTTCCAGCTAGGATCTACTTGACGGTATCTGTTAAGTAAGGCCGAAGAAAGTTTATACAATGGGTCATTGGCTAAAATTTCAGCGTTAGGGTTCTCCAGGTAATTGTTCAAACGTTCAGCAGAAGCGAAGATGCTGTTCTTCACAGATTCTTTGACATAAGCCGTAAAGTCACCATTATTTTTAGCAGCCAATTCTGCAATATATGGTGCAATATTTCCTGCTTTTTTAGCATAAAGATTCAATTCGTCAATCAATACTTGCTCTTCAAGCGGCATGTACATTTTTTCATAACCTGCATCGATGGCAGATTTTAAACGAGGAAGAATAGCATTTCTTCTTGCTTCATCTCCAGCAGTATATACTTCTAAACCTGATCCAATTGTGTTCGGTAAAGCTGCAATTGCACTAGAACGCAACATGCCCATTAAATAGTTGTCATGTCTAGCTTTCTCGTTTGTCGAAGCATAAAATTCGTTGATTGTTTTGATGACATCACCGTATTCTGCTTTGTTTGCAGCTTTATTTGCCCATTTGTCAAATTTAGCTTCGTCTTTTGCTTTAGATTCTGCAGTTTTATGTAATGTCAAAGCATCAATCATTCCTTGACGGTTTTTCCAGTAATTAGCTACCTGAGAGTATTTTGAAGCGTAGTTCAATTTTACAGCTTGGTCTTGATCCATGAATTTTTTCATGGCATCCATACCTGTTTTAGAAGCTTCTACCCAAGCTGGATAAGCGAATTTAACATTCTGATTGATTCCTCCAGCGGGCATCCAACGATTGGTACGACCTGGATAGCCTAAGATCATCGCGAAATCTCCTTCTTGAACACCTTTTAAGCTGACAGGTAGGAAATGTTTAGGTTTCAAAGGCACATTATCTTGTGCATACTCTGCTGGATTACCATTTTTATCGGCGTAAACGCGGAAAATTGAGAAATCTCCGGTATGACGTGGCCATTCCCAGTTATCCGTATCACCGCCAAATTTTCCAATGCTATTTGGGGGTGTTCCTACCAAACGGACATCATTGTAATCTTGGTATACAAAATAATAATACTCGTTGCCTTGGTAGAATGATTTTACTTCAACCACATATTTACCATTTTCGCTATTCTCTTTTTGAATTTTGGCAATTTCAGCAGCAATGATTTTTTTTCGTTCATCTTCAGCCATTTTGTTGTTGACCAAACCTAAGATTCGTTTTGAAACATCATCCATGCGCACAAAAAAGCGAACCGACAAAGATTTAGGCTTTAACTCTTCATTTTTGGATTTGGCCCAGAAACCATTTGTTAAATGATCATTTTCTGGTGTAGAAAGTTCAGCAATAGCACCATATCCACAGTGATGGTTGGTGAATACCAAGCCTTGATCAGAAACGATCTCAGCAGTACAGCCACCATTGAATTGTACGATTGCATCTTTTAAGCTAGAGTGGTTAATGCTGTAGATTTCTTCGGCACTTAAGCGAAGCCCTTTTTTCTGCATATCTGACTCATTCAGACGCTTTAGATACATTAAAAACCACATTCCCTCATCGGCAAATGCAGCAAAGCTTGTTGTGATGAACAACAAACACATCCATAATTTTTTCATATCAACCTGATAAAAAGTTTGTTTATACCCTACAAAAATGCTTTAATTCTCTTAAAAACCAAAATATTAGACTTTATAATATGCTTTTTACCAATTTTTATGTCAATTGAAAGTAAATGTGTACCGTATTGGTGGTCAAGGAAAGTCAAATGGACTCTTTTCCTTATCTTTGCAAGATGCAGCAATCATTTGAAAATTTTAAATTCAATAAACAGATCTTAAATGCGATAGCGGAGGCGGGGTATCAACAACCGACAGAGATCCAAGAAAAGGCAATTACTCCAATATTGGCCGGGCAGGATGTGATGGGAATCGCTCAGACGGGAACTGGAAAAACAGCGGCATTCGTTTTGCCGATGCTGATGAAGCTAAAATATGCTCAGGGAAATGATGCGCGTGCGTTGATTTTGACACCAACGAGAGAATTGGCCATGCAGATCGAAGAAAATATTAAGTTGTTTTCTACTTATCTTGATTTGCGTTCAGTGGTACTTTATGGTGGATTAGGACCAAAAACTCAGATAGAAGCACTCGAAAAAGGAGTGGATATTATCGTGGCAACTCCAGGTCGATTTTTAGACTTGTACCTCGAAGGGCACATTGTTGTCAAATCACTCAAATTTTTGGTCTTGGATGAGGCCGATAAGATGATGGATATGGGTTTTATTAGTAAGATCCATCGTGTACTTGAAATTGTGCCACGCAAACGTCAGAACTTATTGTTCTCAGCAACAATGAGTGAGCTTGTTCTCAAAATTGCAGGTGATTTCTTAGCGTTTCCGACCATTATTGAGGTGTCCGAACAAGCTACACCAGCCAAGACGGTAAGTCAGGCGCTATATGTCGTTCCTAACCAAAAGACAAAATTGAATTTACTTCAACATCTCTTGAAAGATGATGAAGCGTTTAGTCGACTGATTGTTTTCTGTAAAACAAAGCAGGTAGCAGATAATGTCTTCCACTTTTTGGAACGTAAATACGGTAAAGATGAGGTTCGTGTTATTCATGCCAATAAAGGTCAGAATACACGTATCAACTCCATCAATGCGTTTAAGGAAGGGAATATTCGTATTTTGGTCGCAACGGATGTGGCGGCGCGAGGGCTTGACGTTTCTAATGTAAGCCATGTGATCAACTTTGAAGTACCTATTGTTATAGAAGATTATGTGCATCGTATTGGACGTACCGGGCGAGCTTTCAATGAGGGGGATGCTATCACGTTCTGTAATGATGCTGAGAAATATTATGTTCGCAAAATCGAAAAATTGATCAAGCAAAGTATTCCTGTCTACGCACTACCAGAGGATGTTTTTATAGAGAAAACACCCTTTCATGAAAAACAGGATATTGCACGAGAGATTGATAATCAAAAGCGGAAAGATGATCCAGATTTCCAAGGTGCTTTTCACGAGAAAAAATACGTTATCAAACAGAAAGAAGTGCGGGAGGCACAACGAGCTTCCGGATTTAAACCAAAAGCAAAAAGTAAAAGTAAGTCTGCAGGCGGAAAATCGGGAGGAACAAATCGTAATTTTAAAAAACGTTAATTTATTGTGCGCTTTACACCACTAAATATCGCTAGTGCATGCCTTGTTGCCTGGTTTGTTATGGAAAACCCCAATGACGAAAAGGCCTTATTTACTTGGGGCGCATTTATCCTATTGTTGTTGATATTGACCGTCATTGATATTGTATTTAGGGTCTTTGTAAAGCCAAATAAAAAAATGTGGTTATTACAATTGGCATTTTTGGTAGTCGTTTGTGTCACCAGTTTAATTGTCAAAGTAACCTTTGGGTAAGAAGTAAAATTAAAAATAAAGACGAGTTAGGTTGTGAATCGATGGCAAATATAGTTCCTGTTTCAAAAAACATAGCTCAATATAAATAGCTCAATAATATTAAAATGAAAAAAGCTGAAATAAAATTACAGGTAGAGTTAGATGAAAACAACGTGCCTGAAAATATCATGTGGTCTTCTACAGATGGAAATAATGCGGAGGAATTACCTGCAAAAGCGATGTTTTTAGCCCTATGGGATTCACATTATAAAAATTCAATGCGTATTGATCTTTGGACTAAAGATATGCCCTACGATGAGATGAAACGTTTTTTCTATGAAACGCTGCAAACATTGGGCGACTCTTTTATCCGTTCTTCAGGCGGTGATCCGATGGCGGAAAAAGTTATTGGCGACTTGCGTGATTACTGTGCGCATTTTGCAGATAAAATGGAAGTTTTAATGCCACAACAATAGTTTTTAACGCTTAACAGAAATTTGACCATGCAATACTTCTTAGTAAAATCTGAACCATTTAAATATAGCTGGGAACAATTTAATAAAGATGGCCGTACATTTTGGGATGGCGTTCGTAATTATCAAGCTAGGAATAATATCAAAGCTATGAAAGAAGGGGATCTGGTTCTGTTCTACCATAGCAATGAAGGAAAAGAAGTTGTGGGGGTGGCCAAAGTCGTCAAGGAATTTTATCAAGATCCGACAACAGATGATGAGCGTTGGGTCGTGGTGGATCTGGCACCTGTAGAGACGCTGAAGAAATCCGTTACGTTGGAAACCATTAAGGCTGATGAACAGTTGCAGGATATCGCCTTGGTCAGACAAGGACGTTTGTCTGTAATGCCTTTGAAGCCAGAAGAATTTGATCGGATTTTAGCGCTTGGCAACGCGTAAGCTAGCGCAAATAAATCGACCCAGTGTATGGGGATATAAAAAAAGGGAAAACGATCGTTTTCCCTTTTTGATTATTTACAAGGTATGTAAGTCATGAACATCAAGCATTAGTTCTTTTGGCTAAAAAGACTGACCAGCGCTTTTAATTTTTTTGCATTTTCAGGCTTTAATTTCCCCGCGAGAATAAGGCGCAGTTCTCTTCGTTGTAATGCATCTTCGTAAGCTTTGTGTTCTATATCTGTTTCCGGAATTAATACAGGCACAGCTTTAGGATTGTTATCCGCATCAACAGCAACAAAGGTATAATAAGCTTCGTTGGTTTTTACACGGGTGCCTTCCGGTAAATTAGACGCGAAAATTTCCATGCGTACTTCCAAAGAACTATTAAACGCACGCGTTACCTGAGCTTGTATCGTGACGACCTCACCAAGTTTAATGGAGCGCTTAAAAGATACATTGTCGACTGATACTGTTACGACGACATTGCTACAGTGTTTTTGAGCAGCAATAGCCGAACAGATATCCATCCAATACAATAAACGGCCACCCATCAAATTCCCAAAAGTATTTGTGTCGTTGGGTAATACCAATTCGTTCATCTCAGTGTATGACTCTCGCGCAAATTTCTCTATCATATCATTATTTGTCATTATCGTCCAAACGTTTTGAATTGATTATCTATGATTGCCAAAGAATCCATAAATGACGTCGGCACATAACCCAATTCAGCGTTAGATCTAGTCAGATCAAAGCCTGTCTGCCGTGGCCTGTTCTCCGCCTGTCCAATGCTGGCAGCACTGATCTCTGAAATCAGTCCTTTGTCTAGTTGCCAGTAGTCTGCAATTTTGTAGACTGCCTCATTGATCGACATTAATTCTGCTCCTGAAATATGAAATATTCCCTGCGCTTTTCTGTCAATAGCGAGTTGGCAAGCATAAGCTAAATCATCCACAAAGGTAGGCATTCTCCATTGGTCATTGACTACTTTTATGGGTTCATTTTGCGACAACTTACTTTTAGCCCATAATACTAGATTCGAACGATTGGGGTCAGCATTGATCCCATATACTAATATCGTGCGAAGGATAGCATAATTACAGTTGGATTGTACAAGCACTTGTTCGGAAGCATATTTACTCTTCCCATATTCACTTTGTGGATTGGGGAGATCTGTTTCATCATAAGGCGCATTTTTTTTGCCATCAAATACAAAGTCCGTGGATAAGTGGATCAGTTGTGTCTGATGTGCAGTACAATAGGAAGCCAGATCGGCTACGAGATCGACGTTAAGCAATTGACATGCTGCTTGATCTGCTTCACAAGCTTCCACACTGGTCATAGCTGCTGTATGTACAATTGCATCAAAAGTTTGTGCAGATAAAAAATCTGTCAGTTTTTCCCGATCCGATAGGTCTACCTGAAAGAAAGCATAATTCACTTGATTCGGGTTACGATTTGGACCCTTTGAAATGGCGACAACATCATATTGGTCATTTTTAGCAAGTAAATCAACGACTTTTTGGCCAAGGAATCCATTGGACCCTGTCACTAGAATTTTTTTCATCAACAATAATTAAATGATATCCAAGCACCTGTTTATAAAGACTCGTTTGCAGGGTCTTAAGTGCGCTGTTTAGTTTATTCGTGTATGTCTACAAACTAATTTACTAATCTCTGTTATAGTATTTGAGCATATAAAAAGCTAGATTATCACATGCTGTTAGACACAAATCCGCCTTTTTTGTTTTAGTTGGTCCATATAAAATCCATTTTACTGGATTGTTTCATGATATTTTCAACTACTGTTTTTTCTAGATCCAAAATGGATTTTAAAGCGTTATAATCGATTTTATCGGCATCATCGGTCGGCATATGATAGTCTGGGTGTCCACCAGTATGGAAAAACAACACCGGTATATTCTTTTTGTAGAATGAAGTTTGGTCAGATCCGCCGTTGCCATCCTTGCTAAGATTAAATTTTATAGGTGCCTGAACATCTTTGAATATAGCTGGCCATTGACTACTTGTTCCATAGCCGATTACAGCAAGGCCATTGCTGGGATTATAACGGCCGATCATATCCATATTGAGCATGGCTGTGATTTTCTCCAATGGTAGGGTAGGGTGTTCCGTAAAATATTTGGAACCAACTAATCCCAATTCTTCCGCTCCGAAAGCAATAAACAACAAGTTGTAGGGTTCTTTTTCATTGTTGCTGCTAAAGTAACGTGCGAGCTCCAATAAACCAGCAGTACCAGAGGCATTATCGTCGGCTCCATTGTGGATTTTGCCTACTCCTAAGGAGTCTTTTGAACTTCCTTGACGACCTGTTCCCAAGTGATCGTAATGTGCGCCTATAACAACTGTTAAGTCTGCACCATTGTCAATAAATCCAATGATATTATCTGCATTGCGAATGCTGTCTGCAACTTTTACTTTCCAGACTTTGGCTTTGAAGGATTGGCGGTACCCTTTTTCACCTTTAGGCTCAAGTTTGTATTTTTTGAATTCCTTTTCAATATAATCTGCAGCTTGAAATACTTCCTTACTGCCCGTTCCCCGTCCCTGCATTTTGTCGTCAGCGAGGTAATAGATATGTTTCTTTAAGTTGGAAACTTCGATCTGTTGTGCCTGTGCTATTTGGATTCCTAGTAGGCCGCAAAATGTCAGAAGTAGGCTAATGTTTTTCATGCTAATAGTAGAGTTTAGATAGTTGTATTGGGGTATATGTACAAAAAAATAAAAGCCTTGGGATTAACAAGGCTTTTAGGGATATTTCGTTAATCTTCAACGATTTCACTGTGGATGCTGGATTTCTCTTCTTTTTCTGTTTTGAAATACCGTTTTTGAAATAACAGGATCAAAACCACCCCAACAGAAATTGCCGAGTCGGCAATGTTGAATACAGGTCGGAAGAAGAGGAACTCTTCACCGCCCCAAAAGGGCACCCAAGAAGGGAAGTTGCCTTGAATTAATGGGAAATAAAGCATATCGACCACTTTTCCGTGCAGGAAGGAAGAATAACCACCACCTGCTGGGAATAAACTTGCTTTATCATACCAGGTACTTTCACTAAAGATGACACCGTAAAAAGCAGAATCGATGATATTTCCTAAGGCACCGGCAAGAATTAGGGCAACATTCAAGATGAAACCACGGTTATACTTATTTTTGATCATGTAATGCAGGCCGTATCCAATACCAGCTACGGCTAAAATACGAAATACCGTCAAAAATAATTTTCCATAATCACCGCCAAATTCCATACCATAGGCCATTCCATTGTTTTCAATAAAATGAATCTGGAAAAATTTGCCCAATACATGGTGGCTTTGTCCAATTGTCATTGTGAGCTTAACCCATATTTTTGACAATTGATCTATTAAAAGTATCGCTACGATGAGCGCGATCGGTTTCGTATAACCCTTCATTGTGTTATAAAAATGGTCTTTGCCTAAGCAAAGACCATATATTTAATGCCTAAAATTAATATTGTTTGTTTTTCGCTTCGATGCTCAACGTTGTATGTGGAACAGCTTTCAAACGTTCTTTTTGAATCAGTTTTCCGGTCTCTCTACAGATACCATACGTTTTGTTCTCGATGCGCACCAACGCTGCTTCTAGGTTGTCGATAAATTTCTTTTGACGAGCAGCCAATTGATTTGTTTGCTCTTTTTCTAAAGTAGCTGAACCGTCTTCCAATGTCTTGTACGTTCCAGCAGTATCGTCGGTACCATTAGCATTACTGTTATTAAGCGTTGCGGTCAACGAGGAAAGCTCTTCTTTTGCTATTCTAAGCTTGTCCAAGATAATATCTTTGAATTCTTGTAATTCTGAATCGCTATAGCGTGTTTTCTCGTTGTTGTTTGCCATAATTTAATTTTTTTGGATTAATGCCTTAAGTTCTTTGCCATCGATCTCGATGGTCTCTCCTTCAGTTAGTGAATCTTCAAATACCAATGAATCGGCCAGAATTTCGGTGCAAATATACGATAAATTTTCGTTGGCAGCATTGACCACTTCTGAAGCAGCTGTTAACTTTACGTTAATTCTATCAGTGACTTCTAATCCTTTATCCTTCCTTAGATTTTGTAGGCGGTTGATCAATTCTCTTGACAAACCTTCTTTTTTCAATTCTTCGGTGATATGTACATCTAATGCTACGGTCAATTTACCTAGATTCGCTACTTGCCATCCTTCAACGTCTTCTGCTATAATTTCTACATCGCTCAGTAAAATCGTATATGGCGTGCCTGCTAGGGCCAATTCGCCTGTTGATTCCAACGTGCTGATTTGATCTATAGTCAACGATTGGATAGACGAAGAAACTAACTTCATATCCTTACCAACTTTCGCGCCAAGAGCTTTGAAATTTGGTTTTATTTTTTTCTTAATAATACCAGTGGTATCTGTAATGAACTCGATATCTTTGATATTGGTCTCAGAAAGTATCAGATCTTTTACTTTCTCTACCTTTTCTTGGAAAGCACTATCAAGTACCGGAACCAAAATTTTGTTTAATGGTTGACGTACATTGATGGAAGTTTTCTTCCGTAAAGAAAGTGTCAGCGATGAGATATCCTGCGCTAAAGCCATGCGTTCTTCCAGATCTTTATCGACTAGACTTTCATTATAAACCGGGAAATTCGCCAGGTGAACAGATTCAACTTGTTCCTTGTTAGTGGCTGAATTCAAATCCAGGAATAATCTATCCGAGAAGAAAGGTGATATTGGGGACATCAATTTCGCAATCGTATCAAGACATGTATAAAGTGTTTGATAGGCCGAAATTTTATCTTCTGTATAATCTCCTTTCCAGAAACGACGACGGCAAAGACGGACATACCAGTTGCTGAGATGTTCATCAACAAAGTTTTGAATAGCGCGCGCGGCCTTTGTAGGCTCGTAATCCGCTAAGTATTCGTCTACCTCCTTGGTCAACGAATTTAACAAGGAGATAATCCAACGGTCAATTTCAGGACGTTTTTCCAAAGCGATATCTGGTTCTGAATACGAGAACTTATCGATATTGGCATACAATGCAAAAAAAGCGTAGGTATTATATAAAGTACCAAAGAATTTACGGCGGACTTCATCCAATCCTTCCATATTGAATTTAAGGTTGTCCCATGGTGCGGCATTGCTGATCATGTACCAGCGTGTTGCATCGGCACTGTATTGATCGATCGTCGAGAATGGATCAACACCATTGCCTAGGCGTTTGGACATCTTATTTCCATTTTTATCCAACACCAAGCCATTGGAAACCACGTTTTTGAAGGAAACCGATTTGTACATCATTGTAGAAATCGCATGTAAGGTGAAAAACCAACCCCGTGTTTGATCAACTCCTTCAGCGATAAAGTCTGCAGGGTATGCATGATCAAATCCAGCTTTAAAAGGAAACTCTTCGCCTTTGGCTAGTTTTTCGTGATCCAATCCCCATTGTGCATAAGGCATTGCGCCTGAATCAAACCATACGTCTATCAGATCAGGTTCGCGGAATAACTTTTGTCCGGCATCAGAAACAAGAACGATATCGTCAACATATGGACGGTGAAGATCCAGTTGCTCGGTGTCGAATTTATCCAAGTAAGCTTTATTTTTCGCTTTTTCATCGTCAGATAAAACGTCTGAGGTCAAAGAAGCTTCCAATAAGGATTTTAATTCAGGTAAGGAGCCGATACAAACTTCTTCATTTTCGTCTTCTGAACGCCAGATAGGAAGTGGAGTTCCCCAGTAACGCGAACGCGAAAGGTTCCAGTCCACCAAGTTTTCTAACCAGTTTCCAAAGCGGCCGGTACCGGTTGCTTCAGGTTTCCAGTTGATGGTTTTATTTAATGCAACCAAATCTTCCTTCACTGCTGTCGTGCGGATAAACCAGCTATCTAATGGATAGTATAGAACAGGTTTGTCTGTACGCCAACAATGTGGATAGGTATGCTCATATTTTTTGACATCGAAAGCTTTGTTGTCCTCTTTTAGTTTGATAGAGATCAACACGTCTGTGGGTTTGAAGTCTTCTTTTGAACGTTCCTCTGTGCTGTAATATTCCTCTTTGACAAATCTTCCGGCAAAATCTGTGATTTCACTTACAAAACGTCCGGTACGGTCAACAGTAGGTACCTCTTTTCCGTTTTCATCTTTCACCAAGATGCCCGGTACACCATGTTCTTTTGCGACACGAAAGTCATCCGCACCATAAGTAGGAGCAGCGTGAACGATACCGGTACCGTCTTCAGTCGTAACAAAGTCGCCTGGAATAACGCGGAAAGCATTTTCTTGTAAGTCCTCGCTGGTGATATAAGGCAACAATTGCTCATAACGCAAGCCAACAAGTTCTTCGCCTACAAATTCTGCTGCAAGCTCCCAAGGAATTACTTTGTCGCCCAATTTATAGTCTTGGAAGGATGCATTTTCTCCTTCCGCTTTAAAATGTTTGCTGATCAGATCTTTCGCTAATACGACGGATACAGGCGCACCGGTATATTTATTGAACGTTCGGATCTTCACATAATTTATTTTCTTGCCTACAACCAGAGCTGTGTTGGACGGTAAAGTCCATGGCGTGGTCGTCCAGGCAATGAATGCTACATCCTCCGCATCGTCGTCAACTAATTTTTCTATAGCTGGGTGAAGCTGACTTTTGATCAGTCTAAATTCTGCAACGATGGTGGTATCTTTAACATCTTTATAGGTGCCGGGCTGGTTAAGTTCATGCGAACTCAATCCCGTACCTGCTGCCGGAGAGTAAGGTTGTATCGTATACCCCTTGTACAAAAGACCTTTTTTGTAAAGTTCTTTTAATAAATACCATAAGGTTTCGATGTATTCATTCTTGTAAGTAATATAAGGATGCTCAAGGTCAACCCAATAGCCCATTTTGGTGGTTAGGTCATTCCATACATCGGTATATTTCATTACCTCCTTGCGACAAGCGTCATTATATTGTTCTACAGTAATCTTTTTGCCGATATCCTCTTTTGTGATTCCAAGAGCTTTTTCGACAGCAAGTTCAATGGGCAGACCATGGGTATCCCAGCCGCCTTTTCGTTTCACTTGGTAACCTTTCAAAGTCTTGTAACGACAGAAAATATCCTTAATCGTACGTGCCATCACGTGGTGAATTCCAGGCATTCCATTTGCAGAAGGCGGACCTTCAAAAAATGTATAGGTCTTGCTTTCAGGACGATTATTGATACTTTTTTCGAATATTTTTTCCTGTTCCCAACGGGTCAAAATCTCTTTACCTATCTCGGGTAAATTTAACTGCTTATATTCTTTGTACATCAGACTGTTGTATGCTTCTTTTCTAAAGGTCGCTAATTTAGTGATTTATGATGGAAAATGAAAGAGGGCTTTGTTGTGCTTATATCATTAAATCGAGGTTGAACTTTTTGAAATCTCTCCTCGATCAACCGACAAAAAATGAGTGTGGTGTCTACTACGACAAAGGGACTACCTATGGCAGTCCCTTTCTTATTTCATTTGTACTGAAATTCAGTTATGCTGAAAAACTGCTTCCACATCCGCAGGTACTTGTTGCATTGGGGTTATTAAATGTGAAGCCCCTTGCATCGAGTCCCGATTTGAAGTCGATTTCCATTCCGGCAAGATATAGGCCATGTGCTTTGTTCATAAAGATGCGGATTCCTTGAATTTCGTATTCGTTATCGCCGTCCTTTTTCTGGTCAAAGCCCAAGATATAACTCATACCGGAACAACCGCCGCCTTCAACACCGACACGTAAACCAAAATCATCAGAGATTTCTTGTTGATCCTTTAATTTATTTAGTTCCTTGATTGCCCCCTCTGTTAAAGAAACAGGAGCAACTGCTGTATGTTCTGTACTCATTGTAATAGTGTTTTAGCCAATCCAATACAAAAATACATTTTTTTAACGGCAAATTGCTTGACCTTGATTTTTTGACATTTTCGAAACATTCAATTCTTTGTCCGCTTATTTTGTCCGATAGTACCATAAAATGATCCCGACCTAATTAGGTAATTCGCATTAATAAGGCTGTTTTTCTAAGAACATTTAATTAAATAGGACTTTTTGTCGATATTCTTTATGGAATATGCTATCTTTGAGGCATTAAAATAAACTACAAAATTTACTTTACAACATTTAAAAACAATGGAAAGAGATCAAGCCATTTTTAATTTAATAGCTGATGAGCTTAAACGCCAAGAAGAAGGTATTGAATTAATTGCTTCAGAGAACTTTGTTTCAAAACAAGTGATGGAAGCTGCTGGTTCAGTGTTGACAAATAAATATGCAGAAGGCCTCCCAGGAAAACGTTACTATGGAGGTTGTGAAGTTGTGGATGAGATCGAAACCATCGCAATTGACCGTGCAAAACAATTATTTGGCGCAGAATGGGTAAATGTTCAGCCTCACTCTGGTGCTCAAGCAAATGCGGCTGTTTTTTTGGCGACAATCAAACCTGGCGACAAAATTTTAGGTCTTGATTTATCTCACGGTGGTCACTTGACACACGGTTCGCCAGCGAACTTATCGGGTAAGATCTATCAACCATTATTTTATGGTGTAAAAGAAGACACTGGTTTAATTGACTATGAGCAATTGGAAGAAACAGCGCTTCGTGAAAAACCAAAGATGATTATCTGTGGTGCTTCTGCTTATTCTCGTGATTGGGATTACGCACGCATCCGTAAAGTTGCAGACGAAATTGGTGCTATCGTGATGGCAGATATTTCTCACCCTGCAGGTTTAATCGCGCGTGGTTTATTGAATGATCCACTTCCACATTGCCATATTGTTACAACAACGACGCACAAAACGCTTCGTGGCCCTCGTGGTGGTATGATCATGGTCGGTAAAGATTTTGAAAATCCATGGGGTATCAAAACACCTAAAGGTGAAATCCGTACAATCACACAATTATTGGATTTAGCTGTATTCCCAGGTACACAAGGTGGTCCTTTAGAACATACAATCGCTGCTAAAGCAATCGCTTATGGTGAGGCTTTATCCGATGAGTATATGGAATATATCGTTCAGGTAAAGAAAAATGCAGCTGCATTGGCGCAATTCTTTGTAGAAAGAGATTATAAGATCATCTCTGGTGGTACAGACAATCACTTGATGTTGGTGGATCTACGCAATAAAGATATTTCTGGTAAAGAAGCCGAAGCTGTATTGGGTAAAGCGGGTATCACAACAAATAAAAATATGGTTCCTTTCGATACACGTTCTCCTTTTGTGACTTCAGGTGTACGTTTTGGTACTGCTGCAATCACTACACGTGGTATTAAAGAGAATGAAATTATTCAAATCGGTGAATTGATCGATGAGGCATTGAAAAATGCATCTAATGATGCGCAACTGGATTTGATCCATGGTAAAGTAAAAGCAATGATGGCTGAGTTCCCATTGTATAAATAAGACTTTTTCCATAGGAATAGAAAAAGCGGAATTACCGATGCGGTGGTTCCGCTTTTTTTATCCCGTCTTTTTTTCTACTGCTATTTTAGAAAGAATAGTTCCGTTACAGTCTCGTATCAACTTAACTTTTTAGACGAACTTAACAACAATCTTATACGGACTTTAAACGGATTTTATAGGTATTCATCCGAATGAGGTCCCTATAAGGTCCCTATTAGCTCCCTATAAAGTCCGTATGAAGTAGTAACTTTAAAACTTGTTATTTTGGAGCTGTTCGAGGTTGTTATTCCATCTTGTCTGAAGGGGCGTACTGTGGTCGAAGAACCTTTATTTTGGAATTATGAGGTAGATAACTTATTTTTAAATGTTAAAAAATCTTAAAATAAATTGTAATAATTTGATTACTCATTTATTTTACGGTAATTTGGTTTTAGATTAATTGATTGTTTTACAATAAGAAAGGATAGTTTATACGGCAAACATTTACATTTTAACACAGAACTGATAATTTATTTGCGAACTGCTAAAAAAGTAAGTGACGTATGAGACTTTTAAAAAGTAAAAGCGATCAAGAGTTGATCCAAATGTATGTCGGCGGCCAAGAGTCCGGTCTAGAGGCATTGTTGAATCGATATAAATCGAAAATATATACTTCCATATATATGAAAGTTAAAGATGAATATCTTGCTGAAGATATTTTCCAGGAGACTTTCATAAAAATCATCAACACCTTAAAATCCGGTAAATATAATGAAGAAGGTAAATTTTTACCTTGGGCTATACGTATAGCGCACAATATGATTGTTGACTTTTTTAGAAAAGCAAAACGTGCTCCGAATATTGTGAATGCCGACGGGTTTGATATTTTTGAGGTGCTCGAATTTAGTGATGAAAGCGCAGAGTCAAAAATGCTCAAACAGCAGGTTGATGTAGACCTTAAAAAAATGATTCAAAAGCTTCCGGACGATCAAAAAGAAGTGCTTATTATGCGTCACTTTTGTGATATGAGTTTTAAAGATATTGCGGAGATAACCGAAGTAAGTATCAATACTGCTTTAGGGAGGATGCGCTACGCATTGAGCAATTTACGTAAAATGATTGAAGGTACTGATCTTACCCTGCAAATGGGCTATTTATAATAAAGGGGGCATTTTTTAATGCCCCTTTTTATTTGCATTCCTAATTGGAGCCATAGGAAGTCTCGACGCTTTTGTAGTTTCTCGTCTTTTGTCTTAGTTTCTCATCTTTGTCTTAATAGTATAGCAAGGCTACAATCCGTTGAGCATCGTGTTTTCAAAAGCCATTTGCTTCAATAATAAGCTCCCTGATCGAACTTGAAATAAAACGCATCTCCAATACTCACCGATGAGACTACATCTTGGATTCTTGTTAAATAGCGCAGGTGTTTCACTGTACGAAGCTGAAAATGGAGTCTGCCCAAATGATCTGGCAATTATGTCATGTGGAGATCAGATGAACCTGTTCTTTTTGTCAGGTCAAAGACTTTTTTTATCTTAGAAATTCATGCATATGCCTTTTTTCGACGATTGGAATAAGGTTTGATAGTCATATAATAAAATAAAACGATTGAATAGCTATGTACTTGATTTTATTTATTGGAATAATGGTGGTAAGCCTGATTGTCCAAACAAGATTCAAAAACAAATTTAAGAAATACGCCGAAATGCCTTTGAGCAATGGGATGTCTGGAGCTGAGATTGCGCAAAAAATGTTGAATGATAACGGTATATATGATGTAAAGGTAGTGTCTATTCCAGATCGCTTGGGAGATCACTATAATCCGTCAGATAAAACCGTAAATTTAAGTCCTGAAGTTTACAGTGGCCGCAGTGTTGCAGCTGCAGCAGTAGCGGCGCACGAATGTGGCCATGCTGTACAGCACGCCAAAGCCTATAAATGGTTGGGATTCCGTTCGGCAATGGTTCCGATGGTAAATGTGGCCTCTAAAATGACATCATGGGTATTGATGCTGGGTGTTATGCTATTTGCTTTTTCCAAAGGGGGTAACCCATGGCTTTTAGCTGTTGGAGTGGGGGCTTTGGCTATTACGACCCTGTTCTCTTTTATCACCTTGCCCGTAGAGTTTGATGCGTCGAACCGCGCACTGGAATGGTTAAACCATGCTGGTGTAACCTATAATGGCGAAGAACATGACGGTGCGAAAGATGCTTTGAAATGGGCAGCGATGACTTATGTCGTAGCGGCGTTAAGTGCGTTGGTAACACTTTTGTATTATGCGTCTATTTTATTCGGTGGCCGTAGAAGTGATTAAATACGGATATTGTAACTTTATCCTACAAAAATGTGATTATTTTTCATAGTCGCATTTTTTATGGGGTGTTAATGAGGTTACTATAGACAATTTTTTTAACTTTGCTGTTTATATAGAATAAGATTCAGATTTTATGTTTTCAAATCTTCAAGATAAGTTAGATAGGGCCTTTAAAGTATTAAAAGGACAGGGGAGTATTACCGAGATCAACGTTGCAGAAACGATGAAAGAAATTCGCAAAGCGTTGTTGGATGCCGATGTGAATTATAAAACTGCCAAAACTTTTACCGACGATGTTAAACAAAAAGCTTTAGGCGAAAATGTACTGACAAGTATTTCCCCGGGCCAATTGTTGACGAAGATCATGAACGATGAGTTGACAGCTTTGATGGGCGGATCTGTTACGGAGCTTGAGACTGGAAAAAATCCAACAGTCATTCTAATTGCGGGTTTGAATGGTGCTGGTAAAACAACTTTCTCCGGTAAGTTGGCCTTGTACCTTAAAGATAAAAAGAATAAAAAACCATTGTTGGTGGCTGGTGACGTTTATCGCCCTGCAGCGATCGATCAATTGGAAGTGCTTGCCGAACAAGTGGGCGTACCAGTGTATGTGAATCGTGAATCTAACGATCCTATTGCGATTGCCAAAGCCGGTGTGGAAGAAGCAAAACGCAATGGAAATAATGTCGTAATCATCGATACAGCCGGTCGTTTGGCCATCGATGAGCCTTTAATGGTTGAGATTACAGCAGTTAAAGAGGCGACAAAGCCAGACGAAATCCTATTTGTTGTGGATTCAATGACTGGTCAAGATGCCGTGAATACAGCTAAGACGTTCAACGACCGTCTGGACTTTACAGGTGTAGTATTGACTAAGTTGGATGGTGATACACGCGGTGGTGCAGCTTTATCGATTAAATCTGTCGTTAATAAGCCTATCAAGTTTATTGGTACAGGTGAAAAGATGGATGCATTGGATGTATTCCACCCTGATCGTATGGCCTCTCGTATTTTGGGTATGGGTGACGTGGTATCCTTAGTGGAACGTGCACAGCAACAGTTTGACGAGAAGCAAGCCGCAGAGCTCCAAAAGAAAATCCGTAAGAATAAATTCGATTTCAACGATTTTAAATCCCAGATTCAACAAATCAAGAAAATGGGTAATATGAAAGACCTCATGGGAATGATCCCTGGCGTTGGGAAAGCAATGAAAGATATTGAAGTCGATGACAATGCTTTCAAACCCATTGAAGCGATTATCGATTCCATGACACCTTTTGAACGCGAAAACCCAGATGTCATTGATCAAAAACGTCGTTTACGTATTGCGAAGGGATCAGGTACTGATATTAATGAAGTGAATAAGTTATTGAAACAATTTGGTGATATGCGTAAAGTCATGAAGCAGATGTCTAATCCGGCGATGGCGGCTAAATTGATGCGTAATATGCCCAAAATGCCAGGAAAAATGTAATTTTTGGAGAATAGTTACATCATAAGAAGGGCATCGTTTTATACGATGCCCTCTTTTTTTTCTGAAAATGTCTGATCTTATTGGCCAGAAAGAACCTTCAGTCCGCTTTCATTGCTGTTGGTGTCTGCAAAGTCATGAAGGTTTTGAACATGGCATTGCTCTTTCGATTAATTTTCGGTTGCTGCTAAGTGCTGCACCAGATGAATTAGGGACTGCTTGCAGACCGGATACGGGGCATTAATGCCTTAAAATTCGAACTGTTTTTAAAGAAATAATTCGTAATTTCAAGTTCCTCACCCGAGTAAACGAAATATTTGTTAAATTTGTAATTATTATGGATGACCCCGCGCAATTATCGGAATACGGCAAAATCCTTATCATTCTGCTGATAGGGGCGCTGTTAGTCTGTGCGACCATTTTTCTAGCACGTTTAATCTCTCCGAAAAAGAATAATCCCATCAAATCTGGTACTTACGAATGTGGAGAGGATCCCATTGGTTCTTCTTGGGTTCAGTTTAATCCACGGTTCTATGTTATTGCCCTTGTATTTTTACTTTTTGATGTAGAACTTATTTTTATTTTTCCATGGGCCACTGTATTTGGACAGTCCGAATATATTGCGGCAGATGGAAGATGGGGGTGGTTTACCATGATTGAAATGGCTATGTTCATTGGCATTTTAATTTTAGGATTGGTTTTTGTTTGGAAAAAGGGCGATTTGGAATGGGTTAAACCGAATGTGTCCTTACCTAAAGTTCCTGTAGCTATCCCGGATAGTGCCTATGCAAGCCTGAATAGTAGGACGTATCAGGTGCGTGATTATGCAGGTCTTGGAGATGAAACTGTCGCGCACAAAACGACGACAGATGAACAGGTGTCGACGCCGAAACCAGCCTTTAAACCTCGATTTAAAAAACCTGAGTAAGCATGAGTTTAGATAGTCAATTGCAGAATAATGGTGTTATTGTTGCCAAATTAGATGATTTGCTGAATTGGGCAAGGTTGTCTTCAATGTGGCCCATGAGCTTTGGTATTGCTTGCTGTGCCATTGAAATGATGGGGGCAATGGCTTCAACGTATGATTTAGACCGGATGGGCGTATTCCCAAGGCCTTCTCCACGGCAATCCGACGTGATCATTATTGCTGGAACGGTTACTTTTAAGATGGCCGATCGTATCAAGAAACTATATGAACAGATGCCCGATCCTAAATATGTTATCTCGATGGGCTCTTGCTCCAACTGTGGCGGTCCATATTGGCAGCATGGTTATCATGTGGTCAAAGGGGTAGATCGAGTGATCCCTGTGGATGTTTATGTCCAGGGCTGTCCGCCACGTCCCGAGGCATTAATTGGTGCTTTTATTGAGTTGCAAAAAAAGATAGACAAAGAAAGCTTGTTGGGTGAGCAATTGTTCAGCGGAAAAGCTTAAAAGATAAATTTTATAAGATTTTAAATCAATTATGGCAAAAGATTTTTATGGTGAATTGCAATTGGGTATTCTTGGCGGTGGTCAACTGGGAAGAATGCTCATCCAGGAAGCCATTAATTACAATGTAAATGTTCATGTATTGGACCCGGATAAGAATGCTCCTTGTCGCAAGTTGTGCAATAAATTTGAATGTGGTTCATTGGGCGATTTTGAAACGGTCTATAATTTCGGTAAGGATTTGGACATGATCACGATCGAGATTGAGAAGGTGAATGTAGATGCTTTAGAGAAACTGGAAGGCGAGGGCGTTATCGTGTACCCACAATCACGTATCATTCGTCTGATTCAAGATAAAGGTCTGCAAAAGCAATTTTTTAAACAAAATGATATCCCCACTTCGGCATTTCAATTGATATCCAATAAAGATAATTTAGTGAATGCCTCGTTAAACTTACCCTATATCCAGAAATTGCGTAAGGATGGATACGATGGGAAAGGGGTAAAGAAGATTGTTAACCAACAAGATATACAAGATGCTTTCGAAGAACCCAGCTTAATTGAAGAATGGGTAGATTTTGAAAAAGAAATTGCGGTCATTGTTGCCCGGAATGATAAAGGTGAGGTGTCTACATTTCCAATGGTAGAGATGGAATTTAATCCTCAGGCTAACTTGGTGGAATTTTTGATTGCGCCGTCTTTGTATGGTGTAGAGATCCAACAACGCGCAGAGGCTATAGCAAAAAAGATTGCCGATGATCTACAGATCGTGGGTATATTGGCTGTAGAGATGTTCCTAACGAAAAATGGTGATATTCTGGTCAATGAATTGGCTCCGCGTCCGCATAATAGTGGTCACCAGACCATAGAGGGTAATTATGTGTCGCAATTTGCACAGCATTTAAGAGCTATCTTCAATCTACCGTTAGGTGATACCAGATGCAGAACGAACGCCGTTATGATTAACCTGTTAGGTGAACCTGGCTATGAAGGATTGGCCAAATACGAGGGTGTAGAAGAGGTGTTGGCAATGGAAGGCGTATATATCCATTTATATGGAAAGAAATATACGAAGCCATTCCGTAAGATGGGCCATGTTTGTATTATCAATGATGACCGGGAGAAAGCGATCTTCAATGCAAGAAAAGTACAAGAAATATTAAAAATTAAAGCTTAAACAATACTATGTCAGTCAATAATAAGGCCCAGGTAGGCATTATCATGGGAAGCAAATCAGATCTTCCTGTTATGCAGGATGCGATAGATGTGCTCAAAACCCTTGGGGTGGAATTTGAGGTAACGATCGTCTCAGCACATCGTACACCACAACGTATGTTTGATTATGCCAAAAATGCAGCATTTCGTGGTTTGAAAGTTATTATTGCTGGAGCGGGTGGTGCGGCGCATTTGCCCGGAATGGTCGCTTCAATTACACATTTACCTGTAATAGGCGTACCTGTAAAATCATCAAATTCCATTGATGGATGGGACTCGGTACTTTCTATCCTTCAGATGCCCAATGGTATTCCTGTAGCAACTGTCGCTTTAAATGCGGCGAAGAATGCAGGTATATTGGCAGCTCAGATTCTGGGTACACATGATGAAACAATCAGCAAGAATATCATCGAATTTAAAGAAGAGTTGGCGAGAAAAGTAATCGAGACCGCAGTAGAAGTCGAAGATACCGAATTCTAAGCTGACAATCTTACAAAATAAAAAAGGGGAGCATTGCTCCCTTTTTTTATTTTGTAAGATTTGCCTGAACATAATCGTAACTTTTTTTGAGACTTTCGATCTTATCTGGCATATAGATATTGTCTTGCTCGACAAATGCATATTTAAGTCCGGCTTTATTCTTTTCTTTGACGATTTCAGGGAAGTTGATGCTTCCGGTCCCCACTTCGGTATACTTGATGTCATTGAAGATTTGCTCAATCGGCAATTTTCCATCTTTGGGCCATTCAATGGGATTGGATTTTGTTTTATCCATATCTTTGACATGCCATAGTTTAAAACGGTTGGGGAATTTTTCAAACAAGGCTATCGGGTTTTTACCCGCTTTTTCTGCCCAGAAAAGGTCTAATTCAAAATCGACCAAATCAGGTTCAGTGAATGCTAACATCACCTCTTCACCGGTCGTATTATTGCCCAGATCCCTAAATTCCCAGAAATGGTTGTGGTAGGCAACTTTTAGACCCAATTTTTTAGCCTGTTCACCAGCTTTATTCAATTGCTCGGCAGCATAGAGATAATCATCTTTTTTCAATGCATTCAGATCAAACATCGGTGTCACAGGAGCAATTACATATTCTTGGCCAAGTTCTTTTGCTGCATCAAAATAAGCCGCAAGATCTTCTTTGTCGGTATGCGCTTTACTGAGGTATTTGGACATATCGTAATGGCCTGAATGTGTTTTTAGACCGTTATCATCCAATATTTTCTTCAACTCTTTGTAAGGCAATTTCCAGAACTGCTTGGCTGTGGCGTCTATCCCATAGAGCTCAACATGTTTATACCCAATTTTGGCAATTTGTTCCAAAGATCCTTTCGGATCTTTATCCATTAAATCGCGAATGGAATACAGCTGTACGCCTATATTCTGTAATGGATTGTCGCTGATTGCACCGGCTTTATTTTGACAAGATATAAAGTTGGGCACCAGATAAGCTGCCGAAAGACCTATTCCAGCTTGCTTTAAAAATTGACGACGAGAATTGTTCATCATATAATTGATTACTTGTTAGTGTACAATGTACAATTATTTGTTCAGAAATCAATGGTACAACAGGGAATATTTTTGAAGTGTATGCTGAATCTTAACCCATAAAATTTTTGGAAGGTCAATGTCTTGTAGGTTGGGAAGAGTTCTTTTTAGGGGAGGAGTGCGGAGTTCTTCACACCAATAAAAAAGGTCTGAATATTTTTCAGACCTTTTTTCTATTCAAGTAGGAAAACTTAAACAGTCATGATATCTTTTTCTTTCAGTTCAGCCAATTTATCAACTTTTACAATGAATGCATCTGTTAATTTTTGAACTTCACCTTCAGCAGTTTTGATTTCATCTTCAGAAGCGCCGTCATTTTTTAATTTTTTGATGGATTCGTTGACATCTTTACGGATATTACGTACACCAATACGGCCTCTTTCAGTTTCTTCTTTTACTTTCTTAACCAAATCACGTCTTCTTTCTTCTGTTAAAGGAGGAATATTCAGACGAATAACGATACCGTCATTCTGTGGGTTGATTCCTAGGTTAGCGTCAGTGATAGCTTTTTCAATTGCGTTGATGAGCGATTTTTCCCAAGGTTGGATAACAATAGTCCGTGCATCAGTTGTATTGATGTTGGCCACTTGTGAAAGTGGAGTGGCGCTACCATAATAGTCTACTGAAATTCCATCTAACATCGATGGAGAAGCTTTACCCGCACGAATTTTAGTTAATTCGGATTCGGTGTGAGCAACTGCTTTGGACATCTTGTCTTTACAATCGTCCAATTCAATTGAAATTAGTTCGTTCATATAAGATTACGTTTTTTACAGATTTAAATTATTTAACCACAGTTCCGACATGTTCACCATTAGCAAGTTTCAATAAGTTGCCTGGTTTGTTCATATCAAATACGATGATCGGTAATTTGTTTTCTTGACAAAGGGTAAAGGCTGTCATATCCATAACATTTAATCCTTTCTCATAAACCTCTGTGAATGATATTTCTTCAAATTTTGTTGCAGTAGGATCTTTTTCAGGATCTGCGGTGTAAATACCATCCACACGGGTTCCTTTCAATACGGCATCCGCATTGATTTCGATTGCACGCAAAGATGCAGCGGTATCCGTTGTGAAATAAGGGTTTCCTGTACCAGCTCCGAAAATAACAATACGGCCTTTTTCCAAATGGCGTACAGCTCTTCTGCGAATAAATGGTTCGCAGATTTGCTCCATTTTGATCGCAGTAAGCAAACGTGTCTTTTTCCCAACTTTCTCAAGCGCATCTTGAAGTGCCATGCTGTTGATGACTGTGGCAAGCATGCCCATATAGTCTGCTTGAACACGGTCCATGCCTGATTTTTCGGCGCTTAGACCACGATATATATTACCGCCACCGATAACAATTGCAATTTCTAAACCTTGATCGTGAAGTTCTTTGATATCATTAGCGTATTGTGATACACGGTTAATATCGATACCGTAGCTTTGGTCACCCATTAAGGATTCACCGCTAAGTTTTAATAAGATACGTTTGTATTTCATAATTGTTTTTTTGGAAATTTTCCAAAGGTCAAAGATAAAATATTTTTTTTATCCCTTAAGCCTAAAATAATATTTATTGTGCTTTTATTGTTTGATTAATGACTTCTCCGTAATACTGTTCATATAAAGGCATAATATTGGACAATTGGAATTTTTTCGCATGATTTAATGCCGCTTCCTTAAATTTTTCTAAGCGCTCTCCATCTTCCAAGATATAAATCGCATTCTTTGCCATATCTTCAACATCACCAACAGCACTGAGAAATCCAGTGACGCCGTTTTCATTCAGCTCAGGTAACCCTCCAGTATTGGAAGAGATAACTGGAACTTGACAAGCCATGGCTTCTAAGGCCGCAAGACCGAAACTTTCCGAACTTGAAGGCATCAGAAATAGATCTGATACAGACAATATTTCTTCCACTGCATCCTGTTTCCCCAAGAAACGGACGTCCTTGCATACATCAAGTTCTCTGGATAGCTCTTCTGCATTTCGACGCTCAGGGCCGTCACCTACCATCAATAATTTGGAAGGGATAACATCATGTACTTTCTTAAAAATACGGATGACATCTTCTGTATTTTTGACTTTTCTAAAGTTGGACGTATGGACCAATATACGCTCATTGCCGGGGGCAATGGCTTTTTTGAAATGTGACCGATCTTTATTGCTAAATCTGTCGAGGTCAATAAAGTTGGGAATCACTTTGATATCGCGCGTAATATCAAAATATTGAAGCGTCTGATCTTTCAGATTCTGTGATACAGCGGTTACGCCATCGGACTGATTGATGGAGAATGTTACGACCGGACTAAAACTCTTGTCTTTGCCAACCAATGTAATATCCGTCCCGTGTAAAGTCGTCACGACAGGAATATTAATGCCGTAGGTAGTGAGTAAGATCTGTTTGGCCATAAATGCCGCTGATGCATGTGGAATGGCATAGTGGACGTGGATCAAATCCAACTTTTCGAAGCGAACAACATCAACCAGTTTACTGGCTAACGCAGATTCATAGGGTAGAAAATCAAAAAGAGGATACTGCGAAACAGCTACCTCATGATAGTATAGGTTTTCAGAAAAGAAATCCAGACGTGCAGGTTGTCGATAGGTTATAAAATGAATCTCATGTCCATTTGCGGCCAAGGCCTTTCCTAGTTCGGTTGCAACTACACCACTTCCACCAAAGGTGGGATAACAAACAATTCCTATTTTCATCTGCGTAATTATGTCTGAGCGCATATTTTAACGGCATCCCGTTATAAACGCTGTTTATTTTTTGTTAAAAGGCTCCCGGGAACCTCGTGTTAGTACTTTGATTGTCGTTGTTCAAGACTCGCAATGTCCATTACATACAAACGCTATTCATTCATGTGGCACCGACGAAGTTCTTTAGCTTGACAATTGCCCTCTTATTTTACTTTATGATAATAAGGTAAATTGAAGATGCTTATTCCTGAATTTTGTGTTGCAAATTTCGTCTATTTATGCGTAAAATAACAAAAACCAATTGCCATAGTTTTGTGAATTTTTTGATTGGTTAAAAAGCACTATCTTTAAATAGATATTAAATCGGTATATGGATAACTTTATAAGTGATATTTCAGGACAGCAATTTCCTTCGGAACAACGTATTTTGGGGGCTTCAATCCGACAACCCATTTTTAAGCTGATAAAAAAGGAATATCCAGGTTTTAGTAAGGACAAGTATATCGCCGCAAGTGAGTTGACACGATTTAAAGAAACTTATATCGCCGAATTTCTGAAAGATGAGTCTGGACAGTTAAGTCAATTGGATCAGCAGGTCATCAACAGTTTTAAGGAAAATAAAGTGATCAGCGCAAGTTTGGATGGAGATAATATGGAGCCAGTCAGCGTAGGAGACCGGGTTGCCGATAAAGTGGCTGAGTTTGGCGGAAGCTGGACCTTTATTATTTCCTTTGTCTTATTTTTGATTGTCTGGATTGCGGCCAATATCTTTTGGTTAAATAATAAAGGCTTTGATCCTTATCCCTTTATTTTACTGAACCTGATTTTGTCCTGCGTAGCTGCTTTGCAAACTCCAGTTATTATGATGAGTCAAAACAGACAGGAAGATAAGGATCGTGAACGTGCAAGAAATGACTATATGGTCAACTTAAAGGCTGAACTCGAAATCAGGGAATTGCATGAGAAAATAGATCATCTCATTATCCGCAAAGAACAAGAACTTGTCGAAGTACAACGGGATCAAGTGGAAAAATTGAGCTTTCTATTAAAAAAGATGGAAAAAATAGAAGAAGCATTTAAAAATAAATGAATTTAGAAGGAGTAATAGGAGAACTTACGTTTAAGTTTTCCAGATCGGGTGGAGCAGGTGGACAACATGTAAACAAGGTGTCATCGAAAGTATTGTTGCAGTGGGATGTTGCGCTATCCACAGCTGCTTCTGTTGAAGAAAAAGCAATGATTTTCAACGCGTTGGCAAACCGTATCAATAAAGAAGGAATACTGCAATTGGAGTGCGATATCGATCGGTCGCAGATCCGTAATAAAGAAATCGCAATCGATCGCTTTAAGCGTATAGTGGAAGGCGCACTTGTGCCAGCAAAACCCCGTAAAAAAACCAAAACTCCGTATTCGAGTGTGCTGAAAAGACTGGATCGAAAGAAACAGCAGTCTCAATTGAAAGCCTCAAGGAAAAAGAATTTCGACGAATAAAGATGACAATATCACGTATTGTTGTAAATTAATTGTTTAATTATCAGTATTTTGTATTTTAAACTAATTTATTAGTTGTAAAACTATGATTTTAGTTATAACTTGTGTATTGATTTATTATTTTGGTATTTATTTTATTCCTGAGGAGTTATGGAGGATTTTAAAGAGTTAACGAAAGCTGAGGAGCAGATTATGCAAGAGCTCTGGGAGATGGGCCGTGGCTTTGTCAAAGAAATTATTGATCGACTTCCGGAGCCGAAACCGGCCTATAACACGGTCTCGACCATCGTTCGTATTCTCGAAACAAAGGGCTTTGTAAGGCATGAATCTTTTGGTAAAAGTCATCAATATTTACCAAAGATTTCAAAACAGGAATATAAGAAAGGTATCACAGGAAAGTTATTAACGAATTATTTTGATAATTCGCCCAAGCGTATGCTCTCTTATTTTTTGGAAGAGAATAGGCTGGACATCAAAGAACTTGATGACATCTTATCGATCATCGAACGTAATAAATAACAACCAATACCCTTTTATAAACTTTTTGATTATGATTTACTTATTGATTGTCAATATTTCATTGATTATCAGTTTTGTGCTCTACAAACTGATTTTTAGAAAACTTACTTTTTTTCAATGGAACCGGATCTATCTGATTGGAATGGTTGTATTTTCCTTATTAGCTCCTGTGGGTATTTTTATTGAATTACCCAAGACGGAAATGATTTCCAATCATATTCCACAGGTCGACTTAGGAACATATATGGATGTCGAAATCGGGAGCCCGATCGAAAAAAAACCTCTTTTTTTGTTGGATATTCTTGCCAAGATCTATTGGATAGGAGCGGGAATCGCCTTTTTTTTCTTGGCGATACGGATCAAGCAACTTGTTCGGGTATTGCGTTCTTCTCCTGAGTACCTGAGTTTTTCTTTTTTTAATCGGGTTGTGATTGGAAAATCGATTAAAAACAAGAAGAATATTGCATGGCATGAGCAGGTTCATGCTGAGCAGGGACATTCCTATGATTTACTGTTGATTGAGCTACTTAAAATTTTCAATTGGTTCAATCCTGTTGTGTATTTCTTTCAAAAGGAAATAAGGTTTCAACACGAGTATATTGTAGATGAAATTTGCTCGACCGATAAAGTGGCTTATGCAGAAATGCTGGTTGCTCATGCATTACGTACAGATCAATTGGCTTTTTCACATGAGTTTTCCAATCATTCTTTTTTAAAGCAGCGCATCACGATGTTATTTAAAGATAAATCTGTACAAAGACAACGCTTGTTATATGTGATTGTGCTGCCCATGTTATTGGTGGTAGCGGGGTCTACGTTGGTCTTTAATACGAGTAGGGCCAAGGCTATGGTAGCGGATGTAGAAGAAAGCGTTAATGGCTTAACTGTGACTGATGAGCAGACATTGCCGAGCCAGTCTGAGGAGCTGAAAAATGGACAGGTAAATGAAGACAGTAAGGTCTACAAAGATCCTGAGATCATGGCTATTCCAGTTGGAGGAATGAAAAAGTATGTCATGGGATTGAGCAGTAGAATCCACGTGAGTGATGAAGCAATCAAAAATAATATGATCGGGGTAATTGTCATCTCAGCCATCGTGGAGAAAAATGGTGAGTTGAGCCATATAAAGGCTAAGAATGATTTGGGCTATGGCTTGGCATCCGCTGTGGAAAATGCTGTAAAAGCAAGTGGGAAATGGAAACCTGCAATCGTCAATGGGAAAGTCGTTCGATCGCTGCTTTCCTTACCCGTTACCGTTGGCGGAAAAACGACGTACTATTGGGAGGAAACTGACACATTGGGCAGAAAGGTCCGGATGTCATCTCATTCATTCCCGGGCGCTGAATCTGGTGAAGAGACGGAAAAACAACTCAAGGAAGTAAAATCGATAAGGACGGAAGATGAGAGCGACCGCTGGAATCTTTCATTGGATTTTCAGTCCGATTTAGTAACTTTTGATAAAGTTGAGGTGCAACCAACACCTATTGGGGGAATGCGATCTTTTATGATCTGGGTAGGCGATAATTTTGTTTTTCCGGAAGCAGCAATTAAACGGGAGGTTAATGGCATTGTTGAAGTGGCTTTTATTGTCGAAAAGGATGGCAGTTTATCCCATGTTGATGTAAAAAAAGATCTTGGTTATGGAACCAAAGAGGCGGCATTGGAGCTCCTAAAAGGTGCGAAAAAATGGAAACCGGGATTAGTTAACGGTAAACCGGTACGCGTGGCTTACACATTGCCGATTCGTTTAAATTTAAAGAAGTAAAGATTAGATCATAAATATGCAGAGCAGATTCATTCAAATTTTCTATTTTATTGTGGTTTTGGCCATGCTTTCTTCCTGTAAGTCCTATAAAGTGGTTCCCAACGGTTTTGCTGTACAAGGTGATGAGTATTTTGTTAATATTAACAAAGAGCTTACGGTATTCCTCGGGGATGATATTATGGAGGATAAAAATTGGCAAGGTAAGACTAATCCGATTAATGCAAAGCAGGTTGACAATCGATTTCGTCGTGTATTACGCCATTTACGCTATTCAGATACCGCGTATCAGGTTTTGTTTTCTGGACATCTGGAAGGAAAATATCAGTATGACATGCTTGCTGTAGTCAACAACTCGCCAAATGTAAAAGGGAAAAAAAATCACCTACTTGATTTAAGTTCTTTTCAACGGGAGCAAAATAAGGAGGGACGATATTTTTATACAACTACAACTTTTAAGGGGCAAAAGCTGCTTCATTTTGTAATTCCGTTTAATGGGCGCCTTTGGCAAGAGAAAATGGTGTCGCTGATCTTTCTTTTCCCGGAGGATTTTACCGATATCGCGTGGGCGAAGGATGTAGTGATGTCTAATGTTGCTATGTATCGCGATCGTTATAAATTTACCCCGAGCCGCACAGAGATTTTATGTCCTGATGATGGTAGTAGCCGTTCGCATTTAGATTATAAAATTCCGGAAGAAAAGGTGAATAAAACAGGTTACATGTTAATGAAAGCTTATGGTGAAGTTGACGGAGAACGAAAACTGGTTGTTTACCGCGTGATGAAGCCTGGTGATTTTTATGGTTCCTTTGTGACTTGTAAAGGGGATTATGAAATTCTATATACCACATTGCAAGACAAGATTGTTTGGCAGACCAAGGTGAATACAGAGCGGGATGTCAAATTCTAACGAAATAAATTGAAAGCCTTGGATCAATAATCCAGGGCTTTCAATTTATTCTTTAAATGTGAAATTTCATTTTGGAGCTGTTCAACTTTCTCCAATAGGTGACTGGCAACCTGAATTCCGGCAGGATTTACTTCAAGATCATAGTAGAGATTTGAAAAGCGTTCCAATTTTTGGAGCTCTTCTTCATCAATATATGGTTCTTCTTGTTGAATGACAATATGTATGAGTCCGTATTCCTCCATGGTTTGCAGGAATGTTGTTTCAACCTTTCTGGACTGGCAGAAGTCGATGACTTTAATGAGTGTCGTTTCCATAAGATTAGTGTTTTAAATCCTTCAATTGTTGGAACAAGGCCTTTTCTTCGGCAGACAGATTATTGGGCATTTGAATATTCAATGTGACATACAGATCGCCAAATTCACCTTCTTTGCGATACAAGGGGAATCCTTTTCCTTTAAGTCGCATTTTTGCACCATTTTGACTTTCGGCTTTAATCTTCAGTTTAACTTTGCCGCCGAATGTATCTAAAGTTGCTTCACCGCCTAAAATAGCTGTATAGAGGTCTATATCAAGTGTTGTGTATAAGTCATTCCCCTGACGTTTAAAACGGGCATCAGGCGTGATGTTGATAGTGATATAGAGATCTCCTTTTGGGCCACCGTTGATGCCCTCTCCGCCATAACCTTTCAGTTTGATCTTTTGACCATCCTCCACGCCAGCATGAATCGTGATGCGGATACTTTTTCCATTGATATTGAAGGTCTGTTGATGTGTCGTGTAAGCTTCTTGTAAGGTTAAGCTGAGCTCCGCATTAAGGTCCTGGCCGCGGAATGTACTTTGGCGGCCTCCTCCGCGTCTGCTACCAAACATCTGTTCGAAGAAATCAGAGAATTGCCCATCATCAAAGTTTCCAGTGTACTCATGGGAACCGCCACCACCAAATGGATTTCCTCCAGCGCCGAATGGATTTCCTCCGTTAGATTGTGACTGACGGTATTGTTGTTGCGCTTTTTCATACTCCTCTCCATGTTGCCAATGTTCACCGTATTGGTCATATTTTTTGCGCTTTTCGGGATCGGATAATACTTCATTTGCCTCATTAATCTCCTGAAATCGTTGTTTGGCCTCATTGTCATTGGGGTTGACATCAGGGTGGTATTTACGGGCTAGTTTTCGATATGCTTTTTTGATGTCATCAGCTGAAGCTGTTTTATCAATGCCAAGCACTTTATAGTAATCTACAAAAGCCATAAATTATACTTGTTTTGTATTAAAGATAACAATAATTGTGAATAAAAGGTTTATGCTAAAGGTCATTTTAGTACATAAAAAAGCAAGTAAACAATCATTTACTTGCTTTTTGTATTGTACAAAATAATCCTTGATAAAGCCGATAATTTGACCTTACTCTTTATTACTGTCGATGACCAGGCGATTTTCCCTATTGGCTATTTGCCATGCCGTGTAAAATGCGAGCTTTTCGCGTTTTACCATTAATGGAAAGTCGATCTTGTCATAGGTATCTGCAGGCGTGTGGTAGTCCGGATGCAGGCCCGAAAAATAAAAGACAGAAGGAATACCTTTCTTGGCAAAGTTATAATGATCGGATCTATAGTACAAACGCATAGGATCCTTTGGATTGTCATACATATAGTCAATCTCCAGTTTCGTATGTTTTTCATTCTCATTTTTATTGATCTCATATAACTCGGAGCTCAATTTATCTGAACCGATAGCGTGGATATAATCATGATTGCCTTTGAGATGCTTGTCGTCGACACGGCCGATCATATCGATATTGATGCAAGCAACGGTGTTTTTCAATGGAAATATGGGGTTTTCTGTATAGAACTTGGAACCTAGTAAACCTTTTTCTTCTGCAGCATAGGTGATGAACAAAATACTGCGACGTGGGCCATTTCCTGTTGATTTAGCTTTCGAAAAAGCGCGTGCCAATTCAAGGACGGCTGTTGTGCCCGAGGCATTGTCATCGGCCCCAAAGAAGATATTGCCTTTGGAATCCATTCCATCATGGTCGTAGTGGCCTCCGATCACAACGATTTCGTCTTTTTTATCTGTTCCTCCCAGATAGCCAAGAATGTTTGGATCAGCTAAAGCAGCCGCATTGGTGCCAAACTCAGCTTTAAAATTTGTTGAAATAACAAAGGAATTAGGTTTTCCCGTACGATTAATCTTTGCAACAACAGTAGCAAGGTTAGTTCTCGCCAGGTTTAGTATATAATTTGCGGCATGGTCTGTAATGTTGACTACAGGGATCATTGGCGACTTTTCCGGCGCAGGTTGGTCCACCGCCAAATTGTAACGACCCTCAATAGCACGGTCTCCCGCATCCTCCAAAAGTTGGGACAGCTGACTATTGATCGCTAATACCATTTTGGGATTGTGTTTAAGGATCTCTTTGACTTTTTTATTTCGGGTTGTTGCCCAGTCCGAAGCAGTCTTTTTGCTGCTAATCCATGAATTTCCTTTCTCATCTGTTGGCTCATTCTCATTGATCAACATAACGATCTTATTGTGGAGATCCAAGCCCGAGATATCCGAATACTTGGGGTCATCTATGCCATAACCAATAAACACGATTTCATTGCTTTCGAAGAATTTGTTCTCGTTGTTGCCAATGACGAAAATGTCCTTACCATGCTGGAAGGGCCTGTCGTTAATACTAAATTGCTTTACTTTAAAGCTGTTGCGAATTAGTTGCAGGGGTTGGAAATAGGATCCGTTGACAGGTGCACTAAGTCCATATTTTTTAAATTCATTGGCAATATATTCTGCTGCCAGACGTCCGCCTTTTTGGCCGGTTCCTCGGCCTTCAAAATCGACAGAAGCTAAAGTGCGCAGATGCTTCTGTGTAGATTCTACCGTGATTTCATCGGCATATTTACTGTTTACGTCCTGTGCATTTGCACAGCTCATCAGAGCGCATGCTATCCAAAGCAGGTTGTATATTTTCTTCATTGTTTATTTTTTACTAGTGTGACTTTCAGTACCTTATTTTGTAATTTAATTAACCAGATCAGCTGCGTATCATCTCCTTAATTGATATAACAGGTGTCGTTATCTGCACAATATATAAAAAAAAGCGGATGAAAAGTGTAATTTGCTTTTCATCCGCTTCTTAAAATATGTTAATTTACCTAACAGCTACAAGCTATTTTGTTTACGCGGTTAGCGTGACGCCCACCTTCGAATTCCGTGTTTATAAATGTGTTGACGATCTTTTTAGCGAGGTCAAGGTCGATAAAACGTGCTGGGATACATACCACGTTCGCATCATTATGCTGACGGGCTAAAGCCGAAATTTCCTCCAACCAACAGATAGCAGCACGAATATTTTGGTGTTTATTAGCTGTGATAGCAACACCATTTGCACTTCCACAAATCAAGACTCCGGCATCAGCTTCTTTATTTTCTACTGCTGATGCAACTGGGTGTGCGAAATCTGGATAATCAACTGAATCTGGAGAGTTTGTTCCAAAGTCTGTTACCTCATAACCCAGTTCATTTAGAAAACTTACCAAAGCTGTTTTGTATTCAAAGCCGGCATGGTCACTTCCAATCGCAATTTTCTTTACGCTGCTCATTTTATTGTTATTTTATTTTTCTTGTGCTAATTTTTTTCTTTTGACATCGGCCGAAACCATGATACTTATCTCATATAATAAGAACATTGGTGCTGCAACGGTCAGCATGGTGATGATATCTGCGGAAGGTGTAATGATAGCTGCTATCACTAAAATAATTACAGTTGCATAACGACGGCTGGCCCGCATAAATTCAGGGGTCATAATGCCTATTTTCGAGAGAATAAATACCAGTATCGGGAGTAGGAAAACAATTCCACAGCCCAATGTTAACGTTGCTATCGTAGAAAGGTAGTTATCAATGGTAATCTGGTTGACGATCTCATCACTTAGGGATACGTTGGCTAGAAAGTTGATGGATAAGGGTACAACAATGTAGTATCCGAAGAGTGCTCCTAAAATAAACAATAAAGAAGAGTAAAAAACAAACCCGCGTGCAGACCGTCTTTCCACATCGGTCAGTGCTGGTTTTACAAATAACCAGATTTCAAAAAGAAGGTAAGGAAAGCCCATCATCAAAGCCATCAATAAACAGGAGTTTATCTGAAGCATAAATTGACCTGCTAGTTCGGTATTGATGATATTAAAAGGAATTTTCTTGACACAGAAGTCCGCTAAATTGAAAGCATCTGCGGCTTTACACATCATGCGATAGGTCCAAAAATTTAGATTCTTTGGCCCCATGATGATATCGTTGAATACGAAATCGTAGAATGTAAAGGCAATACCTGCAAAGATACAGATCGCAATTGCTGAACGGACCAAATGCCATCTCAAAACCTCAAGGTGGTCAAAAAAAGACATTTCTGCTTCTATATTCTTCCCTTTATCTTTAATAGCTTGTATTAGATCTTTCGAATTAGGTGTACTCATAAAAATTGTTTGGAAACAAAAATACCATTCTTATTGTAAAGAATGGTATTTTTTATGTATGTAAAGATAATTTTATTTAATCTTCTGCTGGATATTCCGTTAGGTCGAAAGTTTCCATAAACTTTGTCGTGAAATTGCCGGCTCTAAAGTTAGGGTCGCGCATCAATCTCAAATGTAAAGGAATGGTTGTTTTGATCCCTTCAATCACGAATTCGCTTAACGCACGTTCCATGGTACAAATTGCTTCCTCGCGTGTTTGTGCAACAGTGATCAATTTAGCAATCATAGAATCATAGTTCGGCGGAATTGAATAACCAGAGTAAACGTGTGTATCTACACGTACACCATGTCCACCTGGCGAGTGGAAGTTGGTGATTTTACCTGGTGAAGGGCGGAAATTGTTAAAAGGGTCCTCCGCATTGATACGACATTCAATTGCATGCATTCCTGGTTCATAGTTTTTACCAGAGATCGGAATTCCTGCGGCCACTTTTATCTGTTCTTTGATCAAGTCAAAGTTGATTACCTCTTCCGTTACAGGGTGTTCTACTTGGATACGAGTGTTCATTTCCATAAAGTAGAAGTTGCGGTGTTTGTCAACCAAGAATTCGATTGTACCAGCACCTTCATAGTTTACAGCTTTAGCACCTTTAACAGCAGCCTCTCCCATTTCAGCTCTCAATTCGGGAGTCATAAATGGTGATGGAGATTCTTCGATCAATTTTTGGTGACGACGTTGTATCGAACAGTCACGTTCAGATAGGTGACATACTGTACCGAACTGATCGCCCACAATTTGGAATTCGATGTGACGCGGTTCTTCTACATATTTTTCAAGGTAGATGCCATCGTTACCGAAAGCCGCAGCAGATTCAACACGTGCAGAATCCCAAGCTGGTTCGAACTCTTCATCTTTCCAAATGATACGCATACCACGACCACCACCACCGGCAGTTGCTTTGATGATTACTGGGTAGCCGATTTCATTCGCTAATGTAATACCTTCTTTTACGTTTGAGATCAAACCATCCGATCCTGGAACTGTAGGAACACCAGCTTTTTTCATGGTATCCTTAGCACGGGATTTATCACCCATTTTTTCGATCTGTTCTGCAGTAGCACCAATGAATTTGATACCATATTCTGCACAGATTGCTGAAAAGCGTGCGTTTTCCGATAAGAAACCGTATCCTGGATGAATCGCATCTGCATTTGTCAATTCAGCTGCAGAAATAATATTTGGAATGTTTAAGTAAGAGTCTCTACTCGGTGGAGGACCAATACAAACTGCTTCATCCGCAAATCTTACGTGTAAGCTGTCTCTATCAGCGGTCGAATATACTGCAACACTTTTAATACCCATTTCACGACAGGTACGGATAATGCGCAGGGCAATCTCGCCTCTATTTGCAATTAATATTTTTTTGAACATTGTCTTGAATTATGAAGTTTGCAAAAAATGTAGCCCTTTGGAGGCTACATGTATTCATTTACGTAATTGTAAATTACTTAGGCTCAACTAAGAATAATGGTTGGTCGAACTCAACAGGTTGAGCGTCTTCTACCAAAATCTTAACGATTTTACCTGAAACTTCAGATTCAATTTCGTTGAATAATTTCATTGCTTCAATGATGCATAATACAGAACCGGTATTGATATCATCACCAATATTAACGAAAGATGGTTTACCAGGTCCAGCCGAACGGTAAAATGTACCGATCATAGGTGATTTGACTGTAATCAAGTTTGCTTCAGCACTTGCAGCAGGTGCTGCAGGGTTAGCTACCGGAGCTGGCGCCGCTGCTTGTGCAACTTGAGGAGCAGCAATTGGAGCAACAGCAGGAACAGTAGCTGTTACGTACGTAGGCTCTTGATTTGTCTTTATTGTAATTTTAAAATCTTGCTCTTCAATTGAGACTTCATTCACACCTGATTTTGAAACGAATTTAATCAAGTCCTGAATTTGTTTGATATCCATACCCATAGTATTCTAGGTTTTGTTTGTTTCTAAAAAATTCTAACTGTCAAAAGTAATAAATTATACCATAAAATGGACAATTAATACGCCCATTTTAAATAGATGGATCCCCAAGTGAAACCACCGCCAAAAGCTGCAAGGATAAGATTATCTCCTTTTTTCAATTGAGATTCCCATTCCCATAGGCATAAAGGAATAGTACCACTGGTGGTATTTCCATATTTTTGAATGTTCACCATCACTTTTTCTTCCGGAAGACCCACACGTTCTGCAGTTGCATCAATAATACGTTTGTTGGCCTGATGAGGTACCAACCAAGCAATATCTTCTGACTTTAAGTTATTTTTGATCATAACTTCATGTGCTACATCAGCCATATTGGTTACTGCAAATTTAAATACCGTACGACCTTCTTGGTAAGCATAATGTAATCCTGCATCTACAGTTGCATGCGACGCCGGATTCAGTGAACCTCCACCTTTGATATTCAAAAACTGTCCTCCGGAACCATCGGTTTTTAAAATAGCATCCTGTATACCCATGCCTTCTTCATTTGGCTCCAACAATACACAACCACAGCCATCACCAAATAGGATACAGGTATTACGGTCTTGATAATTTATTACCGAAGACATTTTATCTGCACCGATAACAAGGACTTTTTTATGTGTACCAGCAGTGATAAATTGTGTTCCTGTATTCAGACCGAACAAGAAACCTGAACAAGCAGCCTGAAGATCAAACCCCCATGCATTTGTAGCTCCGATTTTATCGGCCAGAATATTTGCAGTCGCAGGGAACAGCATATCTGGTGTGCTTGTACAAAAGATAATAAGGTCAATATCTGTAGCAGCTATACCTCTTTTTTTCAATAAACCTTGCACTGCAGGTACAGCAAGATCTGAAGTAGCAAGACCTTCACCTTTTAAGATGCGACGCTCTTTGATTCCCGTTCTGGAAACAATCCATTCGTCGTTGGTGTCGACCATTGTTTCCAATTCTTTGTTAGTAAGGATATAATCCGGAACGTAACCATTTACAGCCGTGATTGCGGCGTGAATCTTTGACATAAATACTCTAATTGAAAATAGATCTGATGCTGTCAATGAACTTAGACTCGATCATATCTCTTGAAAATAAAACCATATTTTTAATGGCCTCAGGTGTCGAAATACCATGGCCAATAATGACAGGAGCATTAACTCCCAAGATCGGGCTACCGCCGTACTGCTCGTAGTTGAATCGGTCGAAGAAATCATCTTTAAAACCTTTTTTCAACGTCACTACATAAAATGATTCTGCGAGTTTCAAGACGACGTTGCCTGTAAATCCATCACAGACGTAAACGTCGGCATGGTCACTGAACAGATCACGGCCTTCTGCATTTCCGATAAAGTTAATCTTGTCGTTGGCTTTAAGTAGGGGGTAGGTAGAGGTTGTTAGGATGTTTCCTTTTTCTTCTTCTTCTCCGATATTCAATAATCCCACTTTAGGGGTGGATACATTAAACACATGTTCGGCAAAGACACTTCCCAAGATTGCAAATTGGTTCAACATCTCTGGTTTACAGTCCGCATTAGCGCCGACGTCCAATAAGATTCCGAAGCCTGATTTTAATTTGGGAACAATGGATGCTATTGCAGGGCGTAATACGCCTGGGATAGCTTTAACGCTAAACATTGAGCCCACAAGCATGGCGCCAGTATTACCAGCAGAAGCGAATGAGTCAATTTCTTTGTTTTTTAAATATTCAAATCCCTTCGCAATACTTGAGTTGGGTTTTTGAGTTATTGCTTTGGTTGGATGTTCACCCATTGCAATGACTTCTGGAGCCTCCACATATTCAAAGTCAGATGAATTTCCTCCGGCTTGATTGATTAATTGTTTAGTCTCTTCAGTTTTACCAAAAAGGACTATTTTTTGGTCTCCAGTAAGCTGTTTTTGTGCTTCAATAGCACCTGTTATCGTTGCTTTAGGAGCATAATCTCCTCCTAAAATATCTAAACCAATCTTCATCCGTTATTATTTAGTAAATCAATAATACGCAAAAAACATCCCAAAGTAAAGCAAATTTCTAAAATAGTGCTTGTCTGGGATGTTTTGGTGTTATGAAAGGTTTACCTTAGACAACAGCTGTATTTTCAATGATCAATTTACCGTTGTAGTACAAGTTTCCGTCTACAGTATATGCACGGTGAGGTAAATGAACTGCGCCAGTTTCTTTACATACTGTCAAGCTTGGAGCTTCAGCTTTATAATGTGTTCTTCTTTTGTCTCTTCTTGATTTAGAAGTTTTACGTTTTGGATGTGCCATCTCGTATTCTTGTTTTAGTTATTTTTAATATTTCTCAATGCTTCCCAACGTGGGTCGATAATTTCTTCTTCTTTTTGTTCCTCTGAATCAGGCTCGCTTGTAAATAACGCGAGCATCTCAGGATCACATTGTATGCCTTGTCCCTGCTCTTCACATTTGACGATATAGGGAACAGCTAAATTAATGTATTCGTATAATAACTCAGCTATATCCAACTCATGGTCGCTTTTGGATAAGATCAACACCTCTTCGGTATTATCTGTCCAATCTTCATCCGTGAATTTGACTAATATTCGTTCTTGAATTGAAATCGGTGACATAAACTCTTTTAAGCAGGTATCACAAGTCAATTGAATTTCGCCTTGGATATCAAAATGCAAAATCAAAAGATTTTCTTGTTTTTGCAATTCAACTTCTGCTTTCAGATTGCCATCTTTTACAATCGAATGTTCGTAGCAGTCAAAGAACTTTTTATTAATGTCAAACTCAAAATTGTGCTTTCCAGCGTTGAGCCCCGAAAAGGGAATTCTATATTGTTTTAGATGTTTCACAATCTTGCATTTGAGCCTGCAAAGGTATGTATAAAATCATTAGGATAGAAATATTTTTTCAAATATTCCGAAGCAAAGCTTCATATACACCAGTAACAGGACTTATTCATAATAATTTTTGCCTAACTCTATCTTTTCGCGCCCATTTGCCATACGCCATTTGTTAGTATCGCGTAGCGAATAAGCACAGCCGCAATATTCCTGCATATAGAATTTCTCCTTTTTGGAGACTTCAAGCATACGGGCAGAACCACCTTTCTTACGCCAGTTGAAAGTCCAATACTCCATCCCTTCATGGCGGGAGGCAGCACGTAAACCACAATCATTGATCTGCTCCATGTTTTTCCAACGGGAGATACCCAGCGAACTTGAAATCACATCAAAGCCATTGGCAGCCGCATACTCAGCCGTTTTTTCAAAACGCATATCAAAACACATCGTGCAACGGATGCCTCTTTCAGGCTCTTGCTCCATCCCTTTGGCCAAATCAAACCAATGATCAACATCGTAGTCCGCATCAATAAAAGGGATATTATGTTTTTCCGCAAATCGGATGTTCTCGTCTTTGCGTAAATCATATTCTTTGCGGGGATGAATGTTGGGATTGTAAAAATAGATTGTAAAATCGATATCCGAAGCAATGAGTGCTTCCATCACTTCTCCAGAACACGGAGCACAGCAGGAGTGTAAAAGTAATTTTTTGCCCTCTCCCGGTAATGTCAACGTCTCCCTTACAAATTCCTTATTTTCCATAATCGTATGTGCTAACAAAAACAAAGGCAATTTTAATCAAAAAGTAGCGGATTGACAAATATTTCCGTTTTACTTATACGGGTTTGCCCCTAAAAGAATCATATAAATTCATTGATATTCTGCATATATTAGTAGATTTGTATGTTTAACGCAATACGCTATTTTTAATAAAAAATATATGAAATTTTCGTTTCAATCCTGTATTATCCTATTCGTTGCCAGTGTAATAGGTTTTACTTCTTGCAAGAAACTGGATGATGAGCCTGTACGAACGGGGGCTACTTTGATCTCTAGATTATATGTTTCTTTCTCGGATTACGACCAGAACAATTCTGCGCTTAAAAACATGATGATTATCGATCCGGCTGATACGACCAATTTAGATAATATCTATCAATATCTTTCTCCGGCAAAAGGGGGCGGACCAATTCTTTTTGATGCTGCTGCCCGGGCTATCTTTCAGGCGAGTGTTACGGCACAGGATACCTTTCTTCAGGTGATTCCATTTGCCAATGAGATCTATGGAATTCCCGGTAATGCAGGTGCTATTGGATACCGCGGTTTTACGAATGTTAGGGGATTGGCCTATTATACGTATGCCCAACAAAATGGTACATCTGGATCTGTAACAACACCATTTCTTTTGGCGGTTACAAATCGCGGAGTAGGTAATTCCATGTTATATGCGATAAGTACACCAAGTGGAAAAGTGGGATCAAAAGGTGGAGCACCAATCATTGACAAACAGATTAACCTTGGGAACCTGGTTCCGAGTTCACTGACTTTATTGAATAGCAATACAAGTGATAGTAATGAGAAATTGGTGCTGATTGGTTTTAATAATGAAGGAACAGAAAATAGAAGTGGTTTTGCTGTATATTCTCAACTCAAACAAGAACTCATCGACCGTCCTCGCGATACCATTGTAGCTTCCACTAGATTTACGCCAGTGATGAAAGTATATATCAATGGTAAAACGGGATTAGGCTCGGTATCCTATGCACCCAAAAAGGGTTTGTTGGCGGTAACTTCCGGTAGTGAAGTGCTATTTTTCAAAGATCCAAAAACCTTATTTAGTGGAGGCACGGACAAAACTGTGGCGCCTGATTACGTCATCGGTGGGGCTAATACAGGCTTAGTAAAACCTTGGGGGATAGCCATTGATGATCGTACAGAACAAGGGAAATTCTTTTATGTTTCTGATCTAACGAATCGTACAATTTCGCGTTTTCCATTGCTAGGTGAAGGCAATATAAAACCCGATATTGCAGCGAAAACCTATGGCTCTTTGACGCCGAATTATATCTTTTTAGATGCTCGTGAAGCTAATATTTTCTAACGTGCAGTTTAAGCAAGCAACTGGAAAAGCGCTTTGATTTCCTGTTGCTTGTTTGAACTTTCATGTTCCTCGTAGGCAGACATCAAGTTTCGCAAAGCTCGTTTAAGGATGGTCACATTATCGCAGGGATAGGTGAATTCTCTATCCGGATTGAGGTTCAGTTGCTTCAAAAATGAATTTACATCGCTTTTTTGCATAACCTGCCCACGATTAAAGGCATTGATGTAAAACAGCACATTTTCATTCCCTTCTTCATCCGAATCCATATACGCCAATACAAAATGCTTGGGTAAATTAATACCGTAGATCGGAATGTCCAATTTTTGTGCAATGATACTGTAAATGCAGGATAGGGTTAAGGGATTCCCCTGTTTGGTATCGAGTACTTGACCAATATAGGAATTCTGTGGATGATGATAATCCTTTGTATTTCCTGTTAGGCCGAAGGAGCCAAAAAGAACATGATTCATCAGGTTCACTTTTTCCAGCGGGCTCATGTCGTAATGCAAACCGCGCCATACCTCAGTTTTGAGGTCTTCTATCGCTAAAACAATCTTATGATCCTCATAAGAAGGATATTGATAATTATTGAGGATAATTAATCCTTCCAGTAGATTGAATGAGTTACTCAGGTTCCAAATCTGTAATTCGTTTTTGGTCTGATCAAATTGAATTTCATGGATAATATTCTCTAATCGACCCTGTATGTGAGGATCGAAGCTGGACTCCCAAAATTTTTCCAAATAGGGTACAATCTCAGGACCTTGGCTTTTTAACTGGTGCTCCACTTCCTGAATAATCTGTTGGTCGGTGTCGTCCAACAGGGATATTAGCGATTTTAACTCTCTCTCATTCATCATAACGAAGTTAACTAATTGATTCGAGATATGAGCTAAAAAAATCCCTACCGTCATTGATGTACTGCGTAGGGATTATCCAGGTTAAATTGGCATACAATTATTTGAGCTGACCATCCAGCATATTGACAACTCTTTTACCATATTCGGCATTCTTTTCAGAATGGGTTACTTGTATAATTGTAACGCCATCATCGTTGAGCTGTTTGAATAAATCCATGATTTCTTCGCCTTGTTTGGAATTTAAGTTACCCGTAGGCTCATCGGCCAGCAATAACTTCGGTGATCCCGCCAATGCACGCGCTATACCGACAATCTGTTGCTGACCACCGGATAGCTGGGCCGGGAAGAGATCCTTCTTCCCGACAATGCCAAAGCGATCAAGCATATCGGCAACAATAGCTTTTCTTTCTTTGCTTGAAATGTCTTTATAGATCAAGGGTGTTTCGATATTTTCATACACGGTCAATTCATCCAGGAGATGATAAGCTTGAAATACATAGCCTATGTGGGATTGATATAGTTGCGTTCTTTTCTTTGCTTTCATTTCCAATACATTCTCGCCCATAAAGATATATTCACCCTCATCAGGTTCATCAAGCATACCGATAATATTTAATAAAGTTGATTTTCCAGACCCTGATGGCCCCATGATGGAGATAAAATCACCTTCAGCAATATCGAGACTTACATCTTTAAGGACGAATGAGCGTGTACCACCTACGTTATACCACTTGAATAAATTTTTTAATTGTATCATTTTTTAGTATTGAGATCTTAGATATTCTTGTTTTATATTTTTATTAGTCATCATAATTACTGTTCGACTGGGGAATAGGGCCCTTTACCGCTCAAATTATCTTTTATTCATCGCGCAGGCTATCTATTGGATTTGTTTTTGCGACTTTTATAGATTGGAAGCTGATGGAAACCAATATGAGGATAAATATGCAAAATATTGGGATCAAAAACGACCACCAGGACAGCTGAATATGATAGGCGAAATTGGAAAGCCATTTATTCATGAGTAGATAGGCTATTGGAAGGGCTATGCCGATCCCGACTAAAAAGAGCTTGAAAAATGGTTTGTTCAATTGAATAAAGAGCAATTGTACCGAGGCCCCCAGTACTTTGCGGATGCTCATTTCCTTTTTTCGTAATGCCGCCTGATACGCCGCCATACTAAATAGCCCTAAGGCCGCGATGATAACCGAAAGGCTGGTGAAACTATTAAAAGCAGTCTGCAATTCGTGCTGTTTTTTGTGCTGTAAAGCATATTGCTCATCCATAAAAGAATAATCAAGAGGCAGATCTTTTGCGGATGGATTTTTCTCCCATTCTGCTTTGACTGTATTGATGGCCTGATCAACCATTCCCGGTTTTGTTTTGACCATGAGGGTTGTCTGAAAGCGCATAGTACCACATTCGTTTTTAAATGAATATAGGCTCGGCTGAACTACATTTTCAAAGCCATAAGCTTTACTGTCTTTGACTAAGCCAACAATTTCAAAGGTGACATCACAGCCTTTGATTTTAGCACCTATCGGGTTTTCGAGTCCTAAATTTTTGGCTGCAGATTCGTTGATAATAGCATAGTTGGCCAAGGAATCGTGAAGCAGTTGATCTATTGAAACAGTGGTGTTTCCTTGTATACTGGAGATATTTAGCGTCTTGAAGTATCCAGGATCAATACCGACATGTGCAAACGAAACGTTTTTTTGAGCATAGGAAAAATCCATTTTGGGAGGTTGTTCGCCTTCCCCTGGAATATTTGTCGCTGATGCAACAGAGGCAATACTTGGATCATTTTCTAACCGACGTTTTAGTTGTTGATAGGAACCATCAATTTTGGAATCATAATACATGCCTATTCCTTTGAAATTAACAACCTGTGCAGGCTCAAATCCTTTATCCGCCTGCTGCATATAATTTAGCTGTGCCCTAATAACCAGCATGCCCGATATAAATAGGATGGCCATACTGATCTGAAAAGTTAGTAGTGCGTTTCGAAATGTGCCCTTTTTGAGAATGGAAGTCAGTCCACCTTTTAGGAGATTAACAGATTTGAAGCCAGAGAGTATGATCGCTGGGTATATTGCCGATAGAATTGTTGTCAATAGTACGGCAATAGCAAGTTGGGCGATTGTCTCCGAACTCAAAATATAACCCTTAAGATCATCATTAAACCATTTTTGGAGAATATTTCCTGTGAGGGCCAAAGTAACGAAACTTAGAATTGCAGCACTGAAAGTCAGAATAAATACTTCCAGTACCAATTGCCTAACGATAGCCCAACGTGAGCTTCCCAATATTTTTTTGAGCGCGAGTTCCTTAATGCGTTGATCCGCTTGTGCCATAATCATATTGGCAAAATTGGCAGAGGCGAGTAAGAGGATCAAAACGGAGAGAATACCAATAATCCACGTGATGATATAAGCCGTGTTACTTCCTGTTTTTGGCCGAAGGTGAAGGTTGGACAGTGGGTCTAGGTAGATCCTCCCTTTGGCATAACTGGAGGAGCGGATTTTATCTTTCGGTGCAATTTCTTTCTGGTAAAGCGCGTTGATGCGATTGGTCAACTTCGTGATATCCGTACCGGGACGTACTTGAATATAAGTTTGATACAAAAAAGGATTATTATTGGCGAAAAGGTCCTGCGGTTCACGGATAAACAGGAGATCGTAATCAATCATGGATAGACCTTGCTCTTTGATTGTACCGTAGATTGTTTCCTGCACACCTAGAGCAAGGCTTATAGCTGGAATCGACTGGGGGCTGTCAAAATTTAAGTCTTCTTTTTTGAATAGTTGTTCGGCAATATGGCTTTTGACCATGGTCGCATCCTTTTGATCCTTGTTTTTGTAGAGCGGTCCGGTCGCATTTTCGATTTGAAAGATTCGTGCGGCTGAGGAGTCAATCAGTGCAGCATTTTTAATAAGGACTGTTTTTTCACCAAAAAGGGGATAACTTCCATAATTGTAAACTATTTTTCGACCTGCATAGACGATATCAGGTAAATTCTGTTTTAGCAATGGAGCCAGAGAAGGTGAAGTTTCGTCCGTAAATGCACCTTCTGCTTCAAGGCCAATTTGGTAGATATCCTTGTAATGTGGATTCCATTTATCGTAGCTGGTCTCTCGATTGATGTATTGATAGGAAAGGATAAAACCGGTAAAACCCAAGGTCAATCCAATTATATTTAGAAGAGTAAATCCTTTGTTTTTTAAGAGTTTACGCCAAGCTAGTTTGAAATCATTTTTTGTCATCTTACGCTGGATATGTATGCTTAAACCAAGTAGAATTATTTCACTCAATTAAAATTACAATCCCCTTGCCAGTGTCGTAATAGTTTTATTATAAATAACTTATCGTGTTTTTGTTTTGTTTTTGAATGTTCGATTTCGAACAGTTTACGTCCAGAATCGAACATTCATTCCCCTAAGCTATTGGTTCAATGACCACCACGCAACAGGCAGGCAATTACCAAGGCAACAAACACCAATTTTTAAGATCTTCTGACTTTATTCATCCCTTAAACTATCGACCGGATTGGCACGGACGACTTTCCAAGTTTGATAACTAATCGTCCCAAAAGCAACTAAGATTGCACTTATTCCTGCCAGAACAAAGTAGAACCAATTGATTTCTATGCGATAATTGAATCCGCCAGCCATTGATTCATTGCCCACCATGCAACAGGTGTAGCAATGACTAAGGCTACAAAGACCAATTTTATGAAATCTCCGGAGAGTAATTTGAGTAATCGGATGGAACTGGCACCGAGAACCTTACGGACACCAATTTCTTTTGTACGTTGCTGGGTCACATATGTTGCTAGTCCAAAAAGTCCCAGGGCGGCAACAAAAATGGCTACAAAGGCAAAGCAGCTGAAGATATTTTTAGTCCGTTGGACATCCTGATAGAGGTCAGCGAAGCCGGCATCAAGGAAATTATAGTCGATTTTTTGATTCGGCGAAAACTTATTCCAAACGGTATTAATGTCGGCTAATGTTTTGGACATGTCCGTCGATTTGGTCTTGATAGAAAGCATGGAAGGACTATTGGCAAGGGTCATGCAAACGGGGTAGTAGCCCTCATCTTTCATTGATTCAAAGATAAAATTATCGACGACACCGATAATGGTCCATGTCCTGCCGTTAGTAATTTGTGTACCAATGGGATTTCCTTTGATGCCTAAATCAGCAAGCATTCTTTTGTTAACAATAGCACCTGTACTATCCGATGCGATATGTGGATCGAAGTTTCGGCCGGCTATTAGCTTCAGACCAAAAGTGGAAAGGTAACTTTCGTCGATATTCCAGAATTGCCCACCTTCACCTAATTCAAGATCTTCCTTGCCTTTGGCCCAAAAAAGATTTCCATTTCTTTTTGCACCATCCAATTGAACCGGTAAATAGTCGCCAATAGAGACATCACGAACTGTTGGAATGGCTTTTAATTCATTTTTTAATTCTTTCGCCTGGGAGGCAATTCCCGTTACACCACGAAGTACAATGACCTGATCCTTATCAAAGCCAATGTCTTTATTAAGCATAAAACTGATTTGCTGATTTGCAATGAGTGCGCTGATGATCAATATAATAGATGTTGCAAACTGGAAAATAACCAGTCCATTGCGCAATAATGAAGATTTAGGATTCGTAACCGATTTGCTTTTTAATGCGTTGATCGGCTGAAATCCTGATAAATAGAACGCTGGGTATAAGCCAGCGAGGATACCGATGAACAACATGCTCAAAATCAGCGAAGGCACAAAGTACCACACTGTCCACGGTATAAACAGCGCTTTGTTGGCTAGATTGTTAAATAGTGGTAATAACAGGAAGGCTAATAATAACCCTATAAGAAGTGAAATAAGACTGTAACATATCGCTTCGGTCATAAATTGGATAATCAGTGTCTTTCGATTGGATCCAATGGTTTTGCGAATTCCGATTTCTTTTGCCCGCGTTGCTGCATTCGCTGTGGATAGGTTGATGAAGTTAATACAAGCGATCAATAAAATAAAAAATGCGATGCCAGCAAATATCCAGACCATCTTAATATCACCTTGATATTGCGTAGCCATGCCATATTCCGACACATTCTTAGAACGCAGGTGCATATCGAGGGCGTTTTGAAGTAAGACGGTTGACTGCATCATTTCGGGCGATATTTTCATTCCATTTTTTTTATTAATCAGAATATAATGGTCCTGAATATAGTTTTTTGAAATGCTACCCTGTGCGTTGGCAATATCTGCATTCTCCTTCAGTTTTACATAGGTAATGTAATTTGTTGCGCCCCAATTGTTTTGTTCACCCGGGTAAAATGGTTCGCCTGCAAGGGATATAAAATAATCATAACCATAGAGGCTGGAATTGTTCGGAACATCATCGATGACAGCCGTTATGTTATATAAAATACTTTTATTATTGTTGAGATAGATCGTCTGCCCTACAGCATTTCCTTTGAAATATTTCTCAGCCCTACTTTTGGTAATGACTATCGCATTGGGTTTGTCCAGCGCATGTGATAGCTGTCCTTGTACGACCGGAAGTGGAAATATTTCCAAAATGGACTGATCGACATAAACAAATCCTTTATCAAGGTAATTCTCTGCGCGGCCATTTACCGTAAATAGATTGCTTCCGGCACCAAATAATGTATTGGGTAAAATGCGGCCGGCTAATTCTACACTTAGGATTTCCTCTTGCAAGGTTTTAGCTGCTGGGGCAGGAAAGGCAAAGGTTTGCCTCACTTTATCACCATCGGGTGCCGAAACGATAAGACGGAAAACACGGTCCATGTCGGGATACATTTTGTCATAACTGGTTTCATGGCGAATGTACAGTACAATAAGAATGCAAATGGCAATACTAAAAGCGAACCCGCCGATCTTGATGATCGAGTAAAGTTTGTTGTTGGCCATATTTCGCCAAGCGATCTTTAAATTATTTCCTATCATAATAAAGTTCTTTTACAGTTTTTGTATTTATTCATCACGCAGGCTATCCACCGGATTGGCGCGAATGGCTTTCCAAGTCTGATAGCTGATTGTGCCTAAAGCAATTAAAATGGCACTCATACCTGCAAGAATGAAGTATAGCCAATTTATTTCGATTCGATAGTTAAAATCAGTAAGCCATTGGTTCATTGCCCACCTCGCAACAGGTGTGGCAATGACCAAGGCTACAAACACCAATTTTATAAAATCTCCAGACAATAATCGGAGTAATCTGATCGCACTGGCTCCAAGTACCTTACGTACGCCAATTTCTTTGGTTCGTTGTTGTGTCACATAAGTTGCAAGGCCGAAAAGCCCGAGTGCAGCGACAAAAATGGCAACAAGAGCGAAACAAGTAAATATATTCTTGGTCCGTTCCACATCTTGATAAAGGGCCTCGAAACCTTCGTCCAAAAAGCTGTAGTTAATTTGTTGATTTGGTGCAAATTTGTCCCATACTGCTGTGATATCAGCGATTGTCTTTTTGAGATGTTGCGATTTTACCTTAATAGAGAGTAGGGAAGGATTGCCTTGTAATGTCATACAAAGTCCTGCATACCCCTTCTCCTTCAACGACTCAAAAATAAAATCATCTACTACGCCAATGATCGTCCAGGTATTGCCATTGGTGATTTTTGCACCAATGGGATTCTTTAATTGAAGTTCGTCGGCCAACTTTTGATTGATAATAGCCGAACTGCTATCGGTGGCTCTCGTGGGATCAAAATTTCGTCCTTTATTTAAATGAAGACCGAATGTGCTCAGATAATCCTGATCGATTTCCCAAAATTGGCCCTGTGTAGCCATATCGAGATCTCTTCTACCATCAATCCAGAACGGATTGCCATTTCGTTTGGCACCATCGATGGGTACAGGGAGAAAATCACTCAGGGAAACTGAAGCAACATCTGGGAGGCTTTTTAGCTCATTTTTTAAACTTGGAAGCTGTTTCGATAATGTTCCAATTCCGCGAAGCACAACAACTTGGTCCTTGTCAAATCCCAGATCTTTGTCTAATATGTAGTTTATCTGTTTATTGGTCACCAATGCGCCAACGATAAGGATTATTGAGGTTGCGAATTGAAAGACAACCAAACTATTCCTAAAAAGCGAAGATTTGGCACCAATGACGTTGTTTTTCAGTGCAGTGATTGGTTTAAATTTGGATAGGTACAATGCTGGGTAGATTCCGGCAAGGACGCCGATCACCAATATAGCCGCCAAAAGAGAAGGAAAGAAGTATGCCGCTATCCAGGGAATGGTCAAGCATTTGTTGGCTAGTTGGTTGAATACGGGTAGTAGTAGCCAGCTTAGAAAGAGCCCGATAATCAGTGACAGTACACTATAACAGATTGCTTCAACAAGAAATTGTCCAATAAGCAGCTTCCTGGAGGAGCCAATAGTCTTACGGATACCAATTTCTTTTGCTCTTGTTGCTGCATTTGCTGTCGATAAGTTGATGAAGTTAATACAGGCAATGAACAAAATAAATAAGGCTATAGTTGCGAAGGTCCAAACCATGCGAATATCCCCTCTGTTCAATGTACTCACTTTATCGTCGCTTACATCCGCAGATTTTAGATGCATATCGAGGGCATTCTGTAGGGTTATTTTTGCCTGCTTGAAAAGCGGATTAAGTTTACGTCCAGATTTTAGATATTCAGGGAGATAATGTATTTCTAAGTAATTCTTTGAAATTTCTTTTTCTGCCAGTGCAACATTTACGTTGGGTTTTAATTTGACATAGACGGTATAATTGTTATTGAGCCAAGCAGTCTGTTCACCTTGATAAAAAGGCTCTCCAGCGAGCGACATAAAAAAACTATAACCGGCAAGGGTCGAATTGTTGGGCATATCTTCAATTACCCCAGTGATGGTATAGGCTTTCGACTTATTGTTGTTGAGATAGATCGTTTGTCCAATTGGATTATTTTTAAAATATTTTTCGGCTTTGCTTCTGGTAATAACCAATGTGTTGGGCTTGTCAAGTGCGTGGGACAGCTGGCCCGAAACCATGGGCATAGGAAACATGTCGAGAATGGACTGATCGACATAGACAAATCCATCATCATAATGGCTATCAGGGCTGTTATTTAATGACAATTGGTTACTGCCCGCACCGAATAAAGGGTTTGGTAGAATGCGTCCCGTTTGCTCAACGGACGGGATTTCTGCTTTCAGGGTCGGCGCCACAGGGGCAGAAAGTGAAACCCAGCGCTCGATTTTATGCTCAATAGGTAACTGAACGACCAAACGGTAAACTCTATCCATCGCCGGATAAAACTTATTATAGCTCGTCTCATGTTTTATATATAAAACAATAAGAATACAGATGGCAATACTAAAGGCAAAGCCGCCAATCTTGATGAATGAATATAGCTTGTTTTTTGCCATATTCCGCCAAGCTATTTTGAGATTATTTCCTATCATAGCAGAATTTTTTAACGCCTGAATGATTGGTATTTATAATCAAAACAGGCGTTTAAGCTGAAATCAATTGCGTTGCCATTTTGCTAATGTGTTGATAATTAGTTTCTTGTTTTAAAATTGAAAAGTTCGTCTGTACGATATCGAACAGTTTGGCGTTCAGTATCGCACAGACGAGCTAAGCACTGGCGAAAAATGGAGAATTGCTTACTCTTCAATCTCTTTCAACTGGAGATGATCACATAATTCGAACATCATTTTAGCTGGATCTGTATCAATAGCCAATGCAATCAGGTACATTTCATCCAAACGTAATTTGGCCGTTTCGGTCATCGTTAACTCATTGATTCTTGCCTTACTTAAACCCGTTTTTCGCGCAATTCGCGATTTATTAACGGATTTCTTCTCTAAAAATTCACCTAGTTTTGTCATAGTTATGATTTAGTATGCTCTATTTTTGTATAGATAAATATACAAAATGTTATTTTTATTTATACAAATGTTTTAAATTTTTAAATTATTTCTATTTCTTTGTATGGAATAACTATATGAGCTATAATGAGAAATAATTTTAAAGTGTTCAAACGGGTGTATAAGCATCGTTGTCAACCGTTGGAAATGCAGTTCTTATATCGGATGATATTACAGCGTATTTCAAATGGTCTCTCACCCGAAGAAGTATCTTTTTTAATGGGAAAAGCACTGGATTTTATAAGCAAAGTTGAGTCTTTCAAAATTAAAACGATTCTTGCTATTGATTACTATATTTTTTGTCGTGTGTTAGAAGTGGGGAGTATACATGCCATGTTGCCTTTAGGGATGAATTTATCCAAGCAAAAGTATGCTTATGAGTTGCACGTTAATACATTGGCTGAGGAGGTTATTTACCATTTATATAGATTATCCATTGAAGAAGGGGTACAGGAGATCGAATTTAAGATAATGGACATCCGCCATAATTTTGATCCAAATGAACCTTCTACGTTGAATGAGCTTCGGAAGGTCAAGAGAATCATCGAAGCGCAGGTTGGCACGGGATATTTTAATAAAAATAGGAGTCCTTATGAGATACATAAATTGGTTTGTATGATACTCGATACATATGTAAAACCTAAAAACTTGATGAAGATACTTGAAGATTTGCTCAATCGGTCTGATGAGCTTAAACTTATTCGGAAAGAATCAAAATATGGATTTGTTTATCTATCGAAAAGCTATGAAGGTTAAAGGAATAAGGAGTTACCCATCCAGTAGCTGTTCGCAACGAACACCAACTGGATGGGTACAACGCTCATTTTTCTATTCATCTCTTAATTTTTCAACGGGATTAAACCGAGTTGATCGAAATACAATAATGCCAACCAATAAACTCAGCAATCCAATCAATGTACCCAATGGTAACAAGTAAGTAAATGCATTGATTTCTACGCGGATGATGTAATTTTGTAGCCAGTATTGCATCAATAGATAACTCAGTGGAACTGTCGTAAACGCAGCAAATAGGAAGATTCCGTAGTACTCTTTTGAAAAGAGCAACATCAAATGTGCTAGTGAAGCCCCTAGTACTTTACGAATGCCGACTTCTTTATTGCGCAGATGGATGGAAAGCGATATTAATCCGGTAAGTCCCAATACAACAATCAGCAGCGAAACAAACGTAGCAATCTGGGAAGCGCGATGCAGCTGCAGCTCATTTTCATATAGATTTTTGATGCGTTCATCCATAAATTTATATTCGAATGGTGCATCAGGTAGCAACGTTTTCCATTTTTTTTCGAGCTGTTGTACTGCATTGGAAAGAGGTCCCTGCTTCAATCGAATGCTAAGGTATCGATATTGAAGACTCTCATGTACATCCATCCAGATAATAGGCGGAGATGCCTGATGCAGTGAGTTGGCTACAAAATCTTCAGCAACGCCCACAATAGTGATTTTGTAATTAGGATCATTTATTGCTATTTGCTGACCAATTGCTTGCTCGGCATTTTTAAAGCCAAAATCATCCATAGCCTTCTTGTTGATGACAACTGGTCTATTATCCGCATTCGTTGCATAATGTTTAGGAAGAAAAGTTCCTGCAATTAGCGGTATCTCGTAGGTTTCCAAAAAGTGACTATCACTTGTAATCCGTTGTACCTGGATTTCTCTGTCGTCTGTCGTCCCGAATGCAGGCTGCATATTGGACCCCAGCAATCCAGGAGTTTCATAAGATAAGCTTACTGATTTTACTTCTGGCTGTTGGCTGAGTTCCTGTTGTAAAGTCTCCATTTTGCGAACACCATCTTCGGACCAATCTCTAGGTACCTGAACGGTTAATAAGTAGTCTTTGTTGTAACCTAGATTGCTATGGAGAAATAGGTCCACTTGTTTGGAAATAATCAATGTGCAGACAAGCAGGAGCAAGGCTACCCCAAATTGAAAAAACAAAAGAATTTTTCGCACCAGTTGTTTGCCCCCCAGCGTCGAAAACTGGCTTTTGACTGCCGGAAGTATCGCGACATTGGAAAGTTTAATGGCTGGATAGAGCCCCGCTAGTAGACCAATGAACAACGTCATTATAATCAGTAAACCAAAAAAGTAAATAGGCAATTCCACCAACGAGGGTAGCTTACGCATCAAGACATGTTCGAAGATTGGACTCGTGATGATGTAAATTGGAAGACTGATCAATGCTGCTATGGCCACAATCAGGATATATTCGGTCATCAGTTGTCTAATAAGTTGCATGCGAGATGATCCCATCATCTTGCGAACACCGATTTCCTTTAATCGCGTAATGTGCTGAGCGATACTAAAATTGATGAAATTGATGATGGCCATGATCAAGATGAAAATGGCAGTCCAAACCAACGTCTGTATCATTTTGCGGACGGCCCCTTGGTTGTCATCCAAATAATAGGTTTTCAATGGTTTTAAATTAGGGCTGTATTGATTGGAAAACTCTTTATCGGTATTCTTTCTTACCAGCGTTTCGATGGCGGCATCTACGCGCTCCACACTTACACCTGGTTTCAATTCGATATAACCGGCAATATAAGGGTTATCCCAATTGTCTATCGATCGGCCAAAGAATTGCTCGTTGATGATCGGTAAAAATATGTCTGCATGCATATTCTTTGTGAGATCCATAATGGCGTTTTGGACATCAGATTTAATGATTGCTGTAATTTCAAAATCATGTTTTTCACCCTTGAAATTTTTTATTTGTAGCGATTTGCCAAGTACATCCTCATTTCCGAAATATTTTATGGCTGCTTTGTCACTGATGACTACTGAAAAGGGATTATTCAAAGCGGTATTGGCATTGCCTGCTAAAATCTGGAATCCGAACATCGTCAATAGACTGGGATCTCCAAGAGACATGCCTTCTTCATGGATTGTTGCTCCGTTCGCTACGATACCGGTCAACCCATCAATCCGATAATAATTGGAGACCAGGTTGGGATACTCCTCATGTAAAGCTTTGGGGAGTGCCCCTAATGTAGTTAAGTCAATACCAAATCCTTCTTTCTTATACTTGCTTTGCAACAAAAATTGCCGATCAATATTTTTGATATTGCTATTCACTTGATGTACATCCCATACATAAGCACCTACAAGTAATAGAAAAGTAATACCGCAGGTCAATCCAATTAGATTGATCAGATTTTGTACTTTTTTCTTTCCGATATTTCGCCAAGCAATCTTGAAGTTTGTAAAGTTCATTGTCTTAAAATATGAATTTATTTTGGTCGTGGAGCTGCTGATAGCTTGTGCTCTACTTAAAAAATTAAAAATACAAATGTTTGGCCAAGTAATTATCCTGTTGATCATTAACGGATTGCATTCCTGATTCTTTTACTCGCTGTTCGATATCGGACAGTGCTTTGTCCATAGCTGAACAGACGAGTCTATTTCATTCATCACGTAGACTGTCGACAGGTTTTGTTAGGGCTGCGCGTATCGCTTGTGAACTTACTGTAATTAAAGCAATAAAAACGGCTAGCGCGCCTGCTAGTACAAACATCCACCATTGCATCTCAATACGGTATGCAAAATTTTCTAACCATTTGTGCATCATCCACCAAGCTAGGGGAGAAGAAATGACAATGGCAATGAGAACGAGTTTGACGAATTCAGTGGAAAGCATGCGTGTGATGTCGGGAACTGTAGCTCCAACAACTTTCCGGATCCCTATTTCCTTTTTGCGTTGATTGGCGGTAAAAATAGCCAAGCCAAATAAACCGAGGCAAGCCACAAAAATAGTCAGCCCCGCAAAGATACTCAGTAACTTACCCGTTTTCACTTCTGCTTGATAGGTTTGTGCGTATCGCTCATCCAGAAAGGAATAGCTGAATGGAATGTCTGTCGGAAAGGAACGATAGAGAGACGCTAATTTTTGAATGAGCTTCTCCATATCGGTTGTTTGTGTTTTAAGAATCAAACTCCCGGCTTGATCGCTAAGAACCATCACAAGCGGAGAGATCTGCTCATGCAAAGAACGAAAGTGGAAATCCTTAACGACACCAATAACACGATAGCTTTTGTTGTCTTTATTGGTTAATATTTTACCAAGGCTATGATTGTTCCAACCCAGATCTTTTGCTGCGGTTTCATTGATGATAACAGAAAGGCTATCATTACCAAATGTTTTTGCGAAATTCCGTCCTTCTTTAAGTTGCATACCCATAACAGGAATATATTCTTCATCAACATCGTAACGAATTGTTTTGACCCATTGATCAGTATTGCCATCTGGATAAATGAAAAAATTGTTGTTGTTGCTTTCTCCAGCAGGAAGATAGGACGAATGAGAGACATGCTTGATCCTGCTGTCTTGCATCAATAAATTATAATATGTCTTTTCGTTTTTTCCCAAAGGCCAGCTCGGTATAATAAGGACATTATCCTTATTATATCCAAGTTTAATATGACGCATATAATCCAGCTGCTGAACAACAACCACGGTTCCAAAGATAAGCCCGACAGAAATGATGAATTGAAATACAACAAGTCCGCTACGTAAATTAAAGCCTTTAGTCGAGCGGCTTATTTTCCCTTTTAATACCCGTAGCGGATTAAATGAGGATAGATATAACGCGGGATAGCTACTGGAAAATAGACCGACAATTAGACCAAAACCTAGTAAGATGGGGATGATTTTAGATATTTCAAGTTTTTGAATATCAATCTCTTTTCCGGAAATCTGATTAAATAGGGGGAGGGCAAGTAAAACAATTCCCAGAGCTATTCCTAAGGAAATATAAGTCAGGAGGACACCCTCTAGCATAAATTGTCGCATCAGGTTTTGCTTGTCAGCACCCAGTACTTTTCGTACGCCAACTTCCTTACATCGCTTAAAACCACTGGCTGTAGATAAATTCATAAAATTAATGGTGGCTATCAATAGCATAAAAAGTGCAATAGCGCTGAAGATGTAAACGTACCGTATATCCCCAGGGACACTGAGGTCATAGTTGAAATTCGAATGTAGATGGATATCTGTGAGCGGTTGTAGGTAAAGACCGATCTTATTTCCCGTTTTTTTGAATTCTTGGTAACTCATGCCAAAACCGGCCATAAATTATGTGGCAACATGTTTGTCGAATAGGGTGGCTAAGTTTTTTTCGAGCTTTTCACGTGATGCATTTTTTGAAAGAAGCGCATACGTATAGTATTCGGAGGTCATCCATGAATCTGAACGTGAATCTTCCAGTGCATCCAAAGAGGTAAATACATCAAAATGAAAATGGGAGTTTTGAGGAACATCTTTAATTACGCCAGTGATTTTGAGAATATTTGTATTGTCTTTGATGATGAGGTCTCGACCGACAACATCGTTTGTGCCGAAGTATTTTAAGGCGGTGGATTAGGATATCACTGCAGAATTAGGGGAAGAAATAGCTGTAGACAAATTCCCTTTAATAAAAGGGAGTGTGAAAATTTTGAAGAAAGAAGCATCCACGAAAGCCATTTTTTCTTCGTGGAAAACTTTATTATTGACGACAAATAGAGGCGATCCACCTATTCTTAGTCGTGCAGTTTCTTCAACTTCGGGCAGCTCTGACTTCATCGTCGAAGCTACAGGTGGCATTACATGTGCCTCATTGATCGTTCCGCCCTTAACCGTTCCTCTGAAAACAACACGTACAATACGGTCTGCATGCTCGTTGTAACGATCAAAACTAAATTCATCGGTCACATATAAGCTGATCAGAAGGCAGGTTGCAATGCCCATGGCCAACCCAACGATGTTGATAAACGAGGTAGAGAAATTGCGGGTTAAATTTCTCCATGCTATTTTTAAATTATTCTTGATCATATTGAGGCCCCCTCTATTACTATAAATGAATATTTACTCGTTTCGTAAGCTATCTACTGGATTGTTTAGTGCGGCACATATTGTTTGGAAATTGACAGTAATGATGCTGATCAAAAAGATGGCAAGCGCGGCAAGGATAAAGAACCACCATTGCACGCCCACATTGTACGCATAATCTTCAAGCCATTTTTTTGAAAAATACCCCGCTATTGGACTGGCAATAAAAATAGCCAAGGTGGATAAGATGAGATAATCTTTTGAAAAGAGACGTGATATGTCAAGCACTGTAGCGCCTAGTACTTTGCGTATGCCAATTTCTTTAGTACGCTGTTCGAGATTTTGCATAATCAATCCTGTAATTCCTAAGGCGGAGATCAACAATGTCAATGCACTGAATAGGATAAATAATTGCACTTGCTTGTTCTCTTTTTCATATTGTTTTGCAATCAACTCATCTATCCAATGGAAGGAAACGTGTTTATCAGGATAGGTATTTTGTATAATTTGAGATACCGATCGAAAGATTTGTTGTTCTTGTCCTTTCCCTACTTTTATCAGAATATTGCCGCTTCCGTTAAAATCTTTTGCCAAAATTACTGTTGGTACTATTTTGCTACGAAAAGACTCACTATGGAAATCTTTAATGATTCCGACGGGCATAATTTGAAGGTCTTTATACAGGATACCGAGTTTGTTTATCCCAAGCTTTTTTGCCGTACTTTCGGTCACAAGGGCATTATTGATACCTTCATCTTCTCCCAGATCCATTTCAACATGCGTATAATCTTCAGGAGTCAATAATCGACCTTTAACCAGCTGGATTCCCAAAGTCTTGGGCAAATCGACATCGCCACCGATGAAACTGACTTGGATATTTTTCCCTGGATCGTCCTTGTCAACGATTGTCTTGGCAAGGTAGCCTGACCCGATTGTCGGCGTCCAGGCAGCGACGCTGACCGATTCAACCCCAGTAAGTTGACCAATTCGATCTTTTATATTTGTATTTTGTGTACCCTTATTGAAATAGTCGATGTTTAGCACATTTTTGACTTCCATTCCCAAGGGAGCTGCTTGCATATAACTGAGTTGGGACTTGATTGTTATAAGGCCAATGATGACGATAATGGCAATGCTAAACTGTGTAGTGATAAGCATTTTTTTGATAAAGACTTCCGCATGGGGAATTTTTGATAGCTTATTTTTTAAGGCATCTGAACTCTTAATACCAGAGATCAGCCATGCAGGATAAAAACCAATTAGCAGGCCGAGGGCGATTGATGTCGTCATAAAGGCCAATAGCAACGGGAGCTGTATGGATTTAATATAAGCGAGATCATAGCCTATAAAGTGTTCCAGTTGGGACAATCCAAGTCTAAAAAGTACCAAACTACATAACGCAGAAATAAAAAACAGTAGGATTGTTTCTAACAGCATTCGTCTGATCATCTGGGCTCGGCTGGCCCCCAATACTTTATGTATATGAAGTGCTCTTAATTTTTTAACTGTTCTTACAGCGTAAATATTAATAAAATTGATAAAGGAAATAATAAAGACCAAAACGGCAACACCCACAAATATGTTTGTTGTTTTTTGGTTGCCGCTGATATCTGCACTGCCTAATGGCTCCATATATATATCCTGAATAGGCTGCAGGCGAAATGAAGTCACATGTTTTGTGTTAGGACTGAGGTATCCTTTATACCAATGATTTAGTTTCTGCTCGAGATCTATTCTTGGTGTCCCGGGTTTTAGTTGTACAAATTGTTCGGTGTAGTAGCCTGAGCCATCTTTGCTTAATTCCATCGATATTTTGGGGACTAAAGCAATGGCGGAAGCTCTGAGCGTTGAATTATAAGGAAGAATATCCATAACACCCGTGATGATATAATCGGATGGCTTATCGGTATAGGGGTCGGCACTTTGGATGACTTTGCCGATGACATTTTCGTTCTTAAAGTACTTTTCTTTGAATTCTTTGCCGATGAGCAAGTTTGTTTTTCCTTGGACCAGCTGTTTGGGATTGCCTTCGAGAACCTTGATGCTCAACATATCCAAGATATTTATTTCCGACTCCAAAACCTGTATGCCTATGGGCTGTGCTGAGCTTGCATGCGGTTTTAAATAATATTTTCTGGATTCTATCCGAGCCTCATGTTGAATCTCCGGAAATACTTGTTTGAGTTCCGTACTTAAATTAACGAATGTCCTGGACATTTGGCGTTCAAGGCCAGCCGTTGAATCTATCGTGACAATCCGAAAGAGATGATCCGCATTTTTCCAGCTTTTGTCGTACGAATTTTCCTCAATGACAAGAGCGAATACAAGAAGACACAAGGAGAACCCAATACTTAGACCCAAGATATTGATCCAGGTATATTGTCGTTTGACAATGATGCTGCGAAGAGCAAGTTTGAATGAATTCATAGTCTTCTATCTGGTTTTAAGCTATCGAAAAAAATGTTGTTTGACTTTAAGCTACTCATCACGTAAGCTATCGACAGGATTACCCAGTGCAGCCTTAATTGCTTGATAGCTTATCGTGGCCATACTGATCAGAATAGCCAATAGTCCAGCAATGACAAAGTAATACCACTGTATCTCAATTCGATAGCTGTAATCTTGTAACCATTTATCCATGGCCCACCAAGCAATAGGTGTGGCGATAAAAATTGCGACCACAACAAGCTTAATAAAATCGATTGAAAGTAAAGAAGTTACTTGGGTGACACTTGCTCCAAGAACTTTGCGGACAGCAATTTCTTTCATGCGCGTTTCGGCCATATAGGCGATTAATGCCAATAAACCAAGACAGGATATAAAGATCGTCAATCCTGCAAAGATCATGGCTAGCGTACCTATAGCTTTTGTCTCTTTAAATTTTTCTTCGTAGGTCTTGTCAATGAATTGATATTCAAAAGGATAGTCTGGGTTGAACTTTTTAAAGATGGACTCAATCGTTTTTAAGTTGTCTCCGATGTCATTGTTTGGATTTAAACGATAATGGATCGTTGTAAACCAGGCTTGCGGTCCTAATATCACCATGGGTTTATTGTCTCCAAATGGCGATCCCATAATGAAATCTTTGACCACCCCAACTACGGTCCATTTTGTTCCATCACCATCCACAATGCTATTGACCGGGTTTTTGAGGTGCAAACTTTTTACCGCGGATTCATTTAAAATCAAAGCAGTACTGTCTGTCGCAAACTTGTAAATATCGATATCCCGCCCCTGTATAAGAGTTAGGCCTAGATTTTTTACGGCATCTGCATCGGTACTAAAACGGTTATAGGAAATGCGTTTGTCCTGTTCCGTTGGTGTCCCAGACGTAAATCCCCAGCCATTGCTATAGAAATCGGTTACTGGCGACATATTTTTTGATACAGAAACAACTGCGTTGCTGGCTAGTAATTCGTCGCGTAAAATTTTATAATTCTTTTCTAAGTCACCTTTGATACTGCTATAAAGCAACCCATTTTCATTATAACCACGGTCGCGCTGTTTAGTGTACTGGATTTGTTTGGCGACAATGACCGTTGCGATAATCAATATAATCGCGAGACTGAATTGAATGACCACTAAGATGGAGCGAATACTAAGACCCCTCGTTTTAGAAACGAATTTCCCCTTCAACGTTTTGATAGGTTGAAAGGAAGAAAGGAAAAAGGCGGGATAGGTGCCGGCTAATATACCTGTAAATAAAGCAAAGCCAATTAAAAATAGCCAGGTTGGTAAGTTTAATAACGATAGGCTAAGCTGTTTTCCGACAAGCTCGTTAAAGAATGGCAGGACAATAAAAACAAGTATCGTCGCGAGTACCATGCCGATTAGGCTGATCAATATGCTTTCAACGAGGAACTGCGCCATTAGGCTTGTCTTATTTGCGCCAATTACTTTGCGGACACCGACTTCTTTCGCACGGCGTTCGGAACGTGCCGTACTCAAATTCATAAAATTGATGCTTGCCACCAATAAAATAAATACACCAATCCAAGCAAATAGCTTGACGATATCGATACGTCCGGACGTATAATTTCCTCCTTTTCCGCTATTGTAAAGAAACGAATCGGGATAGGGAAAAGCAAAGATCTCACCCGTATTTCTAGCCGATTGGTAACCGGCAGCCTTATTACTTGCATTGATATGATCTCTCAGATAGGTTCTGATTTTGCTGTTAAACGCGGTAAGTGAGACACCTTTTTTTAGGAGCACATAGTTGGTTAATGAATTATTGCTCCAGTTATCATCCACGTAACCAATTATTTTTGCATATTCAAATGGTAGGAGAATATCAAATTTGAAACTTGAATTACTCGGAAGGTCTTTAAGTACCGCCTGTACGGAAACCTGATTAACAGAGTCTATCCGAACTGATTTTCCAATAGGATCTTCGCTGCCAAATAAAGCCTTGGCATAGCTTTCTGTGAGAACAAGGCCTTTAGGGTTATCAAATCTAATATTCTGTTCTCCTTTCACAAAAGGCAAAGAAAACATCTTGAAAAAACCAGGATCGATGAAAACAGTATTTGCGATCAGTTTTTTATCCTTGAATGTCGTTAGAAATTGGCCGCTCTCATTATATCTGGTAAAAGTTTCTATATCTGGAAAATCGGCGGACAAGGAGGGACCTAATATTTTAGGAGTGAAGGCCCAAGCTGATTTATCGCCCTGAAATTCGTCTCGATTACTCAATACATGCAGGCGATCACCCTTTTCATGAAAGCGGTCCATGGTTAACATGTTTTGCAACCAAAGTGCTATAAGTAATGCTCCGGCCATGCCGATCGCCAATCCGATGATGTTAATCAAAGAGAAGGATTTGTTTTTCATCAGGTTGCGCCATGCTATTTTGATATAATTTTTAAGCATATTTGTCGTATTGGTTATTGCTAAATAGAAAAAACTTGAATTTTAAAGGTCCAGCTTGTTATTTATCAGGTGTCTTTATTTTTAATAGCTACTAAAACAATTACTCATCTCTTAAACTATCAACCGGGTTTAGAATCGCAGCTTTTATGGTTTGAAAACTAATGGTGATAAATGATACCAATAATGCGCTTATCGCCGCCACAATAAATACCCACCAGTCTAGCGTGATGTGGTAAGCAAAATTCTCTACCCAGCGGTGCATGGCATACCAGGCTAAGGGTACACTGATCAATACAGCACACAGGACGAGGGCCATAAAGTCAACACTCAATATGTTGACAATCTTGATCGTTGAAGCACCTAATACTTTACGGATACCGATCTCTTTAAAGCGTTGTTGTACAGCATAAGCTGATAGGGCAAAAAGGCCCATACAAGCGATAGCAATTGTAATGATGGAAAATAACTGCATTACCCGTGTTGTTTGCTGATCTTTGAGATATAATTTGTTATAGTCGTCATTGAGAAAATGATATTCAAAGCTGTTTTTTGAATCAATATCTTTGATGACAGCTCTTATCTGCGCAAGAGCATCTTTTATCGGCGACGTCGGATTGAGTCGAATGAAAATATTACCGAAATAATCATATTCAGGAAAAAGCACAATTGGTTTGACTTCGTTATGTAATGACGCAAAGTTAAAACTCGCAACGACTTGTTTGATGCTGCCCTTACGCCCATTCAAGTTGATTTTCTTTCCAATAGCCTGTTCAGGAGTAAAACCCATGGCGGATGCAGCAAGTGTATTCACTATAAAACCATATTCTGGTGAAATAGTGTCTTTTGCGCGCAAAATGTCCGCGTCTGACAACGGTGCACCGGCAACAGATGGAATATGGAAAACGGATACGAAATCTTTTTCAATCGGAATTGCAGTGACATTCATATCAAAATCATTGGGTTGGCCTTCTACTTCACTGATGCTGTAGCCACCTTGGATATTGACGGGGTTGTCATACGAAGCGGTAACCCCCTGGACACTGTTGAGCTGCATTAACTTTTCTTTTAATAGCTGCCTTTCTTTATCTTGCCATCCTCGGCCATCGATGACAAGCATATCAGAGCGATCTAACCCGGTATTCTTAGACTGGATAAAATCCATCTGTCTACTCGCAAATAAGGTACAGATAATAAAAAATATAGAGATACTGAATTGAAAAGTAACGAGCACCTTGCTTAAAGATAGGCCACGTAGTTTTTCAGTTAATTTTCGCTTGAAAATAGAAATAGGCTTTGAACTGGCAATTGAATAGGCTGGCCAGCCACCTGACAAAAGCGTCAGCAAGGCTATGAAAACAAGTAAAATTGTATAAAACCGAGGGTCTGTCCATACGGTTAATTTCATTTCGGCCCCCATAAATGAACTGAACACGGGCAACAAGAGTACCGTAGTCAGAAGGCTAAATACAACAGCTAGAAAAACCATCAGGCTACATTCAAAAAAGAACTGGAAGAATATCGTTTTCTTTGCTGCACCCAAAACTTTCTTGACACCGATTTCTTTCTTGCGTTCAAGCGCATGTGCTAAGACCAAATTTGTAAAATTGATGCAGGTTAAAATAATAAGTGCAGCACCTAATGCCAATAAAATATAGATATAAGTGATGTTTCCCGTACCTGCTGCTTTGGAGTGAAGATGGATATCGGTCAGCTTTTCCAGGACGAATCGAAATTGATAGCCTTGTTTTGTTGCTTCGGCGAATTTTGATTTTGTCATTTGGTCCAATTTCTGTTGGATCGAACCGACCTGATCTTTGTTTTTTAGGAGCGCTATGGTTATATCATTTGCAGATGACCAAGCCATTTCTTTGTAGCGTTCTAATCCTTTGTTGGAAAGGAGCGCAGAGAAGTTCAACTGTGTATTTGTGGGCAAGTCTGCGATGATACCTGTGATTTTCCAGTTGACTTTGTCAATGGATAGTGTCTGACCGATGGCCGACTGATTGGGGAAATATTTCGCTGCGAGTTTTTTTGTTAAGACAATCTGATTTGGTTCTGCTAAGGCTGATCGTGAATCACCTTCGAGAAAGGTATAACCTAAAGTTTTAAAAACATTCTGGTCAGCATACAGTAGGCCTTTTTCAGTTATTAGTGCCTCTTTGGATTCTATTTTGCCGCCTTTGGAATAGCCGTATAATCTGGTTGCCTGTTCTACATCCGGAAATTCAGCCTGCAACGTAGGAGCTAAGCCTGTCGGTGTTACGGCAGAATTTACTTCTTCCGTGCTATTGGGTGCTTTATAGGTGAGGCTAATATAAGTCAGGCGGTCCGCATTGGGAAGGAAACGCTCATAACTGGATTCATGATAGATGTACGCTGCCAACAATAGGAAACATGTTATTCCGATGCTGAGGCCAAACATATTTAAAAGAGAAAATCCTTTGTTTTTTCTGATATTCCGCCAAGCAATTTTAAAATAGTTCTTTAACATGGTTATGAGCATTTATACTGTTAATTAGGCTATATTCTTGTCACTTAGCTCGCTTTAGTAGAAGGCTCCGTTATTCGAAAAATAGCAAAGCCAAGTAGTTCAATTCGTTTGCCATAAATATAATGTATTGATTTTTAGGCTTTTGTTGTGTTTTTATAGCGGTTTTAAATGTTCGGAAACGGACAGTATAGTGTCCGTCCCCGAACAAATTGGTATTATTCGCTTCTTAAGGTTTTTACAGGATTTGCTAATGTTGCTTTAATCGCTTGGTAACTAACGGTTAATAAGGTGATGATTAGGGCGGTTAAGCCTGTGATAGCAAAGACCGTCCATGTAATTGATATGCGGTAGACATAATCTTCGAGCCATGATTCCATTAGCAGATAGGCTAAAGGGGCTGCGAGTAAAAAGCCAATGCCTGTGAGCCAAATGTATTCTGTGGAAAGTAGTCGCCACAAGCCAAGTTCTGATGCGCCCAATACTTTACGAATGCCAATTTCTTTTTCTCGTTGCTCCGTAAGAAAGGAAACCAGCGCGTAGAGACCAAGACATGAAATGAGTATGGCCAACCCTGTAAATAAACTGGTTAAGCTCTTGATCATTTCCATCTGTTGAAACTCTTTGGCATATTCCTGATCCGTAAAGGTATAATCAAAAATAAGATCAGGATCTATGCGGTTGAATGCTGTGGCAATAGCTTTTAGGTTTTGTTTGACATCTTGATTTTCATCCAGTTGAAGCGTGATTTTATTCTTTGGTAAAAATTTTAGAAAATAAGCCGTCGGTGTAATGGATTTGAACGGCGATTCGGACAGCGTGTTCTGGATAATACCCACGATATGGTAATTAATACCGGCACGTGAAAGTTGTTTGCTGTTTAGGTCGGTAACTCCCATAAATTTGGCCGCAGCTTCGTTCAGAATAACAGCTGTTGAATCTGTTTTGAAATCTTTTGAAAAATTGCGTCCTTTTATAAAGTTCCATTGTACAGTATTAGCAAAGTTTTCATCCACGGTGAAGATCCCCATGATCGCACCGTCCCTGGTATCATTGCCCTGCCAATTAAAGCCACCACCCGTTAAGGATAGGTGGTTGACAAAGTTGGAAGAAAGGGAAGCATCTTTAACTAAACGCTGACCGATCAACTCTTTTCTAAGGACATCAAAGTTTTTGACGATAGTTGAATTGGATGAAGTAATGTTTATCAAATTTGAACCTTTATAACCTATTGGGCGGTCCTTGGTATAATGCAGTTGTTGAATCACCAGATAAGTGGATATCATCAGGAAAATAGAAATCGCAAATTGCACGATGACCATTGCCTTTCTACTTCTTGATCCGCCTTTTCGGTTGTTGATCTTACCTTTAAGTGCAAGAATAGGATTAAAGGCCGATAGAAATAATGCCGGATACATACCCGCTAAAAGCCCTATAACGCCTATTCCTAATAAAGAATAGCCATAAAAACGAATATCCGCAAAAGGTATATGCAATGAAGTGTGTGTAATCGTTTTGACCCAAGGCAAAAGCAATGTAGCGAATAGAACAGCGATCAAAAATGCGCAGGCTACCGCTAGGATTGACTCAACAAGAAAGCCTGCAATAAGCTGCCGGCGGTTGACACCAACCGATTTTAAAACCCCGATTTCTTTTCCTCTTTTCAGGCTTCTCGCCGTACTCAAGTTAATAAAATTAATACTGGCCAATAAAATAATGAATACGCTTATCCAAACAAACATCCATACATATTGAATCTGCCCGCCGACGTTCTTTCCATTTTTAAATGAATCGTATAAATGCCATTTGGACATCGCATGTAACAGGATTTCAGGTTTTATATCCGTCAGTTTTTTGTTGATGATATTTGTTAGTTTATTTTCCAAAGCGGGAACAAAGGCAGCATTTTCGATCTTAGCGAAAGTGCTGAAATAACAGCTGGACCAGCTTTCTTCAATACCTTGGTCTTTAGCAAGATAATCGACAAACGGCAATACATAATCTAAGCCATAAAAAGTGTTGTTTTCAGGAATATCTTTATAAACGCCCTGAACAGTATATTGTTCTTTACCATTCAATTGGAGCGTTTTCCCGATAACACTTGTCTGATTGAACAGTCGTTTTGCTAAGGATTCGGAAATTATGATGGTCGATGGATTGCCCGGTGTGGTACTATTTCCTTCTAAAGATTCGAGGGAAAATAATTCGGCGAATTTTCCCATGGCATAGAATCCCGGTGCATTAAGCTTTTTATCACCTACTTTAAGATTGTTGCTTTCCATATTGGTGACCAAAGTGGCATCTGCCATCTCATTTTTGAAATCAGACGCGATTGTTTTGACCAAGGGAATAGGGGTGGAGCGATCAGTAGATTTCTCATCATTGAAGGTTCCAGTCATCATGACCTGATAAATATGTTGATAATTGCTGTAATGCTTATCAAAAGAAAATTGTTTCAGTACCCATAATGTACTTATCAGGGCAACAGTAAACCCCAGTGCTAACCCCAAAATATTTATTGTTGTGTTTAAGGGACTGCGCTTCAAATTTCTCAGCGCTGCTTTTAGGAATAATCGAATCATTTTATGCTGTTGTTTTTGGTTCTCAAATATAAACTATTCATCGTGCAAACTTTTCACAGGATTGGCGTATGCCGCTTTAATGGATTGGAAACTCACCGTAAATAATGCAATAGCAATGGTTATCCCCGCCGCATATAGAAATATGGTGAATGGGAGCGTCGTTCTAAAGGCAAAACCATCGAGCCAATTTATACTGAAATATACAGCAATTGGTATTGCGATGACATTGGCCAAAATGACTAAGAGTAGAAATTCCTTGTTTAATAATTGCATAATGCTAAATACCGTTGCGCCAAGGACCTTTCTGATACCAATTTCTTTGGTCCTAACTTGTGCAGTATAGGTACATAGTCCTAAGAGTCCTAAGCAGGAGATGACGATGGCGATCAGGGCAAAAAAATTGAATAAAGAGCCTTGTTTCTGCTCATTCGTATATTGCTTTTGATAGCTTTCGTCCAGGAAGCTGTAGTTCATAGGCATATCATCATAATAACTTTTCCAGATGTGTTGCAAGGAGTTTAATGCGGATTTTGTACCAGAAGTTGTTGTTTTGATGTATAGCTGCCAGCAATCTTTTGGGCTATATTGAAAGACCATCGGCTCGATCTTTTGTCTAGCGCTCGCATAATTAAAATCTTTTACAACCCCAATAATAGTTCCCGGAACTGTTCGAATGCGTAAACGTGTGCCAATAGGATCTTTTAAACCCATTTCCCGTACTGCCGTTTCATTACGAATGAAATGTGTTGAATCTGCTATGGAGCCTGTGAAATTACGACCTTGTGTTAGTTTTATCTTAAAAAAGTTGAGTGCAGATTGATCAGAATAGGTCATATTGAACCAGAGATTGGATTTGCTGGGCTTTCCTTCCCAATCGTTGTCTCCAGTTGAAGCTCCACCATAAACCATATCCCGGCCAAGACGGATAACATCATCAATATCCTTGTTTTTTAGAAGTTCGGTTTTGACAGCATCAAAATGTTTGGACATTTTTGGTGCCATAGCAACGGAAATAATATGATCCTTTTCGTAGCCTAAATTTTGATGTTTTATAAAATCCAATTGGCGACCGATAACAATTGTTAAAGTGATAAGGATGATGGAAACAGTGAACTGCAGGACAACCAGTATTTTTCGTGCACTGGAATTTTTTATGGTAAACCGGCCTTTAAGTACTTTAATCGGATCAAATCTCGATAAAAGCAGGGCAGGATATACACTTGTAAGTACAAGTGTTCCTAAAAGCATGAGCAGTAGGCTTATCCATAACGTAGGATTAAAGAGCTGTAGGGAAATCTGCTTCCCCGAGAAATTATTAAACAAAGGGAGGCCAATAAATACTAGCGCAAGTGCCAATGTTGATGCAATGACAAATAGTATGGTTGTTTCCAATATAAATTGGAAAAAAAGTTCCTTTTTACCAGCGCCGATAACTTTACGTATCCCCACTTCTTTTGCGCGCGACAACGACCGTGCAGTAGAAAGATTGATATAGTTAATACTTGCGATAACAAGAATCATAATCGCTACGCCTATAAAAACTCGAACATTGTCAATTCCTGCATCACTACCATCCATTTGGTAGAGATGCACCTTTGCGAGTGCTTGTGTAACGTAGGGGACAGGGGCATCCTCAGGTTTATTCCTTTCGTGTATCGCCTGTAGCTTTTTTGAAACTGTGGCAAGATTTGCATCAGGCCTCAGTTGGAGATAAGTTTCGAATGAAAAATTGGACCAATCTTCATCCATGGAAGATAAAAAGGTCTTATTATCATAGGTCGTTTTGTTTTTAATGTAAGCCTGTTCGTTAAATCTCGAAATGGGGAGCAGAACCTGAAATTGAAAAGTAGAGTTTTCTGGATAATCAGCAATGACACCTGATACAACACAAAGGTCCTCGATACCCAATGTCACAGTTTTTCCAATTGGATTTTCATCACCGAAGTACCGACGTGCCGTACGTTGCGTAAGTACAATGGAATTGTTGTCGGGGAAGGGTTGTTTTGAATTGCCCTGTAGTAGTGGAAAATCGAAAACCGTAAAATAACTGGGGTCTACAAATGCAAAGTTCTTTTCATTAAATCTCTTCTCTTTATATTTAAGTGCAGCATCTCCAATTTTGAAAATACGGACTGCATCCTGGACTTCAGGAATTTCCTTTTTTGCGAAACTTCCTAGGGGAGCAATGATGGATCCAAAGATTCGTTTTGATATCCCAGTTCCTCCTTCTATTCCAATTTTGTAGATGGAATGCTGATTTTTATGGAACCGGTCAAAGGACAACTCGTCTTGTATCCACAGCAATAAGAATATCCCCACAACCATTCCTGCTGTTAATCCTAAAATATTAATGGCGCTGTAGAATTTATTAGAAAAAATACTTCGCCACGCGGTTTTGATGAAGTTCTTTATCATTGTTATGGGGTTTTAAGTTCTTAATATATGTTATGCACAGGAGTACGCTTATTGCTTTTACCCGCTGATTTATTCATCCCTTAGACTATTGATCGGATTTGCTTTTGCTGCAAAGACACTTTTGGTTGATAATACAAGACTTGCAAATGCAATCAAGCCCAGTGCAGACAGTCCAAAAATCCAGGGACTTATCGTGGTTCGATAAACAAATTCATTGAGCCAGCTCTGCATAAAATAATAAGCAATTGGAAAGGCTACTAGACAGGCTATTGCAACCAATGATAGCAAATTCCGAAGCAGTAGAAAGGTTATCTGGAAAACAGATGCCCCCAATACTTTACGGATTCCAATTTCCTTTGTGCGTTGATTTGCCGTAAATATGGCTAATCCAAATAAACCTAGGCCAGCAATCAGGATTGAAAGCCCTACTGCCCATGATAGAAGCTTAGAAAGCTGTTTTTCTTGGGTGTAGAAATTTTGGACGACATCATCCAAAAATTTCAGATCCAGTTCGTCGTCTGGAAAGACCGATTTATAATTAGCCGTTATTTTATCAATGGTATTTTTCCAGTTTTCGGGATGCGATTGGTCCAATGCAATATGGAGTACGTATCCTTCCTTACTGCCTGTATACAAGACTGGTTTAACCGCCTGTCGGGCAGAGGCTAGATCAAAATCCTCCATTACACCAACGATGATATTCTGCCCATTTTCGAAAGTTTTACCAATGGCATCCTGGGGATCTTTGATATGCAGTAGCTCAAGTCCTTTTCTATTGATCAGCATTTCACTGGTTGAATCCAGTAAACGTATATTCCTTCCTGCCAGAAGTGGAATTTGATAGACTTCCAAATAATTTTCATCACCTGAGCGGCTATCGAATGTTAGCGATTCCTTTGTTGGCGACTGATCATAAGTGATTCCTGTGGTCATCCAGCCGTTCATCGCGGGTGCAATGTTCCCAAAACTAATCGCTTTGATATCCGGCAATTTTTTGAGCTCATTTTTAAGCACGAGACCTTTTGTAGAATTTTGGAAAGCTCCAGGAATATTGATGTTGACGATCGCGTCTTTCTGAAAACCCATGTCTCGATGGGAGACGTAATTGATCTGCCGCACGACAACGAGTACACAAATCAGAAAAGCCTGAGCTAAGACAAATTGGAAAATAGTCAGTGCTTTGCGGACCCATACGCTTCGGGAAAGATTGGTGTTTTTTCCAAGCTGGTTTTTGAGTGCCAATACAGGAGCGTATCCTGTCAATACCCAAGCTGGATAAAACCCCGCAAGAATGGTGACCACGATAAGCTGCCCGAATAAGAATAAAAGAATAACGGTTTTGTCTAAACGGTCTAAACTTAAGTTTTTGGGAATAAATCCTTCAAAAACATGTAAGAACAAAGGAAGCAATAAAACCGCGAGTATTGTCGCCGATAAGGTAATCAGAAATGTCTCTAGTAAGAATTGTTTAATTAATGTTGCCTTAGAGCTACCCAATGTCTTGCGAATACCCACTTCTTTAGCTCTTTCGATGGATTGTGCTGTGGATAAATTGATAAAATTTACCGCCCCTAGGGCTAACAGGAAGAATGCCAGTAAAATGAGGTTGCGAAGTGCTTCTGGATGAGTCGCTTCATAATTAAATCGCGTGTCGAAATGAACATCAGATAAGGCTTGTAATTCAAGTTTATCGTTGATTTTTTCACCTTCTTTGTATTTGTATTTTTTAAGGAGATTAGCAATATTCCGTTCCAGAAGACGCGGATTGCTGTGTGCTTTTGTCTTGATGAGTACCTGATGTGAATCAGAGATGCTGTTCCAAGCTTCCCAACTATACATCTTCTTTAGGTTGTTGTCTTGGACGATGGTCGCATCAGCGATGAAACTATCAAAATTAAAATCCGAATTATGTTGTGGATTTTCGATTACACCAGCGACCTGAAGTGGGATACTATCTGCATAGATGATGGTTTTGCCAATTACATTTGCAGGCAGTTCTTTTCCATAAAACTTTTCTAGTGTTTTCTGTGTAAGGATAATATTTCCGGATGAATTCAAAGCCTTAGGACTTCCAGCCAACCATTTCGAAGGGAAAATATCGAAGTATTGACTGTTGGTAAAAGCCATCTTTTGCTCTTTTGGAAAAGTTTGGAATTTATCCGTCGCGGTTGAAACTTTTAGTTTGGGAATATGGCTTCGATAAATGGGGGCTACTGCTTCTAAGTTCGGTAATTCCGATTCCATGGTACGAACCAATGGTACGTAAACACCGGCATTTTTAAATTCACCATTATTGACAACACGATAGACCTGTCCTTGATTTGGAACGTGTTTATCAAAACTGTAGTCGTATTGGATCATTAAGAAAATAACCAGCGTCGCCGTAATGCCAATCGCGAGACTAGTGATATTGATAAACGTGATCAACTTATGTTTTTTTAAAAAACGATAGGCTGTTTTAAGTGAATTTCTAATCATTGTTATTTCGTTTTTTGTTAACCCCAATTTGATATTCTAGTGTTGCTATTCGTCCCGTAAGCTATTTACGGGGTTTTGGATAGCAGCCTTGATCGATTGAAAACTAATGGTCAGTACCGCCGCAGATAGTGCTAGCCCAGCGCCTAATAGAAAAGGTGTTGCCGTAAGATCGATGCGGTAGTAAAAATCTTCCAGCCACTTGCTACAGGTCCACCAGGTCAAGGGTGCGGCAATAAGAATGCTGATTAAAATAAGCTGTACAAAGTTTTTAGCCAATAAATGAAAGATACTTGGAATACTTGCACCCAAAACTTTACGGATACCGATCTCTTTGCTGCGTTGGAAAGCCGCAAGGGTAATCAGCCCAAAGAGGCCCAAACAACCGATCAAAACAGCAACAATTGTACTCACGTTAATTAATTTGGCCAGATTTTGCTCTTTTTGATAGAGTGACGCAATCGTTTCATCGTAGAACTTTATTTCTATGGGGAGTTCCGGAAAAAACTGCGTATATACTTTGTTGATCGCTTCAATACTGGTTTTCCATTCTTTGCTGTTTCCCGATAGTTTTATATTGAAGGTATAGGCACCACGGCTAAAACTGCGCAAAGCCAAAGGTGTGATCTCTTTATAGAATTCCTGGGCATGAAAATCTTTAATAACGCCAACGATCGGGAAGGTACTGTCTTCTTGACCAATTGACTTCCCAATAGCATCTTGAGGCGAATTGAAACCGAACGCCTTGACAGCAGATTCATTAATAATATAAGCATTGACAGTCTCGGATTGTGGTAGATTGGTGCCCGCAATTAACTTCATATCATAGACAGCGATATAATTCGCATCCGCATTTTTAAAGAAAATATCGGATGAAATTTTCTCTTTTAACGTAGGGTCTTGTCGATGAAACCAAGATGATGAATAATTATTTGATAAGGGCTTGCTGCCGATTGACGCTGCCGAAACACCTTTTATTTTTTGGATCTCATGTAGGAGTGTTTGTTTCTTACTTTGATCCAGTTTTTCCTCATAAAATTTGTTGATGAGCTTGGAAGGTAGATCGAAGGTAACAACAGCATCTTTGTCGAATCCCATATCTTTGTTGAGGGTATAGGAGAGTTGTTGGCCGATAATGAGTGCTGAAACCGTAAAAAATTGAGCAATAAAGAATTGGAATACAATCAATGTTTTCCGAAGGTTGATTTGTGTTTTTCCGATTTGGAACTGCTTGCCGGCACGAAATAAGTTGACAGGCTGTACCTTTTTAATTAACCAAGAAGGATATGCCGAGGAAATTAAAGTCGTTACGGTCAGTAAAATTGCGATAAACAGCATGGATGTCGTCGAACTTGTAAAATCCTTTACTTTTTCCGGAATCATTTCCTGAAAATAGAAAAAGGCCAGTTTCGTCAGAAAGACCGAACAAACAAGTGCAATAGCAATGGTTAAAAGCGATTCAAAAATAATTTGGCTAACCAATTTTCCCTGACTACTTCCCAATGTTTTACGGACACCAATATCTTTACTCCGCGCTGGTATTTGTGCCGTACTAAGATTGATATAGTTGATACAGGCCAAAAGCATCAGAAAAGCAGCTACGGCAATTAACCCATAAATAACGGTTTTGCTTGTTCTTTCGGCGTACCATTCTTTTATGTGTACTGCAAAATGGGAATCTTTTAGTGGCATGACTACGACCTTACGGTTGTAGTCAAACTTCGGTTTTTTTTCCTGGCTGAATTCCTGCCATTTTTTTTGTCCGATCTTATTGATAGCTGCCTGGATTGGAAGGTCTTTTACACCATCTTTTAATCGGATATAAAGTCTGTCAGTACCATTGGTATTCGTCCAGACATTCAGTGGGTAGACTTCTTCTTTAAGCAAGACGAATTCTGTGCCATTGAACTCCGTGTTGAAGCCAAGGTCATCAACAATGCCAGTTACTGTTTTGGGTATACTGTCGTTATAAAAGATGGTTTTACCGATTAAGCCCTGGACAGCCTGGTTTGGGAAATAAATGGCTGCCCTTTTTTTTGTCAATACGATGTCGTTGGCAGTTGAAAATGCTTTCTCTGGTGAACCTGCTAACCATTTGTAGCCAACGAGCTTGAAGTAGTCGCTGGTAGTCTCCGTCACATTGCCTTCAGCCTCATCAAAGTCCTCGACAAGTTTTTGATTTTTTTGTCCCTTGTTGATTGTGACAGATTCCATTTGATAATTTCTGAATGCTGGAGCGACCAGTTCCACGCCCGGAATTTCTTTTCGGATGGCCTGATAAAACGGCTTGGCCAATCCCCCATTGTAATTATCCTTGCCATCATTTTTAAACTGAGAAATGATCCTATAGGTTCGTTCAAGCTGAGGAACTCCAGATTCAAAACTATACTCATAATTGACAATCTTAAATATGACCCAACATGACGTAATACCGATGGCTAGTCCAATAATATTTAATAGGGAGAATAGTTTATTCTTCCAAAGTTGTCGAATTGCCGATTTTAATAGGAGGTTGTTCATAGCTGGAATATCGTGATGGGATTAAATTATATTGTTATTCGTCTCTTAAACTATCTACAGGATTTGCCTTGGCAGCCTTGAGTGTTTGAAAACTCACCGTTACTAATGCGATAGTGATTGTAGCAAAACCAGCAAAGACAAACATCCACCATTGTGGTTCAATATGGTATGCAAAGTTGTCAAGCCATTTTTTCATCGCCATCCAAGATAGCGGTGTCGCGATGAGGAGCGCTACAGCCAATAACTTGATGAAGTCGGAAGAGAGCAGGAGGATTAAATTATAGATGGATGCACCGAGAACTTTCCGTACACCGATTTCTTTGGTACGCTGTTGGGCTGTATACGTAACAAGTCCCAATAAACCTAAACAGGCAATAAAAAGTGCCAGTCCGGAGAAGGCTGTAAAAAGTCTTCTAAAATTAAAATCCGCTTCATATTGTCGATTGAAATTGTCGTCGAGAAAGCTATATAAAAATGGACGGTTTGGTACAAGTTCATTCCACAGCTTGCCGATTCTGGCAACGGTCTCAGGCTGGTTTACATGTTGGATATTCAAGGTTAAATACCGGCTGCTGCTTGGTTCAAGTCGCAAAGCTAAAGGCTCAATCTTACGGTGTAAAGAAAGGTAATTGAAATCTTTCACTACACCGATAACCGTTCCTTCTCTTCCCCATTGACGAAATTGTTTGCCAATAATATCTTGTGGATTTGAATAGCCCCATTGTTTTGCAGCAGATTCATTGATAACAAGTGAATGGGCCGTATCCGCTGGGAAATCTCTGGAATAGGCACGTCCTGCGGCCATTTGCAGACCAATATTAGGAATAAAGTCAACATCGACTTCATATAAGAAAGGAGCGAATTGACTCATCGTTCCGTTTGCTGACATGATTTCTGTTCCTGCATTTGGAAAAAATGTTCCCGGTACCGTACGTGATGCAGTGACAGACAAAACATCTTTATCTTTTGCTAGTGTAGATTTTATCGCTTCCAGGTTATTGTTTACCTTATCATCGAAATTATAATCTATCACAAGCCGTTGATCTTTTTGAAATCCAAGATCTCGGTGCTGTAATTGATCTAGTTGAGAAAAGACGACGACTGTACCTGCAATGAGCGCAATAGAAAGGCAAAATTGGAAAACAACTAATACGCGACGTAATAATGTACCACCTTTGCTGTTGCTATAACTTCCTTTAAGTACTGCAATCGGTTTGAAATTTGCTAGAATCAACGCGGGATAGCTGGCGGCAAGAAGTCCCGTAAAAATGGTAGTGAATAGGAATATTGCCCAGGTCGTCCCATTTTTCAGGGATGAATAATTGAGGTGTTTGCCCGAGAATGCTTCCAAAAAGGGGAGAAAGGCCATAACGAGCAGTATAGCCAAAATACTACTGACGAATACAAGAACCAATGATTCAGACATAAACTGAAAGATCAGATTGCTTTTGCTTGCTCCTATGGTTTTTCGTACGCCTACTTCCTTTGCTCTTTCCATTGACCTTGATGTAGCCAGATTCATAAAGTTCACACAGGCGATCAGTAAGATGAATCCGCCAATAATGCTGAATATGTATAAATTCTGATAGCTTCCATTGGTACCGGGTTGACGATCTGCAGACGAGTGCATGTAAGCTTGCAGAAGTGGCTCGATATGGAAATTGTATTTTGCATTTGGGTTTTCATTTGTTGGGAGATGCCGCTTGAGAAACTCCGGTATTTTCTGGTCGAACTTTACAGGATCAAAGTCTTTTGAAGCGAGAAAGTATGTGTAGAAGTCTACATAATCCCAGCCTTCTTTATTAAATACGTCTGGCCGTGCTTTTCGGAATGTACTCATCGAGAGCAATGCATCGAACGTAAAGTGTGAATTAGCAGGTACATCGGCCATTACTGCCGTTACAGTATATAGACCTGCGTCAGCACGGCCCGCAGCTAAACCTCCCTCCAGCGTCTTGCCAATGGGATTTTGATCTCCGAAATATTTCTTTGCGGTACTTTCTGTTAATACAACAGAATAGGCGTTTTTTAAAGCTGTATGAGGATCGCCGGCCAAAACCTTCCAACTGAAGACATCAAATGCAGTGGAGTCCATGAAAAATACATTTTCCTCCTGGAATCTTTTATCGCCCTGTTTGAGCAGGATAGATGTTTGACCCGAGAATTGAACAACTTTCTCGATTTCTGGAAAGTCTGCTTTGATAGCTTCACCAATAGGTCCATTGCCCCAGATTTGATGCTGCTCTGTGCTGCTAACATCTTTATAGTCGTGTACGATGCGGTAAATCCGCTCTTTGTTTACGTGATATTTATCGTAGGAAAGTTCGTTCTGAACATAAATTGCGATCAATAGGCAACAGGCCAAACCTATTGCAAGGCCAATGATATTGATGGTCGAGTATCCTCTGTTTTTCTGGATATTGCGCCAGGCTATTTTTATATAATTCTTGATCATAGCTTTATTTCTTAAGTGCCAGTGTATACATGCCAATCATCCACTTTCTTATATTCGTTTTTATTCGTCCCTTAAACTATCTACGGGATTGGATAAAGCTGCCCGAACAGCCTGGTAGCTGACGGTAACAATGGCGATCAGCAAGGCCAAAATACCACCGAAGACAAATGTTTGCAGCTCTAGATCTGTTTTATATGCAAAATTGCTTAACCATTGTTTCATCAGGTAAACCGCTATGGGACAGGCTATCAGAATGGAAATGGAAACGAGTAGCACGAAATTTTTTCCCAATAGCCGGACGACACCAAAGGTGCTAGCTCCAAGAACTTTACGGATGCCGATTTCTTTTATACGCATTTGCGCTTCGTGAGTTGCCAATGCAAACAGACCTAAAGCAGATATAAAAATGGCAATACCTGCAAAAACATTGAACAACAAACCTGTACGCTGTTCGGATTTGTATAGACTATCAAATTGTTGATCAATGAAAGTATATTTGAAAGGAGCGTCTGATGGATAGCGGTTATAAACCTTCTCTAAGGCTTTGATAGCCTCAGCGGCTTTTGTGGTACTTGTTTTTACATAAAGCGTGCCCGATCCCCAGCGCGTCCAGAAGACCATTGGACCTATTTTATCTTTGATGGATTTGAAGTGAAAATCTTTCACCACACCGATAATTTGTCCAGGGAAATCGTGGAAACTCATATTGGATCCCACATATGGCGGCTTTAACCCCATTTGTTTTGCTAAGGTCTCGTTGATAATATATCCGGAAGAATCCGCTGGCAGGCCTGTGAAATTTTTCCCCTCAACGAACTGTATATTCATTAACGGAATAAAATCCTTGTCAATTTTGGCTTGCGCTACGATTAGCTTGTTGTCTTTGGATTTGCCAGGCCAATCTATATCGCCCGTGGCATTTCCGAAATCCGTCATGTTGTAAACACTTGAAAGAGAGACTCCTTGTATTGCGTCGTTATTTTTGAGTTCGGTCTGTATGGCGTCCATATGTTTGTAGGCCTCCTCAGGAAGACCAAGTGTAATGACATGATCTCGGTCGTATCCGAGGTTGATCTTTTGGATAAAATCCAGTTGATTGCGGATAACCAAGGTGCATACAATCAGTGTTACAGAAAGTGTAAATTGAAAAACCACCAATATTTTACGCATGGTCGTTGAGGAAACTCCTTTAACTGATTTTCCTTTTAACGAATGAATGGGATTGAATGAGGAAAGTTGTATCGCAGGATATATACTGGATAAGCCTAGTGTGCCGATAATCGCAACACCTATATATATCCATATTGTACTGTTTTGGAAGGAGTAGCTGATTGATTTTTGTGCAATTTGATTGTATCCAGTATGAAGTACAAGGATAAGAATGAAAGCTATTACGAGCGAGCAAAAGAATACAACAACCGTTTCGGTGATAAACTGTAAGAATAGATGGAGACGATTAGCACCGATTATCTTTCGGATGCCAACATCTTTGGCCCGGTCCAATGCCCGTGCAGTACTCAAATTGACATAATTTACTGCACCAATAACCAATAATAAGATTGCAATGATCCCAAAAATTTGCACCATGCGAAGTGTCGATTTATTGCCGTCCGGGGCGATTAAGTGCATGGTTTTTAAAGGATCTAAAACAAAGATGGTTGAATTTTCACCATCGCGGGCTTTGGTATAATTCTCCGAGATAAATTTTCCAATGAGGGTAGGAGAAGCCGTTGGTTTTACTTTGACGTAGGTAGCGAAGCTGTAATTGCCTAAGTCTTCATCGATTGTTTTCCATTTTCCATTACCGCCCCAATTTGTAAACCGTTGTGCATGATAACCTAATGGAATGATCACATTGAATTGCATCGAGGAATTTTGTGGAACATCTTTTAAGATACCGGCTACGGTGAACAGATCTGCACCATAACGGAAGGTCTTTCCAATGGCCTGCTGGCTGCTAAAGAGTTTTTCTGCTGTTGATGCTGTGACCAGTGCCTGTTTATAATTTTCCTGAAAACCTACAAGCGAGCCCTCTTGTAAGGGAAAATGAAACATATTAAAAAAACTGCCATCAACATAATAGATACTCATATCCGTTACAGGGCGTTTCAGCTTATCGTTGACCAAGGTAACATTATAATCCTGTGAAACGCGCGTTGCAAATTCTACGTCGGGTGCATTTTTGGCATAGTTGCCTATAGGGCCGGGAGTTATGCCCCAAATTGCGCCGTTATGTTCTGGATCCAAATGGGAATTTACGGTATATATTGCCTCATAGTTTGGGTGAAATTTATCAAAGCTCTGTTCATCCTGTACCCAAAAAATAATTAATATCGCTGCAGTAAGACTGACCGACAGACCTAATATATTGATAGCGGTATAGAATTTTCTTTTCCTTAATTCTCTAATTGCGGTTATTAAATAATTCTTTATCATAGGGACAGGTGTTAGTTGTATTGTTCATTAATGAGCTTCTTTATCATCTTATTCATCTCTTAAACTATGTACTGGATTTGCACGTGCCGCTTTTATGGATTGGTAGCTAATCGTAAAAAATGCAATAAGTAAGGTTGCGGCAGCCGGAATAATAAACATCCACCAGGATAGCTCTATTTTATACGCAAAATCATCCAACCATTTGTGCATCGCCCACCAAGCAATTGGGGTAGCAATCAAAATAGAAATGAGTATAAGTTTGATATAATCTTTTGATAATAATCCAATAATCCCCAATACCGTGCTTCCCAATACTTTTCGAATACCAATTTCTTTGGTACGTTGTACCGTGGTGATGGTAACCAGACCGATCAATCCCAGGCAGCTGATGAGAATTGTCGTCGATGTAAATAGATTGATAATCTTCGAGAATTTTAGATCACTGCTATAGAGTTCTTTGATTTGCTGATCATAGAAATCATATTTGAATGGGGCTTTTGGATAATATTTTTTCCATTCTTTCTCAATCTGTTTTAAAGTTTCCGTCCAGGTAGTTGAATTACTATTGAGTTTGACGCTTAGTCTGTTTAATTCCCATTTTTTAATAGAGCTCAGCATGACAACAGGTTGAATGGCTGCATGGAGATTTTTTGTGTGAAAATTGTCGGTTACACCCACAATCTGCCGCTGTTTGTCTGTGTACGTGACAAAGCTACCTACAGCATTTTCAGCAGATTTAAAGCCTAACTTTTGAACGGTGGCTAAGTTTAACACGATGCCAGTGCTCGTATCGGCCAACTGCAGCGGGCGGCCAGCAAGCATTTTAAAATTATAGAGCTTAAAGTTATCTTGGTCGACAAATTTCATTTGTACATCAGCTTGTACCTGTCCCGTATCACTTTTCGCAAACAAGGCATTTCCCCAATGATCGTTACTCATGGGCAGATGCCCCAAGGAAGCCTGCTCTACACCTGTGATGTGCTTAATCGCTTGCTTAAAAACAAAAGGATCAACATTACTGTCCTGGTAGCTTTTACTCGGGAAACGTAGGGTAATAATCGCATCCTTATCGAAGCCGGAGTTATTCTGTAGCGCATGTTTCAACTGTAGACCAATGATGCAAGTTGAAATAACAAATAGCTGAGCAATCAAAAATTGAAATATAATGAGCATTTTCCGAAAAGAAAGATTGCCAAATTTGAGACTTTGCGCATTTGAGATTTTAATGACTTCAACAATCTTGACTTTGTTTGTTAGTAAAATCGGGTAACCCGAGGAAATTAAGGTAATCGTGATTGTAAGTGTTGCTAAAAATAGCGATACTCCCCACGGATCGGGATACAACTTGAGCTGATCGGGGATATAGGAGGCTAAAACTGTTTGAATGAGAATAAGTAAAGGCCATGATAAAAGTACCGAAAAAGCCGTAATGCAAAATGTTTCCAACAAAAAGGACTTTGTAATTCTTTTCTGGCTTTCTCCTAATGTCTTTCTGATACCAATCTCTTTAGCGCGTTGTGGGATTTGGGCGGTAGCGAGATTGATGTAATTGACACAGGCGAGTAGAAGCAAAAATATACCTATGCCGATTAGGCCATACATTATTTTCTTATTAACATTATTTTGCGCGTAAGAAGTAAAATGTAAGTCTTTTAAAGGTACTGTGTTTACATGCATTTTAAACCCAAACTTGTCAAATTCGGCATGCGTCATCTCATAGGCCTTTTTATCGGCTGTCTTTATGAGGTTAGGAAGGGAAGCCGATGATTTTACCTTAATAAAGAGCTGCCAATTTGAATTTGAATTGTTCCAGTTTGTGCTATTCCATTCCTTTTCTGGAATCTGGATAAATTCTTTACCCAAAAAGCTGCTTGGATGGGCTAGATCTTTTACAATGCCGGTGACATTGTATAATGTACTATCATAGGACAAAGTCTGTCCTATGATTTGGTCTATTGACCTGTTTGGGAAATACAATTTAGCCCGCGATTCTGTCAGGATGACTTCATGGCTATTTTTTAGTATATTCCTTTGGTCGCCAGCTAACCAAACATAAGGTGTCATTTTGAAATAGTCTCCCGTGGTACCGATGATATCGGGTTGATCTTCAAACTCTATTTTCTGCGTGTCGCCAATATTACTGACACGTTCGAAGTATTGTTTAAAGATGGGTACAGTCAGTTCAACACTAACAAAGTTTTCCTTAATATATGCCGGTAATGGTGCGGGAACACCATCGAAATGATCTAATTTATCCTTTTCTTCATAGGAGGTATGGACCTTGTAAATCTGCTCACTTTTCGGATGATGCTGATCAAAACTAAATTCATAATTGACGATACGGAAAATAAGCCAACAGGCACTTATTCCGATGGCAAGCCCAAATACATTTAAAAATGTGAAAAGACGGTTACGCCATAGTTGTCTGAAAATTAATTTAATCGTGCTCATCATTTACAGGTTATTAGGATAAATATCTTGGTTATATATGTGTGTCTTTATACCGAAGTTGTTTCCATAATCACTTGCCCGTCTAGCATGCGGATTACACGGTCAGAAAACTTTGCATCGTGTTCACTATGTGTTACCATGACGATGGTTGTGCCGGCTTCGTTCAATTCAGTCAGGAGTTGCATGACTTCGTTACCATTATTGGAATCGAGGTTACCTGTAGGCTCATCGGCAAGAATCAATTTTGGATTATTCACGACAGCGCGAGCAACGGCCACACGTTGTTGCTGACCTCCGGAGAGCTGTTGTGGAAAGTGATTTCGGCGGTGCATGATCTGGACTTTTTCCAAAACTTCTTCTACACGCTTTTTGCGTTCTGCAGCTGGAACATTGGTATAAACCAGTGGAAGTTCCACGTTTTCAAATACTGTTAGTTCATCGATTAGATTGAAGCTCTGGAATACAAAACCAATGTTATGTTTGCGGAGATCTGAGCGACCACGTTCTTTGAATTTGGCAACTTCAATCTCGTTGAACAGATAGCTTCCTTCATCCAAATCATCCAGCAATCCGATAATATTGAGTAAAGTCGATTTTCCACAGCCCGAAGGACCCATTACAGCAACAAACTCGCCCTCTTTGACATGAATGTTTAGGTTGTTTAATGCGACGGTTTCAACTTCTTCAGTGCGGTAATACTTTTGAAGGTTTGTGATCTTGATCATATTTTTTGTGCTCATGGTTTTTATGTTTTGGATCCTTGGCGATATTGCCTTGGACAGTTATTATTTCTGTTATTAAATTCTGTTTATTTAATTGTTTATTGATCTCTTAAAGTCTTCGTCGGATTGGCTATCGCTGCTTTAAATGCCTGTGAACTGATCGTCAGTAGGGCAATTACAATTGCTGCTACAGCACTGATGACAAAGATGGTCCAGGAAATCTCTACATGATGTGCATAGTTGGTTAACCATTTGCTCATAATCATCCATGCAATAGGAAAGGCAATGATACAGGAGATCGCTATAAGCGTAACAAATTCACGGTTGAGCATTTGGATAAGTCCCGAAACAGAGGCCCCCAGGACTTTACGAATACTGATTTCTTTTGCGCGTTGCTCTGTTGCAAAGGCGGCTAAACCAAACAGGCCTAGGCAGGATATAATGATAGACATCAGTGCAAATACACTGGATAGTTGCTGTACAAAAAGCTCAGCTTTAAACTTATTATTGAAACTATCATCTAAAAATTTATAGTCAAAGGGGAAGCCCGGGTTATTTTTGACGATGACCTTCTCGATTTGTTGAATGGCATCTGGTAAATCTACTCCAGCCTTTGTCTTGATGGTCATGATGCCATTATCTCTATTCATCGGTAGAAATAGCATCGGCTCAGGATCGGCATACACATTGTTATAAACGAAGTTCTTGACGACACCGGCGATGGTGAACTTTTCCTCACCGTAACTGATGATACTACCGGCCACAAGGCCATCTTTTTTGATCAGTTTTGCAAATGCTTCGTTGATGATAACCGAGGTGCTATCACCTACAAAATTTTGATGGAAGTTTCTACCGTCAGAAAGCTTTAGATCCAAAGCTGGAATAAGACCTTCATCAGAACGTAACATGCCAATCAAAATACTAGCATTTGGATCTTTTCCATCCCAGCTAAAACCGGACGTATTGGAGTTGATATTGAGTATACTCATATCACTGACACCGACCTCTTGCACAACTCCTGTTGCCAATAATTGATTTTTAATCAGTGGGAGATGTTTGGCCATATCGCCTTGTAGCGCTGTTGTCAACACCTGACTCTTATCAAATCCGAGATCCCTGTTCTTGTTGTGCTGAATCTGTTGGTAGATAATAATGGTACAGATAATCAAAACGACGGATTCCGTATATTGTAAAATCACCAATCCTTTGCGTACAAGACTTCCGCTTCCAGCTTTTTGCTTCGCACCTTTAATTGTCGTTAGTGGTTTGAATGCGGATAGGAAAAATGCGGGATAGCTACCTGCAAATAGGCCACAGGCAAGGGTAATTACCAACAGAAAAAGGAGGTGTAAAGGTGCCGATAAATTAACCTTCAGCTCTTGGCCTATCATTTCATTGAAAGGACCGATTAAGATGTAAATCAGCAACAAGGCTACCAAGGAAGAGATGGTTGCCAATACGAGCGATTCCCCTAGGAATTGCGTCACTAAAGATTTGCGGCTTGCGCCAACAACTTTACGCATACCCACTTCTTTTGCTCTTTTTTCTGACCTTGCTGTTGCGAGATTCATAAAATTGATGCAGGCAATTAATAGAACAACCCAAGCAATAAAGGTAAATAGACGTATATTTTTAATACCGCCTTCTATTTCATTTCCGCTATTGTCAAATTGGTTGTACGTAATCCAACGTTCCATTGGATAGAGGTAATTTTGTGAGAACGTGACCTCACCATTGGTTTTGCGTTTGACAAAATCCATCATCTGTTTGTTGATCTGGTCAACATTGGCATTATCTTCGACCTGAACCAATGTTTGTACGCCATTGTTTCCCCAGTTTTCCAACCAATCCTGACCAGCTTCAAACTTTTTGAAAGGAATCAGCCATTGAAAATCATAGCTGCTATTTTTGGGTAGGTCCTTGATTACCCCTGCAACAATAAATGGCTCAGTATTGTTTGTTTTGACGGTTTTTCCCAATGCCGGGCGGTTACCAAATAATTTATGGGCAGCTGTTTCTGATAACACGATATTGTGGACCTGATCGAAGGCGGTATTTCGATCACCCTCCAAAAAATCCAAGGAAAGCACATCTGCAATGGAGCCATCGGCATATACCCCTGTCTGAAATATATTATTGTCTCCTACAGAAAATAACATGGGCGAATTCCAGCTCATGCGAACGGCATGCTTAATACCGGGTATTTCTTTTGCTACGCTTTGGGCAAATGGTCCAGGTGTCGATTCGAATACATAAGTAGCACCATCGTAAGTCTGTTTTGATTTGACAACATAGATATTCTTTTTGTTGGCGAAATTATCGTTGTAGCCCAACTGGCTTTCAACCCATAAAAAAATCAACGATGCCGCAGCGATACCGACCGCCAATCCAAAAATATTAAGAAAGCTGTACCCCTTGGTTTTCCAAAGGTTGCGAAGTGCGGTTTTAATAAAGTTTTTAATCATAATTAAGTCGTATGATAAAAGCGGTTATCGAGAGATATGATGTGCTCGATAACCGCTAGGATGTTACTTTTTAATATTTAGCTCTTGCACCTTATCGTAGGTCTCATAGCTCGATACGATAACCTTATCGCCCGGTTGTAGACCTTTGATAACCTCATAATATTCCGGATTTTGTCTTCCTAATTGGATATCGACACGATATGCTGTACTTCCATTTTTATCCAATTTGAAGATCCAGTTACCACCGGTCTGTTGATAAAAACCGCCTTTTGCCAGCAATAACGCTTTGGTTTCATCGCTTAATGCCAAACGTATTTGTAAAGTCTGTCCACGGCGGATCCCTTTGGGAACATCATTGATAAACTCCATGTCAACCTGGAATCGGCCATTGGTGACTTGTGTATAGACTTTCTTGATACGGAGTTTGTAGGTTTTTTCACCGATAGAAAACTCCCCTTGTAGATCTGGGAAAATACGGTTGATATAATGTTCATCGATGTCAGCACGCACTTTGAATCCTGTTAAGACGTCGATTTGTCCCAATCGTTCCCCGGCGTTTTTATTTTGCCCGATCTCTGCATCGAAGGCGGTCAATTGCCCGTCAACAGGTGCCCTAACAATCAAGTCGCCAATTTTCCTTTTCATCAGTTCCAATGCACTCTGCGTGCGTTGGTAAGTTTGTTTGTCCTGATTGGTTTTTTGTGCATTGGAGATTTCGTCCTGTTTCAGGATCTGTTTGGTCAAGTTGACCCGTTCTTTTTGATAGTTGTATTCGTTCTTTGATTTTTCGAACTCTTGTGTACCAATGGCTTTTTCGTTAAGTAATTTTCTGTTTAGATTATAGATCCGCTCCGCTTCCCGATAGGCCTGTTCTACATCAGCCATTTGGTTGCGGTTGTTAATTGATGCTTGTTGTGCATTGGTCTGCGCAATTTGTGACTGTGTCAATAGATTGAGCACTTGCGTTTCTTGTTGTACCAGGGTAAGCTCCTGATCGGTATTGGAAAGACGCATGATTGCATCCCCTTTTTTTAAGATAGCTCCGTCTTCTACAAATTTTTCTTCGACGCGTCCGCCAACAGAAGCATCGAGGTATATACTACTAATAGGAAGCACGGTGCCATTTATCGGGATAAATTCTTGAAAGTTTCCATTTTTTATTTCGACAATAGAGATGCGGTCAGCTTCAACATTCAGTTTGCTTTTGCCGGAGGTAAAATAGAAACTGGCGCTGATCAATCCAACTAAGCCAGCAACCCCCACAATAGTCATGATACGTTTGCTATTCCACTTCTTCTTTTCTAAAGGTCTGTCCATAATTTAATATCAATTTTGTATGTAACTATGAAAGCTGTGCCAAGAATGTAAACTATTGATTGATAGATCCTTATTTTGTTTAGTTTTAAGCTTGGTGTTCGATAGCGGACACTTCTTGTACGAAGGCGTACAACTGGAAGTTTTTTGCTGTTTTGGGCGTCAACTGAAGCACTTTTAGCAAATATAAGCTAACTGCCGTGAAGCACATTAGTTCCGGTGGGGCAAAGGTTACCCTGGTTGGGTAAATTAGGTAAGGGGTAGGTCGCTATATTGACCGATAGGTCCTAAAGGTTTGTAAAAATGGTCTGTTAAAATTTAGGATTTAACTATATTACTTTCGTTATTTACTCGGAGCTTGTTCGGTACTTCTTCGGTGCTTCTTCGGTCACAACCGAAGAAAAACCGAAGAAGTACCGACTTATATCCATTGAATGGAAGAATAACTATCGAACTTGATTTGAATTATTCTGCTATTTATACAGTTTGTCTTTGCTATTGTCCAACTACGCACACCGACTGTTCATTAATGAACATTTTTGAAAATATGTTTTTTGTATCTATTTGATAGTTAGTGTTTTTGTTGTTTGGCATGGCGATGGTCAGCAAGAAAATAAAAACTGGATATGAAGAGAGTCTATATATATAGTACATTATGCTTTTTATTGAGTTATGCCAAGGCAGGGGCGCAACAGACGGAGCAGCGATTAACGGAAAGAGTGGCTGGGACAGCAACAATTGCAGCGGTCGACGATAAACAAATTACCAAGCGGAGCTTAGCTGAGTGTATTCAGTTGGCAATAAAGGCCAATCCAACCTTATTGCAGAATGAACTCGATGTGAGGCGTGCGGAGGTGAATTTAGCACAGGCTAAAGCGAATAGGCTTCCCGATGTTGATGCAAGCCTACAACATAGCCTAACATCAGGAAGATCTCAGGATAATTCGACCCTTCAATATATTTCATCCAACAACTCAACAGGAAATTTTTCTTTGGGCGCAAGCCTTCCAATATTTAGAGGGTTCCGTTTATTTCACGATATCAGGATGCGTGCTGATGCAAAGACAGCGGGTAAATTGACTTTTGATACGCAGATTAATGCGTTAAAACTGGACGTTATTACCGCTTATATCCAAAGCTTAACTGCTCAGGATATATTGCGGCAATCAGAAATGCAGACTGAAGTAACCCGAGAACAGGTCAGACGTGCGGAGAGTATGCATAAGGAAGGTGCAATTAATCCTGGGGATTACTTTGATCTGAAAGGACAACTGGCAAATGATGTCAACACGATTGAAAATAATCGTCAGTTACTATACAGTAGCCGCGTGAAGCTTGCTGCCTTACTAAATATGGATGAAAATCAATTGGGCGAATTGGATAACCTCGGAATAAAAGAGAGCGGGCAACGACTGGATGCGAAACAGCTCTATGAAATGGCCGTTGATCAATTGCCCGATATACAGGCGCTGGATTATCGGATCAAAGTGGCGGAGCGGGATATTAAGATTGCAAAATCATACTATTATCCGTCATTGAGTCTGAGCGCTGGTTTAGGGTCAAATTATTCTAAATTGGGGATTCAGGGAACGTATTGGTCACAAATGCGTAATAACGTAGGAAAGTATATTTCTCTCAATCTTTCTGTTCCGATTTTTAATCATTTGCAAGTTTATAACAACGTCCGCTTAGCAAAATTAGATCTGCAGACGGCTAGATTTCAAAAGGAGATCCAACAAAATGTTTTGCGGTCGGCGACGTCCAATGCGGTTTTTAACTTGCAGAATGCAAGTAACATGATTACACAATTACGTAGTCAAAATGAAAACTACGCGGAATCTTTTCGTATTGCCAAGGTAGTTTTCGAATTGGGAAACAGTAATTCAGTGATTTTTTTGACCGCAAAAAATAAATTCGATAACAGCCAGATTCAATTGGTCGTCAAACAGTATGAATGGCTGCTGCAAAAATATATCAATGATTATTACGCAGGCTCGTTGAATTTATAGTTATCTTAGTATCTTCAATGAAGTCAGGAAGTATGAAAAAAGCATCTATTTTAGTCGTTGATGATGACCAGGACTTATTAACTGCGGCAAGAATCTTGCTTAAACCTAAAGTTAGTCATATTCAAGTTGAACCCAATCCGGAGAATCTAATAGCACATCTGGAGAAGACACCTTATGATCTGGTGCTTTTAGATATGAATTTTAAAAGTACGATTAATACCGGTAATGAGGGATTATACTGGTTGTCCCGGATCAAAGAAAAGTTTCCACAGGTACATGTCATTATGATTACCGCTTATGGAGCTGTTGATCTCGCTGTGAAATCGCTGAAACAGGGAGCATCGGATTTTGTCGTGAAACCTTGGGAAAATGAGCAATTATTGGCAACGATAGAAAGCGCGCTTGCCGAATCAAAAAATAAAGAAAAGAAAAGTAAAAGTTCCTTGCTCAGTAGTGGAAGCAGTCCTGATTTGATTGGTAATTCCATTGTTATGGACGAATTGCAATATAAATTGGAGAAAATTGCCCCCACAGATGCGAATATATTAATATTAGGTGAAAATGGGACCGGGAAAGACCTGATTGCTCAAGCCATTCAGCGAAGATCCTTACGTTCAGATCGGACTTATGTTAAGGTTGATGTCGGGGCGTTGACAGAAACGTTATTTGAAAGTGAGCTTTTCGGTTATAAGAAGGGCGCATTTACAGATGCACGTGAAGACCGTCAAGGGCGATTTGAAGCGGCAAATGGAGGGACATTGTTCCTCGACGAAATTGGCAATATCTCTTTGCAGCAACAAGCCAAACTGTTAACCGTACTGCAGAATAGACAGGTTACACCGTTGGGTTCCTATCAACCAATCCCGGTGGATATTCGCTTAATCTCAGCAACCAATGTGCCGTTGAAACAGCTCGCAGATGAAAGCCGTTTTCGAAAAGACTTAATTTATCGGATCAATACCGTTGAAATTCAGGTACCGCCATTGCGTGAACGAGGAGAGGATATCAAGCTATTGGCTAATCATTTTCTCGATATCTATTCGAAGAAATACAATAAGCGGATTGAAGGCTTTGAACCGGATGCGGTTAAAAAAATGTGTGCGTATCATTTTCCCGGCAACGTCCGAGAACTCCAATACAGCATCGAGCGTGCTGTTATTATGGCTGATCAGCTCAGTATAGCTGGAAATGACCTCTTTTTCTCGCCAATAGAACAACAAATAGATAACCGCGTTGTCGAATCCAGTCCCAGCAGTCAAAATCTGGAAGAATTGGAACGTAAAGCAATCAAATCGGCGATTGAACGTTATAACGGAAATATCAGTAAAGCCGCAAAAGAATTAGGGCTTACCAGGGCGGCACTTTATAGACGTTTGGAGAAATATGATATTTAGTCGATGAGGCACGGAAAAATCTTAAATGCAATCAAGGTTATCTTACTGCTGGTAGCAGCACTTGTGAGCGCTTATTTGCTACTTAAAAGAGAATATGTACAGGCGGCTTTGATCTTTTGTATGATGCTATACCTGGGTTTTAACCTATATGCACAGTATAATTTTTTGGCCAGGCAGCTGATTGAATTTTCCGAAGCGGTCAAATACCGCGACTTTACCAGACGCTTCTTGGTGAAAAATACAAAGTCAGTGGAAGGGCAGCTTTTTATGGCCTTTAATCAGATCAACGAGACTTATAAGGAGATCAGCATCAAGCAGGAGATTCAGCACCAATACCTGGATCGTGTGATCAATATGCTGAATTCGGCGATTATCTTTTATGAGATGGATAGTGGTAAAGTCATGTGGGTAAATGAAGCTTTCAAACAGCTATTTCATTTGCCACATCTTGGAAACATCACTGGATTGAAGAAAAAAAACAATGATCTTTATGAAAAAACCATGTTGCTTGAAAATGGACAGCAGCAGATGGAGTCCGTTCAGTCAAGTAAAGGAAAAATAAAATTATTGATTCAGAGCTCAAGCTTTGAGACACAGGAAGCTTTGTTTCGCATTGTGGTGTACCAAAATATCAACGAAGCAATTGATGAGACTGAGACAAAGGCATGGCATAAATTATTACGTGTACTGACACATGAAATCATGAATTCCATCGCTCCGATCAGCTCACTTGCTGAAACCTTAAACGGTCGTTTGGACCATTTTAAAGGAGCTGAAGATATTGATGATCTAAAAACAGGTATTTCCACCATCAAACGTCGTAGCGAAGGACTTTTACATTTTGCGAAGAGTTATCGTATGATCAATAAGGTCGATCAGCCTCAGCTAGCGCCGATCCAAATTTCGCAGTTATTTGAGCATATCTATCAGCTGCTTGAACCAACCTTGATCCAGAAAAATATTGATGTCGATATTATTCTGAAAAATACACGGCTAATCTTATCTGCCGATGTCAATTTGATCGAGCAAGTTATTATCAACTTAATGTTGAATGCAATAGATGCGGTTAAAAATAGGGAAGAAGCCTATATTAGTTTATCTGCTCTTGAAGTAGACGGAAAGGTGCAGATTCGGATTGAAGATAACGGGGCAGGAATTCCTGCTGATCTTCAGGAGCAGATCTTTACACCATTTTTTACAACGAAGAAGACGGGTACAGGGGTCGGCCTTACCCTGAGCAAACAGATTATGCTTTTGCACAAGGGAACTATTTTCCTCAATAGTACGGAAGGAGAAGGAAGTGTTTTTATTCTCCAGTTTTAGGGGGATCATTCCCGCAAACTAAAACCTAATGTTCCATGTGAAAAATCATAAAATTTAGCGATGTTTGCAGCGAAATGAACTACATGCTTAAGTATTGGCGACATTATTTTGTATCCCATAGTCGCCATGGGACCCATTCTCCTTTTGTTTATAAATTGGTAGACGAAGTAATTTATCAAAAGACATCCAAAGGGAGCGTTTCAGAATTACCACAAACTATTCAAAACGAGAGCAAGGTAGAACAGAAAAAGTATGCATTAATCGATCGATTATTAAGGACATTTGCTTACGACAATTTTAGCTATTGGGCCGATCAGCCGCGCGAAAGTTATAGGAGTCTTTTGCACGACCGATGTGGACGTTATGCGTACCGACATATTTATTATATTGACCAGGACGATCTTGACCTGAATTTTTTGGGAAATGTTGGGGATCGAGATCTATTAATTATAAACGAGCCCCATTTATCAGTGAAAAGGGAAGCCTATTGGAATAGGCTGAAGGAGGATGATCATAGTGTAGTTACGATAGATCTATACCGAATTGGGTTGGTTTACTTTAGAAAAGGACAGCGAAAAGAGAATTTTCTGATTCGATTTTAGCCTTCTGTTCCGATCTAGCCTTCTGTTCCGATCTAGCCTTCTGTTCCGACCTCTTTTTGACTGTCGATGGTCAGTCATCTACCGCGTTCCGTTGGGCATCAACTATTTTAGCTGAAGTTGAGGGAATTGGAGAGGAGGGGAAAAAGGAAAAGGTGGATGTCATTAGGCAAGAATAAACAAGAGCATCCACACATATACGGATGCTCTTGTTTATTAAAAAGCTTCACTTAGGGACAGATAGAAACCCGACTGTCGTTTTTCTCCGGGTCTTTGTTCACCAAAAGAATAATCAAAGCGTATGCTGCTATTGTGTTCGAGACTAAAGAAGTAGCGTAAACCACCACCATAACTTGCGACATATCGACTGCTATTTTCCTTGGAAAAGGTCGATCCGAGTCCTGAAAATCCAGCGATGCCAAAGCGTGGATGAAAGCGATAACGCAGTTCAGCCTGTGAGGCAAGATAATTCTTGTCCCGGTAACGTCCGAGGTAATAACCGCGCATCATCATGTCTCCACCGAGCTCACGGTAGTTGTAAAATGGGACGGTTTTTCCAAATGTGGAACGAAAGATTCCTTGCAGGGCCAGCGTGACTTGGTTGTGCAGGGGAATAAAGCCACGGAGATCTACATCGAGGTTTGCCCCCGTAAAATCAGTACTTGTCCATAACTTTGGAGCATAGGCCAGCCGCAATTTAGCATAATACCCCTTTGTTGTATAAGAAACGTTGTCCCTATTGTCAAACAATTGCGAAAGACCTATGAGTAGCTGTTGTCCGCCATGCTTTCCAATAAGATCGGAATGATTGAAAATGCGATCGGCACTGTCGCTACGAATGGTGAAGTTATCGTATTGAATGTTGATACCCGAATACAGGTTGTTGCTGATTTTTTTCTCCGCTTCGAGTTTGACGCGAAATAATTTTTGATCAATGCGTTCTTCATCGGCTTTCCAAGTGTCCATACCGACGCCATAATAGTTAAAGGGCCAATTACGGTAGCGTATTTCACTAATCAGATGGTAGTCGTTGTTTCTAGTCCAAAGATCGGTCTGCAGTTTGAAGTTGGACTGACTATTGGATGTAAAGGTTCCCATCACCATGACAGTGGAGGTGCGGATTTTGGGATCAGATTTGTCCAGATAAAAATTATAAGCGCTCGCCAGGCCGTATTCAACTCCAGTTTCCTGCGCATAACCAACGGCCGGTAAAACCATAAAACTACCTGAACGTGTAGAATCTCTTTCGGAGGAAAGAAATTTTTTACTCAATTTTTGAATAATATTTTGAGCTTTCAATTCAGCCGATCCCATTAAAAGTACCGTAAATAGTACGGAGTATCGGGTAAGTTTTGAAAGTGATTGCGGTAAAATTTGCATGCCCAAAGATAGTATATTAGCCAAATAACCAAAACAGGTAAATATGCAATCAAAAATTATTGTGCTGCATATCAGTATAATTGCCAAAAACTGTCTTTTTTTTTTGACAAATATTTTTGTAAAGTGAGTTTTGTGTCTATCTTTGCATCAGCAAACAAGGGAACAACGGTTCAAAACAACGAAAGTTTGCTTAGTTCTTTAAATGAAAAAAAATAAAAAATAAACTTGCAGAAATCAAAAGTAAATTCGATATTTGCACTCGCTGAAAAGGTAGAAATACTTGGTCAGACGTTGATAGAATGTAAGTTTAAATAAAGATATTAGAAGCCTCTTTAGCTCAGCTGGTAGAGCAACTGACTTGTAATCAGTAGGTCATTGGTTCGATTCCGATAAGAGGCTCTAAATGTAACGAAAGTTACAGGTCTGGAGGGGTTCCAGAGCGGTCAAATGGGACGGACTGTAAATCCGTTGCTTCGGCTTCGAAGGTTCGAATCCTTCTCCCTCCACACTTTATTTTAATTAGGGTGTTAGATTTACTCTAGTTTCTAATTATTAAGCGGAAGTAGCTCAGTTGGTAGAGCGATAGCCTTCCAAGCTATAGGTCGCGAGTTCGAACCTCGTCTTCCGCTCAAATTTTTCAAGTATTAAATTTAGTCTCTATCTTCTTTGATAATAATGTATCTAAAGGTGGGGGCATTAATACGTAAATAAGGTTTTTTAGTAAGCCGAAGTAGCTCAGGGGTAGAGCACTTCCTTGGTAAGGAAGAGGTCGTGGGTTCAAATCCCATCTTTGGCTCGTACTTGTGTAAAAGTTAAGCAAGAGTATATAACAAATAGAAATAATTTATAATTACTAATTCGCATAAACATGGCAAAAGAGAAATTTGACCGTAGTAAACCACACTTAAACATTGGTACTATCGGTCACGTTGACCACGGTAAAACTACAACTACAGCTGCTATCACTAAAGTATTGGCTGATAAAGGTTTGTCAGAAGCTCGTTCATTTGATTCAATTGACTCTGCTCCTGAAGAAAAAGAGCGTGGTATCACAATCAATACTGCACACGTAGAATATTCTACAGCTAACCGTCACTATGCACACGTTGACTGTCCAGGTCACGCTGACTACGTTAAGAACATGGTAACTGGTGCTGCTCAAATGGACGGTGCTATCATCGTAGTTGCTGCGACTGATGGTCCTATGCCTCAAACTCGTGAGCACATCTTGTTGGCTCGCCAAGTAGGTGTTCCTGCGTTAGTAGTATTCATGAACAAAACTGACTTAGTTGATGACCCTGAGTTGTTAGACTTAGTTGAAATGGAAGTTCGTGAGTTATTATCATTCTACGAATTCCCTGGTGATGATATCCCTGTAATCAAAGGTTCTGCTTTAGGTGCATTGAACGGTGAGCCTGAGTGGGTTGAGAAAATCATGGAATTAATGGATGCTGTAGATAACTACATTCCAATTCCTCCACGTTTGACTGACTTACCTTTCTTGATGCCAGTTGAAGACGTATTCTCGATCACAGGTCGTGGTACAGTTGCTACAGGTCGTATCGAAAGAGGTGTAATCAACTCTGGTGATCCAGTTGAGATCTTAGGTATGGGTGCTGAGAACTTGAAATCTACAGTAACAGGTGTTGAGATGTTCCGTAAAATCTTAGATTACGGTGAGGCTGGTGATAACGTAGGTTTATTGTTACGTGGTATTGAGAAAACTGATATCAAACGTGGTATGGTTATCTGTAAACCAGGTTCAGTAACTCCTCACGATCATTTCAAAGCTGAGGTTTACGTATTGTCAAAAGCTGAAGGTGGTCGTCACACTCCATTCTTCAACAAATACCGTCCTCAATTCTATTTCCGTACAACTGACGTAACTGGAGAGATCTCTTTACCAGAAGGTACTGAAATGGTTATGCCAGGTGATAACGTTACAATCAGCGTGAAATTAATTTCTGCTATTGCAATGGAAAAAGGTCTACGTTTCGCTATCCGTGAGGGTGGTCGTACAGTAGGTGCTGGTCAAGTAACTGAAATTTTATAATCTGAATCAGATTATTCTAAATAAAATAAGCTAATCGACTGAGGTTGATTAGCTTATTTTTTCGATAAGCGATTTATCGGATTAAAATAAAAAAAAGTGAAAAAAGATTTGCAGAAAGTGGTTTAAAACACTATATTTGCATCACAAAATAAGGAATACACGGGCATAGTTTAAAGGTAGAACGAAGGTCTCCAAAACCTTTGGTCTGGGTTCGAGTCCTGGTGCCCGTGCTTATAAAAACAGATAAACTAAAATGGCAAAAGTACTTGATTTTTTTAAAGACTCTTATGTAGAGATCACTGAGAAAGTGACTTGGCCTACATGGTCTCAGTTACAAAGTTCAGCTGTTATTGTGCTTGTTGCGTCTCTTCTTATTGCATTGGTTGTCTTTGTAATGGATAAAGCTTCAAGCGTAGGGTTAGAATTCTTGTACGGTATTGCTTCTTAATTTTTCAATCGTATTTATTTATGGCAGATCAAGGTTTAAAGTGGTACGTAGTTCGTGCTGTAAGTGGTAAAGAAAAGAAAGTAAAGCAATATATTGATGCCGAAGTTAGCCGTTTAGGTATTGAGCACTTGATTCCTCAGGTGTTGATTCCAATGGAAAAATACTACTTGATGCGCGATGGTAAGAAAGTTGCTAAAGAACGTAACTACTATCCTGGTTATGTTTTATTAGAAGCAGCTCTTGACGGTGAGTTAGAGCACATCATCAAAAATATCAATAGTGTAATTGGTTTCTTGGGCGATAAAGCTGGTAACGCGGTTCCTTTGCGCCAAGCAGAAGTAAATCGTATCCTAGGTAAAGTGGATGAAATGGCCGAGCAAGGTGAAACCATTAACGTTCCTTACTATGTGGGTGAAACAGTGAAAGTCAACGACGGTCCTTTCAACGGATTTACCGGAGAAATCGAAGAAGTCCACGAAGATAAAAAGAAATTAATCGTGATGGTGAAAGTCTTCGGTCGTAAGACGCCACTTGAACTAAACTACATGCAAGTAGAAAAAGAGTAAGATTAGTAATTAACGATAGAGAAAAGCTTTTCATGAAAATTGGAAGGCTTTTTTTTGTATCTTACTACAAATGAAAAGGCCAACTATTTATCTATTCGTATTGGTGTATGTGCTGACATTGCTGAGCTGTGCAAATGTCGAGAAGTACAATCGATTTATTGAAACTCCCCTGGCGGTGGAAGCTATGCAGCAAGATATCAACTATGTTGAGCATAACTTATGGAAAATGCATCCAGACTTGTTTCTATATGTGCGGGAAGATCAGTTAAAGGTTAAGTTCGACAGCCTTCGTAGGGCGATCCGTCAGCCATTATTGCCGAATCAGTTTCAGTTGGCATTAGCATCTGTACTGGCTCAAGTTCGGCAGGGGCATATGACGCTGAGTCCCCTTATTTCCAAATTTGACCCGAAAGGTAAGGATAAAGTCCGTTATCAAAAAAGTAAGGGTCCCTTTTCACAACTGGGATTTCATTGGCAGGAAAATACACTCTATCTCTCAAAAAATGGAACGTTAGATTCAAGTTTGGTAGCAGGCTCTAAAATTCTTTCTATTGAGGGTATACAACCACAAAATCTGTACACAAAATATCGTCCAACCTTTACGTCGGACGGCTATAATACGACATTTATAGATCAGGCTTTTGAGCGTTTATTACCGCGGTATTACCAATTGGAACTGGGGTATAAAGATTCTATTTCGGTTTTGTTTTCTCGCGCCGATAGTACATATCAGCGGACTGTGGTCAGAAGGTTTGACAGTGTCGATACAAAGGCTAAATCAGGGATAAGGACCACGGTTGTGAAAAAAGTGAGCCAACCTGATCAGAAGAAAAGTGATCAAAAAAAGCAGCGTAAAATCTTTGGGTATAATGCCAACCTAAAAAGAATGAGTAAACAGCTCTCTTTCCCTGTTAAAGGCGATAGTAGTGTTGCTTTATTGAAAGTGGTTGACTTTTCGTATGGACGTCCAAAAGAAGCCTATAGAAGGATTTTTGATCGGCTGGAGCTTAATTCGGTCCAATACCTGATCTTGGATCTTCGTGGCAATTTGGGTGGACGTTTGTCCGATGTCCGTGAACTATACAGTTACTTAGTGGAAGAAGATAAATTCCAATTTATTCAGCCGGCAGTTATCAGCTCAAAATTCAACTTGCCGTTTTATCAGGTAAAAGGATTGCCGGGCTGGTCTTATCCCATTTTATCACCATTTATTATACCAAGTGCTGTAGTATCCTGGACAAAGAGCTTTTCCAAAGATGGGATAAATTATACCCACCTTACAGGGAGTAAAGTCGAAAAATCAAAAGGCAGTCGCTATCGCGGTGATTTATTTGTATTGATTGATGGCGGTACTTTTTCTGCTGCGAGTTTAATTGCTACAAATCTAAAAGTTGGGAAGCGGGCTGTGTTTGTGGGCGAGGAGACAGGTGGGGCAGCTAGTGGCACAGTTGCGGGAGTTCTTCCAGTGCTGAAACTTCCAAACTCCCATCTGCGTTGGCGTTTTGGCCTAATGGATGTCAAACCTTATTATCAAGTATCAGAAGAGGGAAGGGGTGTCATGCCGGATATTCCTGTCGTGCGGAGTGTTGATGATGTTATCAAGGGGAAAGATCCGGTATTGGATAAGGTGTTGAAGTCTATTAAAAAATAAGGAGAAGTGTAAGCGGGGGATTAGGCTTTACTTTGAGATCGTTTCCCTTGAAATAAGGTAATTATTTTCTTTAGAACAAGTTTGCTATAATGATAGATTAAGCCAAATATATTCTCTCCTGTTATATCGCTAGCCAAAGCAGGTGGTAAAAGTTCATAGATCGTGATACCAAAATAATCCGCTATTTTGTATACCTGCTCTACCTTTAGCTTCGTCTCATTGCGTTCGATTTTTGAATAGGCAGCCTGTGATATCTCCAAAACGAATGCAACAGCTTCCTGTGATATCCTGAGACTTTCTCTTTTCTGCCTAATAATTGTTCCGATTTCTTCTCTTGCCATTCTTTAAAAACCCAAATTATCGAATGGCCTAATTTAATAAATATAACTTGAAGTTGTGAAGTTTTTCAATGTTAAAACTTCTAGTTATAGTCTATAACCCTAGGTTGTGGTAGCTCAGCCTCTTTTCCATGAATTTTGATAAAAATAAATATTGAGATATCATGGAAAAGAAATTAATGTTAGCGAGTTGGATGCAAATGAAGTGTTGGAGATTGAAGGAGGATCGGAGCGGGAGGGTGAGAAAAATACAAATTGGTTAGAATCCATATGGAATTATCTTAAACCTTAAAATGCGTCTTTCAATTCGATAGCATAGGGGCTCATAATTAGTGCTAATATGGAGCCAAGAACAAATGCGACCAAGTGTAAGGATCTATTTATTTTGGATATTTTGATGAGGGAAAGTAGTACTGATGTTAGTAAAGCATATATCCAATAGTGTGTTGAATTATGAATCCATGGAATGAATAAATGATTCATTTTTTGCAAAGGGAAAAATAGTCCAGAAAAACCGAATAGTCCAAAGGAAAGGCCAGATGAACCCACAGCGGTAAATGTGAAGTCTTTCTTTTTAAAAAGTGTTTGGATGAGATTTGGTAGGATTATAAGAAGGAGAAAAATAAATATAGTAAAGACGTAAGCAATAGTAATTCCGTGTGCTTGATTTAAGACAGCACACATATCATACCCTAATCCGAAAATTACAATACAATTAAACAAGAGGTGAATCCAGTTGCGATGAATCAAAGCCGAGGTAAGCAAAGTATGAATACGCTTACCTCTTGCTATTTCGTAGGGGTGCAGGATCAGTGCATGGAAAAACGATTTATTATAAAATCCAATGATGCTGCATACCAATATAATCGGTACGACAATATAGGAATAGGGGGCTTCGGCAAAAGTTGGGAATATATCGAAAAATTTCATTTATAGTTGTTGGTGAATCACGCAAAAATATCTAATAAATTTTAAAATACAACCTCAGGTTGTGGTGGACGTAATGGGTAATGCCCAAATTTGTATCGTTGATCAACAAAAGCAGTTGCCGAAAAAGCTTTAAAATAGAGTAGGAATCAATAAATAATTTTTAATTTTATGAAAACAATAAAAAAAAATTCTCTTGCCTTATTGGCGGTAATATTTACTCTTGTAGGTATTTCTAAGATTGATTTGGTGAAAGCATCAAATGCAGGCGTGAAAGTATGTCCTGGTGATGGCAAAGGTTGCGTTCTTTGGGGTGCAATTGAAAAAGGCGACGGTAGTGGCTTTATTGAAATTGGAAAGGACGACGAATCTCAGGATACACCAGCTGAACCAGGAGCCTAACTCTATTTTATAACAAGTCTTGTAGCTAAGGGCTACAAGGCTGTATTTAATTTAGCCTTCCGCAACGCTTCTTTGATACGATGAAAGTGGGCGAGATTATATCGCGGGTTAACGATGCAGTCAAAATTCGTGCTTTTATCAATGATGTGGCGATACAAGCTGTCGTCAATGTGTTGATCGTGGTCTTTTCCTTTGCGCTTATGTTTACCTATTTTTGGAAGCTGGCCTTGATCATGCTGCTCGTTATCCCTTTTTATCTAGGGGTCTATTGGCTTTCCAATAAACTGAACAAAAAAGTAGAGCGCCGGATGATGGAAGAAGGGGCCGAACTGGAATCTCATCTGGTCGAATCGCTCAATTCGGTCAAGACTATCAAGCAGTTTGGCATTGAAACTTATTTTAATAGCGGTACAGACAATCGGTTTTCGCATGTATTGAAAACCATTTATGCCTCGGTGATGAATGGCTTGTTTTCCAATACCTCTGGCGAGTTATTGTCACGGTTATTTACCATTATCCTCTTATGGGTTGGCTCATACTATGTGATCGAACGTACGATCACACCGGGAGAACTACTCTCATTTTACGCCCTGATCGGTTATTTTACAGGTCCGGTGACGCAATTGATCGGCATGAACAAGACATTGCAAAATGCATTGATTGCAGCAGATCGCCTGTTTGAAATTATGGATCTGGAGCGCGAAGAATCAGAAGAAAAATTACAGCTTACTTCGGATCTGGTTGGGGATATTGTCTTTGATAATGTTCGTTTTTCTTACGGATCACGGGTAGAGGTATTCCGAAATTTTAGCTGCCGGATACAACAGAGCAAGATGACGGCTGTGATCGGAGAAAGTGGAAGCGGTAAGACTACGCTGGGAGCGCTTATTCAACAGCTGTATCCATTACAGGAGGGGAAGATTTCTATTGGGCAATACGATCTGAACTATATTTCGAAGAGCTCCCTTCGGGAACGCATTGCCATCGTGCCCCAACAGATCGATCTTTTTTCGGGTAATATTGTCAGCAATATTGCTGTTGGTGAGGATATCCCCAATTTTCAGCGTCTCTTGCAGGTGGTCAATGAATTGGACATGATGTCTTTTATTGAAAAGTTGCCAGCCGGTTTTGAAACTCAGCTGGGTGAAAATGGATCCATGCTATCCGGTGGACAGCGGCAACGAATTGCCATTGCACGAGCATTATACCGCAATCCGGACATTCTGATTTTAGACGAAGCAACTTCAGCTTTGGATACTTCAACAGAACAGGTAATCCAGCGGGCATTCCGTCGCTTTAAAGATTCGGGTAAGACGATGATTGTGATTGCCCATCGGTTGAGTACGATTGCCGAGGCCGATACCATTATGGTGCTTAAAGATGGTGTACTTATCGAACAAGGGGAGCATAATCAGTTGTTAGCCCAAGAGTCTACCTATAAGGATATGTGGAAAAAGCAATCGATCGTGTTAAACTAACTGTTGTTTTTTATTCAATGATGAACAATTATCAAAGAAGTAGGATAAAGTGTTGGTTTATTACTATAAACATACTGTTATCTACGAATGTACTGGCGCAGCGAGCCTGGACTTTACAGGATTGTATCGACTATGCTGTGGCTCATCATCTGCCGATCAAACAGCAGGACATCAAGGCTAAGATAAAAGTGCTGGATCAGGAAATGGCAGTGCGGGAACGCTTGCCAAGTGTGAGCGGCTACGCAAATGGTTATACCACTTTTGGATCATCACAGGATGTGTTTGGTACGATTCGGCGCAATGACAACCTGAATAGCAACATGGGGATCAATGCGGAGCTGACCCTATACCAATATAACTATTTTCGAAACCAGGCCAAGAAAGCTGCTTCCGAAGCGGAACAGGAACATATCGAAAAAGAGATATTGAAACGGAATCTTACCGTTCAGCTGATGGAAGCCTATCTGCAGACCTTGCTGGCTCAGGCACTGCTGGTCTCACAGGATTCGGCCATGCAGTTTTCACAGCAACTCTTGGATAAGGCCCAGAAAAGTACGGCGGTAGGGGCAACAGCAGTGTCGGTAGTTGCCGAAGCAAAAGCCAATCTGGCACGGGAGAAACAGCAATACCAACAATATCACAAAGATAGACAACAGTCCTTGCTCAAACTAGCCCAGCTGATGAACTACCCGGACTATAATAACTTAAGCCTGGCTGTCCCAGTAGCGGAGAGTGATCTTCTGCAAGAGCATACTTTTTCGGATATATCGAACCTGCGGGAAGAAGCTTATTTGCATAATCCGGTGTTTGCTAAGTTTCGAAGTCAAGCTGTTGGACTTGAGGTCGAGTCCAAGTTGGTTAAAGCAGCGTTATTTCCGACGGTAAAGGGATCCGCTGGCTTGGGAAGTACCTATTTCAATGCTTTTAAAGCGGACAATACGCGATCTTTTTTTGTACAGAGTAAAGACAACTTTGCCCAGCAGCTCGCTGTGACGGTTTCGGTGCCCATCTTCAACAAAGGAAAAACAAAACGTCAGTTGAAGCAGATCGACTTGAACCAGCAAAATATACAATTGGCGATTGATAATGAAAAGTTTGCTCAGCAGCAGATCTTAGATAAGCTATTGCTTGAATTGGATGAGAACAGAAAGCAATATGGTATTGCGGTAGAAGCGAGCACGGCAACAGCGCAATCTTTGGATTACACCTTGCGGAGTTTTGAAGCGGGCAAGGCATCGATCTATGATGTCAATACGAGTAAAAGTAATTTGATTAAAGCGGAGTCGGAAACGATCCGCAGCAAATATACTGTGGTGTTCAATCAGCTCATGCTGCGCTATCAGATTTATGGATCGATAAATTAAAATCATTATGAAGCTATTTCAATATATAGATCGGATTAATTTGTTGGACAAGTTGATCCGCCAAAGAAGGAAGGGGACGCAGTCAGAACTAGCAGTCCGCCTCGGGCTTTCTGTGTCACGATTGGCCCGTATTATTGAATATCTTAGAGATATTGGTGCTCCAATTACTTTTGATAGATCGCTTAATACGTATTACTATGAAAAAGACTATTCAATCCAAATCAAGGTAGAGGTTCAGCAGGAAAATATTCATTTGCTTGATTTAAATCAGATGAGACAAGCAAATGCGGGTGATAATTTTATTTCAAATCATTTTCTGAATGCTTTTTTTGTGCATTGAGCAAAAGTAATTTAGTAGTGTTGATCAATAGAGCAGGAATCCGAAAAGGCTAACAATAGAGTAGGGACTAATTTTTTATAAATCAAAAAAATGAATACATTAGATTTAAAAGGTTTCGGTGTTCAGGAAATGGATGCGAAAGAAATGGAAGTAATTGATGGGGGATGGTGGCAAGCTGCTTTGGGGACATTTTTATATAATGTCGTTGCTGATTGGAGACAAAACGTTGCTGCATTTGAAAGAGGAATAAATGGTGAAGCTTTATAAACTTGTAAATTTATGAACAAAATAGAACTAACAGAATTGACTAATTCTGAGATTATTGAAGTAAACGGTGGAGATGGTATGACAGAAGCTTTTTTTTGGGTTTTAGGTCGATTTTTTCAGGCTCAACAGAGAGATCTAGATGGATCCATTGGTGGCCCTACAGCAATTCATGGGTAATTTAGTGCTTTGAAAATAAAAACTATTTTACGTAAGAACCTAAGTACTTTACTACTTAGGTTCGTCCTAATTTTGATTTATTGAAACAAAAAATAAAACTTTTAATATTTGGTACTTTACAATCAAGTATTATATTGATTGTGTTTTTTCTATTGTTTGGCTTAGATATAGCCTCCAATACTATTACCATGTCTGATCAATTTAATATCTTTCTAATATGTATCTGTACAGCTTTTTTTGAAGAGATTGTCTTTCGGTATTATTTGATTCGCGGGTTGAGTAGATTTTTTAATAAGAAAAAATCAGTAATAATTTCCGCTGTGTTATTTGCTGCATGTCATCTAGGAAATTCTCATTTTACGACCACAGCATTTGCTTCCCATTTTCTAGGTGGTATAATTTATGCATATGCTTATATTCATACGAAATCTATATATTATCCTGTTGGATTACACTTCGGTTGGAATTATATTCAATGGTTATTTTCACTTCCAATGAGTGGAACAACAAAAAGTGGTTTATATAGTCTTATTTTGCCAACCAATGATTATTGGTTGGGAGGAAATTATGGGATAGAAGGAGGGTTTGCAAGTCTTCTGATTAGGAGTATCTTGTTTGGCGTTATCTTATTTACAGTTTCCAGATATGAAAGAAATGCACACGTGAATTATTAGGTTTCGGTTTTCTATTAATGTTAACATTTTATTTATATATGGGCCCAAAATAAGTAAAAAAGGGGAGAGTAGCATGATATTGAAATTATTAAAAAGTTGTGAATATAAGAATTATTCCATTGGATTGGGCTTTAAATTAAGATATTTAAATTATGTTGTTAGTAAAAAGTCATAACTTGATTATTATATTTGGCTATCGAATTTTTCTAATTTTGCTACTTATCCGTGCAATGGTTGCACATAATCAAAAAAATAAAGCCCGTATATAAATTAATACCACTAAATAATGATGAATCGCAGGCTATAAGAATAAACTATGGTATAAATTTATAGGAGAAAAGCATCTTCTATAAATATAATTTGAAGACATTATTACTTTTTCTACCCTAGTTCAAAGAAAGTAATGGTGTTTTGACTTGTGCTATTGGCAATTGAAGAGTAGTTGATGAGAATAATGTGAGAAAATTAATGAATGAATTAATAGATTATCCAGGGTTTGTTGTAGAGCCGAGATTGATTAGTATGTCTAAAGCTAACATGATAGGCATGTTGTTTTTCGCTGTTTTCATTCTCTTATACGGGATACCTTTTTGTTTACTGTGGGATCTAAAGGAAGAGCTGGCGGCAATTAAAGATAGCCTATATAATAAAGCTTCGAATGCATGGTGGGTTTATGGTATTGTCATTATTATCGGTGTCGTTCTTCATGAATTGATTCATGGCATTGTATTCGCATCCTTTGCGAAGCAAGGTTTCAAATCCATAAAGTTTGGAATTATTTGGAAAATGCTCACTCCATATGCTCATTGCAAAGAACCGTTACGGGTAAGACCTTATATGTTAGGTGTAGTTATGCCTTTTCTCCTTGTTGGCTTTTTACCCGCGATTTATTCAATTTTTACTGGAAATTTACCACTTTTATTTTTTGCAATTTTCTTCTCTGGTGCGGCAGTCGGAGATTTCATGATTTTAAATTTAATTTATAAAGAGAATAAAGATAACCTGGTACTTGATCATCCTACTGAGGGAGGTTGCTTTATTTTGAAAAAGGTTACTAATCCAGCGGATTTGTGATTACAAAACGATATTTGAGCTGAGATTCTAGTCTAAATACTTGTGTGATAAATTCTTAACTTCCTAATTTTTCCTTTAGCCTCACCCTTGTAATATAGATATATCCTAATGTTTATTTTTGGGACAGTAACTAAATCTAAATATTTATGGAAACTAAAACAATTTTATTATTTGTAGTAATAATAGCTATTCTGGCATTTTGTGTCTATCTGCTATCTAATGTCGGCGAATTTATTCGAGGATTTGAAGATGGTTTTAATGCGGCCAAAAATAAATAAAAACCTTAAATTTAAACGGATGAAAAAACACTTTATTCTTCTATTACTTTTTTTTATAATCACTTTTAGTGGTTTTGCGCAGGGGAATTCGATGCTGTGGAAAATCTCGGGAAATGGACTTAAACAAGATTCCTATCTGTTTGGTACGATCCACATGTTGTGCCCTGACGATTTTGAGATCAAACAAAAATGCCTGGATGCGCTTAATTCGAGTCAGAAAGTCGTATTTGAAGTGGATCTGTCGAAACCTGAAAATATGGAGGTCCTACAGGCATTTGCCGTACCTGACCCTAGTTTTATTAAAAACTTTACCGATAGCGAAGTGCGTAAAATGGATAGCGTCTTGTTGGCACAGCAGCTTTCAATTAAATTATTGGATCATGTTTCACCGGTAACAATGGCTTCCTTATTTTCAATGAAAGGCTTTAATTGTCCTGATCCAACAAAGTTGAAATCATATGAAATTGAGCTATCGGCTCTGGCCTCCGCTCAGGGTAAAACAATTGGCGAACTTGAAACAGCAGATTATCAATTCGGGTTATTGAAAGACTTGATTACGCCAAAGTTATTTATGGACTGGGTATTGCAGTTGGATAAATATCCCGCTCTAACGGCCAAAATGGTCAATGCCTATAAAAATGAAAACCTCAAAGAATTAACTGCATTGATTGAGGATCCTACATGGATGTCTGTCGAACAGAAAGAAAAGCTCTTGACAGGGCGGAATATAAACTGGACAACGATTATTCCGAATTTGATCAAAGACCAGGGGTGCTTTATTGCTGTGGGAGCTGGACACCTGTCTGGTGAAAAGGGCTTGATCTCGTTACTTAGAGCAAAAGGTTATAGCTTGACGACAATTGATTAGGATTGTTATTTTTTGAGATAAAGGAAGTATAGTCCCTTGATAGAATACGCTTATTGTTTTTCGATTGTCTCATCGTTTTATATGGAGTGCCCTTTTATTTATTGTGGGATCTAAAGAAAGAGCTGGCGGCAATTAAAGATCGCCTATATCATAAAGTTTCGAATGCATGATGGGTTTATGGCATTGTCATTATTATCGGTGTCGTTCTTAATGAATTGATTCATGGTATTGTATTCGTATCCTTTGCGAAGCAAGGTTTCAAATCTATAAAGTTTGGAATTATTTGGAAAATGCTCACCCCATATGCTCATTGCAAAGAACCGTTACGGGTAAGACCTTATATGTTAGGTGTAGTTATGCCTTAAAGTTTTAATTTATAACTTATGAAGTCGCTTAAGATCACTATCTAAAATGAAAAACGGACAATTTACGATGTGAAAATTGTCCGTTTTAGCTGGTTAAATTATTCTTTCGTAACTTACTGTTGTAAAGGTTTATCCATATAGACTTATCATACAGTTTCATCAAAAAGGAAATACATGTCAAAATATATAAATCGATTGTTGAAATTACCTGTGCTTTATTTATATACTCTTATGCTAGTTTCTTATCTGAGTATTGATGTTTTGTGTCACGTAATACTTATTGATTTATTCAAGTTTGAATCGGTTTCAAATGCGGTAACTCGAGATCAAAGTATATTGAAAATATTCATATATGCACTAATTTTAGGGCCATTTTTTGAGACATTACTATTTCAATTTATACCCGTAAAACTTCTGTCTACATATGTTTTTTTTAAAAAGAAAAAAATATGGATAGTTTTAATTTCTGCCCTTCTTTTCGCTTTGACTCATTTATATAGCTCTTATTATTTAATTTATACTTTTTTGATGGGTATAAATTTAGTCTTATTCTTTTTTATTATGGAGTTTAAGAATAAAGGTTCAGGACTTTGGCATACCACATTGCTTCATGCTATTATTAATCTAATGGTTTTTATCCATCAATATTTTAGATAATAAAATTTTGGCGTTCAGTAATCGATTTCCAAAAAAATAGTCGAAATTGATGAGGGACAAGCTACATTGTACATTTTATAATAGTGTTTCTGATTGGAGCCAAAATGTTGCTACATTTAAGCGAAGTCTACATCGGCGAGCTTTATAAAAAGATATGTGCTATGAACAAAGTAAAGTTAACAAAATTCGGAATATAAACTGGATAACGATTATTCCGAATTTGATCAAAGATCAGGGTTGCTTTATTACTGTGGGAGCTGGACACCTCTCTGGTGAAAAGGGCTTGATCTGGTTACTTAGGAGCAACAGGTTATAGCTTGATAGTAATTGATTTTACCTATGGATTGGGTTTACATATATTGGTGAGCTTTATAGCCGTTCTCATGAAAATATAGGTATAAAAATAATGAGTTGCGCTACAGGCATGGCCAATATAGTAGCCTTTTAGTAGGTTGACTATGCATATGAAACTAAAATTTATATTTATTCTGATCTGTTTGTTAACCGGGCTATTATGCAAAGCTCAGATACAGTTTGTCGGCGCTCAGAATAAGTTGCCAATTCCCTCATTAAATATTTACAATGAAAAAGGGACATTGATTGGATTTACAGATAAAACTGGTGTAACTCAGTTTCTCGATAATGGAGTGAAGAAGCAAAAACTACCATTAGCAGTTACGGTACAACATATCTCCTATGAAAACAAAACCTTTTCATTAGTATCGCTGGACGATAAACAACTATATTTTTTGGAGCCTAGAGCTCAAGTCTTAAAAGAGGTCACTGTTAATGCAAAGCCAAAAGAAGTCGTGGTATTGAAAGGGTATTTCCGCTCCCTAGAGACATTTGATGATCAGTATAAGTGTTTTTCGGACGGAATTGTAGAGTTTTATATTCCGTTGAAAAAGGGTAAACCTAAATATAGATTGGTTGATTATCGTGTGTTTGTGGATTCTATTGTCGCTAAGGATTATAATGCAAAAATGCGATCTTTCTTCCAGATTCCTAGGATTACGGAAATAGATAATAGAAAATTAGCGGATCGACTGAATGATCTCGTTAAGGAAAATGATGGGTCGAACCGTATTCACTTGTTGAAAAAAGGGAATGAGGTAGGATACCTAACGACAGACGCTGATCTAGGCAATGTTCAATTGTATTTGGATAAAGTGTTGCCTGATAGTGTAGTGAATGAGAAACTTTTTAGCCTCGAGGCGAAGACATTTCATGAGGTTACAGTCGAAAATTATAATGCAACAGAATTAAACAGCATGACGCCTTTCAATTTAACAGCTCTTTACCAAAATATTGTTGCGTCTTTAAAACGCAAAAAAGAATACGGCCATATTCCTTGTGAGATACTTAATGAATTTTATGTCATGGAGAATGGGTATATAACGGAAGAGGAATATAAATCCAATCAAAAGGGCTTGATGCAGAGTATTTATACAAAGCCCCATAAAAGCAATTATAAGACACGATTTTGGGAGAAGTTGGAAGACTATCATATTCCACCGGTCAATGATGGTCTAGCAAAAAAGCTTGGTGAAAACCTCCAATTGATTAATTGATAGTTCGCGTTAAATTTGTCGCTATATAACCACAGGTTGTGGTACAACTATTTCATAATGTCTATTTTTGGGACAGTAGTTAAGTCTAAATAATTATGGAAATTAAGAAGCTTTTAAAATTTGTAGCAATAGTAGCGGTGCTAACTTTCATTATTTATGTTATCATGAATAGTAGTGCTTTTATTGAAGCATTTAATGAGGGGTATAATAGGACCAGAAACAAATAAGTAGAATTATAGAAGATTATCGGATACTGTTAATCCCTAATTAATTAATAAAGTGCAAATAAAAAAGACTGAAATGAAATTTGAAATAAGAATAGGGTTTATTATCGGGATATTAACGATGATTTCTGTTTTGACCAATGCACAAATTAAAGTCATTGATAGCCTAACACAGGAACCTATAAGTGGTGTCAATCTGTATGCGGATAACGGTAGCTTACTTGGTGCAACAAATATAGCCGGAGAAGTTGTGTTGGATTCGTTGAAACAGGAAAAGACCGTTAATCTAACTTTTCAGCATGTTGCCTATAGTAGTTTGATGGTGCCTTTTTCGGAAGTAAAGACGATGGGCAAGATCAAAATGGTTCCCCGATCAATTAAGATTGATGAAGTAGCGATAGGCGATCGGACCAAGGCTGACTATGTTGTTTTAAAAGGGTATTTTCGGAACCTTGCTTTACTTAATAGTAAGATGGGGTATTTTGTCGATGGCACAATAGCGTATTATATTCCACTAAAGAATAAGAAAGAAAAAGTCCGGTTTATTTTGAAGGAGTACCGGATTTTTGAAAATAAAGTTGCTACGCAAGACCTCGCTGACAAGATGGGAACTTTTTTTTCCTATAATCCAAGCGTGATCAATCTTAAAAACACTTCGATCGCCTATCAGTTGCCGAAAGGATTTCGATTGGAGGAGGATAAAGGTCGGCGGTTTATAAAACAAGGGAGTACAAACATGGGCTTTGTACAAGTTTCCAACGAGGGAAAAGGGCAGGTATATCTAAATCGGGTAGCGCCGGGTACCTCAATTGACCGAAAGATATTTAAAATACAGGGCCGTCAACATAGTGGCGTAACGATAGAAACGTATGCGCATGTAACTCCGGATAATTTAACAATGGATCATTTGGTCAGTGTGGTTAGGTCATCTGTCGGTGGTCTTAAAAAAAAGAGCCAAACTGAATATATGCCGATAGAGTCATATGATGAATTTTATGTGCTTGAAAAGGAATATATCACCACAGATCAATTTACTGAATACAAAAAGCAATTTGCAAAAAGTATATTTCTGAAAGGAAGCAGTGATTATCAGAGCACCTATTGGAATGATCTCGATAGGTACGGAATCCCCGCTTTGCCTAAAGGGGTTAATGGTCAACTGGGAAATATTTTAAAAATTAAAGAGTAGCCTTATCGGGTTTTACCGTTGAACGATGAGAAACTTGAAACCGAACCCGATGAAATACATGCTATATACGTTGGTTATTAGTGTTTTTTTTATTGTATTTGTAAATAGTTTTGATGGCTTTTATGCTCGGGGAGAATAAGACGGTCGGTGATATATTTGAAAAATAAACGAATGGATGCCAGCTTTTTAAAAAAAGTATAAATTCCTGAAAAATTAAAAGTTAGATACTTGCAGGATTCAAATCTTCTTATTAACTTTGCACCTCGGTTGGGGTGTTACGTCCCGATCGATGAATGTTACGTTATTTGCTTCCAACTTACTAACAGACATTTAACAAAATTAAATTCAAAACAAAATGGCAAAAGAAGTCAGTGCGTTAGTAAAATTACAAGTTAAGGGCGGAGCTGCGAATCCTTCACCTCCAGTAGGACCTGCATTGGGTGCTAAAGGTGTGAATATCATGGATTTCTGTAAACAGTTCAACGCTCGTACGCAAGACAAACCAGGTCAAGTATTGCCTGTTGTCATTACAGTTTACGCTGATAAATCATTTGATTTTATCATCAAGACTCCACCGGTTGCAGTTCAGTTGAAAGACGCTGCTAAATTAAAAAGTGGATCTGGCGAGCCTAACCGTAAAAAAGTTGCGGCTATCACTTGGGAACAAGTTGAGACAATCGCTAAAGATAAAATGCCTGATTTAAATGCATTTACTGTAGAGGCTGCTATGAAAATGGTAGCTGGTACAGCACGTAGTATGGGTATTACTGTATCAGGTAATGCTCCTTGGAACAATTAATTAAGAAATCAATTTAAGAAAAGTGGCTAGATTAACAAAAAATCAAAAAGCGGCACTATCCAAAATTGAAGCTGGTAAAGCATACTCTTTGAAAGAAGCTTCGGCTTTAGTTAAAGAAATCTCATTGACCAAATTTGATGCTTCTGTGGATATCGACGTTCGTTTGGGCGTAGATCCTCGTAAAGCAAATCAAATGGTTCGTGGTATTGCAACATTACCTCACGGTACTGGTAAAACTGTTCGTGTTTTAGTTTTGTGTACTCCTGATAAGGAAGAAGAAGCTAAAGCGGCAGGTGCAGACTACGTAGGTTTAGATGATTACATCAGCAAAATTGAAGGTGGTTGGACTGACGTTGATATCATTATTACTATGCCTAGTGTTATGGCTAAAGTTGGTAAATTGGGTCGTATTTTAGGTCCAAGAAACTTGATGCCTAACCCTAAAACTGGTACAGTTACAACAGAAGTTGGTAAAGCTGTAACAGATGTAAAAGGTGGTAAGATCGATTTCAAAGTTGACAAAACCGGTATCATCCATACTTCTATTGGTAAAGCGTCGTTCGATGCAGATAAGATATATGATAACGCACTAGAGGTATTACAAACTCTAGCTCGTTTGAAACCATCTGCAGCTAAAGGAACTTACTTTAAGAGTATTCACATTTCCTCAACTATGAGTCCTGGTATTCATATTGAGACTAAATCAGTAGCAGGTATTTAATCATGAGAAAAGAAGAAAAACAAGAAATTGTTCTAGCTTTGGCCGAACAGATTAAATCTTACGGTAACTTTTACATTACCGATACTGCTGATTTAACAGTTGAAAAAATAAATGGCATCCGTCGCAAATGTTTCGAGCAAGGTATCGAAATTAAAGCGGTAAAAAACACGTTGATCAAAAAAGCATTGATCGAAGCTGGTGTTGACGAAGAAGATATTTTTGGAACACTAAAAGGTGCTTCTACAATGTTATTTTCTGAAGTTGCAAATGCACCTGCAAAATTGATCAAAGAGCTTCGCAAAGCTGGTGATAAACCAGTATTGAAAGCTGCTTACATTGAGCAAACCGCATTCGTTGGAGATAATCAATTAACTGCATTAGTTAATCTTAAATCTAAAAACGAACTTATCGCTGATGTTATCGCTGCATTGCAGTCACCTGCGAAAAATGTTATTTCAGCTCTTCAATCTGGAGGAAATACTGTTGCTGGCTTAGTAAAGGCTTTAGAAGAAAGAGGTTAACGAATCCTCTAGAACAGAAACATTCGTTACAATTTAATTAACAATTTTTATAAAGTACATTCAAAAATTCAAAATAAAATGGCAGATTTAAAACAACTTGCTGAACAGTTAGTTAACTTAACAGTAAAAGAAGTTAAAGAATTAGCTGATATCTTAAAAGACGAGTATGGCATCGAGCCTGCTGCTGCTGCTGTTGCTGTAGCTGCTGCTCCAGCTGAAGGTGGTGCTGCTGCTGCAGAAGAGAAAACTTCATTTGACGTTATCTTGAAAGAAGCTGGTGGTCAAAAATTAGCTGTAGTTAAATTGGTTAAAGATTTAGCTGGATTAGGCTTGAAAGAAGCTAAAGATTTAGTTGACGGTGCACCTAAAGAATTAAAAGCTGGTGTATCTAAAGACGAAGCAGAAGCTTTGAAAAAACAATTAGAAGAAGCTGGTGCTGTTGTTGAGATTAAATAATCTCAACTAATTAGCCCGAAAAGGTTTAGACTCTGACGATTTTTCGTCAGAGTCTATTCCTATTTATATCAATACGCCACTATGCTGTGTATATGCTGGGCACAGTGGAAAGGTGGTTTACAGCATAAGTGTAAGCGCAGTTTTTTTAAAACTAAAATTCATATTCCCTTGGCAAACAATAATATTCAACAAGAAAGAATAAACTTTGCGACAAGTAAGAAAGTATTGGAATATCCAGATTTCTTAGATGTGCAATTGGAATCTTTCAAGGAGTTTTTTCAATTAGAAACTACTTCTGACAACCGCCATCAGGAAGGGCTGTTCAAGGTATTCTCGGAAAACTTCCCTATTTCTGATTCAAGAAACATTTTTGTGCTAGAGTTTTTGGATTATTTCATTGATCCACCACGTTATGATATCCAAGAGTGTATCGAGCGCGGCTTGACTTATAGCGTTCCTTTAAAGGCTAAGTTAAAGTTATCTTGTAATGATGAAGAACACGAAGATTTCGAAACTATTGTTCAGGATGTATATTTAGGGACTATCCCTTATATGACTCCTAAAGGTACTTTCGTGGTAAATGGTGCAGAGCGTGTCATCGTATCGCAATTACACCGTTCACCAGGCGTTTTCTTTGGTCAAAGTAGACACACAAATGGTACTAAACTTTATTCTGCAAGGGTAATTCCTTTCAAAGGATCTTGGATCGAATTTGCAACTGACGTAAATAACGTCATGTATGCGTACATCGACCGTAAAAAGAAATTCCCAGTTACGACCTTATTGCGTGCTATCGGTTACGATTCGGATAAAGATATCTTAGAATTGTTCGATTTAGCGGATGAAGTAAAAGTTAGTAAATCTGGTCTTAAAAAATATGTTGGTCGTCGTCTTGCGGCTAGGGTATTGAAAAAATGGGTAGAAGATTTCGTGGATGAGGATACAGGTGAAGTTGTATCTATCGACCGTAACGAAATTATCCTTGAGCGTGAAACTGTTCTAGAAGAAGATCACATTGATTTGATTATCGAAGCTGGCGTTAAGTCTATTATCTTAGCGAAAGATGATGAATCAAACAATGCGGACTATTCTATTATATATAACACTTTACAAAAAGATACGTCCAACTCAGAAAAAGAAGCGGTAGAACATATCTATCGTCAATTGCGTAACGCTGAACCACCAGATGAGGAAACTGCTCGTGGTATCATCGATCGTTTATTCTTCTCTGACAAACGTTACGATTTAGGTGATGTAGGTCGTTACCGTATCAATCGTAAGTTGAAGTTGGGAACTCCGGATGATACGAAAGTATTAACCCGCGAGGATATCATTGCGATTGTGAAGTATTTGATCAATTTGATCAACTCTAAAGCTGAAGTAGATGATATTGACCACTTGTCAAACCGTCGTGTACGTACTGTAGGTGAACAATTATATGCTCAATTTGGTGTAGGTCTATCTCGTATGGCCCGTACAATCCGTGAGCGTATGAACATTCGTGATAATGAGGTGTTTACGCCGACCGATTTGATTAATGCTCGTACACTTTCGTCCGTAATCAATTCGTTCTTTGGTACAAACCAGTTGTCTCAGTTCATGGACCAAACTAACCCTCTTGCTGAAATTACGCACAAGCGTCGTTTGTCAGCTTTAGGTCCAGGTGGTCTTTCCCGTGAGCGTGCAGGTTTCGAGGTTCGTGACGTTCACTATACACACTACGGTCGTCTTTGTACAATTGAAACTCCTGAGGGTCCAAACATCGGTTTGATCTCCTCATTGGCTGTACATGCGAAAATTAACCACTTAGGATTTATCGAGACTCCTTACCGTAAGGTAAAAGGTGGGGTTGTTGTGGTTGACGAGCCAGTAGTATATTTATCTGCTGAGGATGAAGATGGTAAAACAATCGCACAAGCGAATGCTTTGTATGATGACAAAGGTAATTTCGAAGATGCGAAAGTGAAAGCCAGATATGAGGGTGACTTCCCAATTATCGAGCCTAATATGCTTGATTATATGGACGTTGCTCCAAACCAAATTACATCTATTGCGGCTTCATTAATTCCTTTCTTGGAACATGATGATGCCAACCGTGCATTGATGGGATCGAACATGCAACGTCAGGCCGTGCCTGTATTGCGTCCACAAGCTCCTATCGTAGGTACTGGTCTTGAAGGTCGTGTAGCGAAAGATTCACGTACATTGATCAATGCGGAAGGTCATGGTGTAGTAGAATATGTAGATGCTGATGAAATCAAAATCCGTTACGACAGAAACGACGATGATCGTCTTGTATCATTCGATGATGATGTCAAAACGTATAAATTGATCAAATTCAAGAAAACCAACCAAAATACATGTATGAACTTGAAACCTATCGTTAAGAAAGGTCAACGAGTTGAACCAGGACAGGTATTATGTGAAGGTTATGCAACTGAAAATGGTGAATTGGCATTAGGTCGTAACTTGAAAGTAGCATTCATGCCTTGGCAAGGATATAACTTTGAGGATGCGATCGTAATTTCTGAGCGTGTAGCGAAAGAAGACTGGTTTACTTCTCTTCACATTGAAGAATTCGAACTTGAAGTTCGTGATACAAAACGTGGTGAAGAAGAGTTAACAGCTGATATTCCTAACGTATCTGAAGAAGCGACAAAAGACTTAGACGAAAACGGTATTATCCGTATCGGTGCTGAAGTTGGTGGTGGTGATATCTTAATTGGTAAAATCACACCTAAAGGTGAGTCAGATCCTTCTCCAGAAGAGAAATTATTACGTGCAATCTTTGGTGACAAAGCTGGTGACGTGAAAGATGCTTCATTGAAAACTCCACCATCATTAAAAGGTGTTGTTATTGATACGAAGTTATTCTCGCGTGCGAAGAAAATGTCTAAAGAGGTTGAACGTAAAACTTTAGAGAAACTAGAGGTTGCTCACGATAGAGCAGTTAAATCATTGAAAGATCGTTTGGTTGAAAAATTATTCACTGTCGTGAATGGTAAAACAAGCCAAGGGGTATACAATGTCTATAAAGAGTTGTTGGTTGCTAAGGGAGCTAAGTTTACGCAAAAAATCCTGGCTGAATTAGATTACAACAACATCAACCCAATGGGATGGACAACTGACGAAGATAAAAACGAGTTGATCAAAATGGCTCTTCATAATTACAATATCAAGATTAATGAAGAGTTAGGTTCATTCAAACGTGATAAATTCGCAGTATCTGTCGGTGATGAACTTCCATCAGGAATTGTGCAGATGGCTAAAGTTTACGTTGCTAAAAAACGTAAGTTGAAAGTAGGGGATAAGATGGCCGGTCGTCACGGTAACAAAGGTATCGTTGCACGTATCGTACGTGATGAGGATATGCCATTCTTAGAAGATGGAACACCAGTTGATATCGTGTTGAACCCACTAGGGGTACCTTCACGGATGAACTTGGGACAGATCTACGAAACCGTATTGGGTTGGGCAGGTCAAAAATTGGGTGTGAAATTTGCTACACCTATCTTTGATGGTGCTGAAATGGATCAAGTACAAGATTGGGTTGCGAAAGCTGGCCTACCAAAATCTGGACGTACATACTTGTACAACGGATTGACAGGTGACCGTTTCGATCAACCGACGACAGTGGGTGTAATCTACATGTTGAAATTAGGTCACATGGTTGATGATAAAATGCACGCACGTTCAATCGGTCCGTACTCATTGATCACACAACAACCTCTGGGTGGTAAAGCGCAATTCGGTGGTCAACGTTTCGGTGAGATGGAGGTTTGGGCATTGGAAGCATTCGGTGCGTCTAACATCCTTCAAGAAATCTTGACTGTGAAATCGGATGACGTGGTTGGTCGTGCCAAAACTTACGAGGCAATCGTAAAAGGTAACAACCTTCCGACACCATCGGTACCAGAATCGTTCAACGTATTGGTACACGAATTACGTGGATTGGGTCTAGATATCACATTGGATTAATTAAGCAAATAGGGCTTTGAAGGGCTCAGTCCTTCAAAGCTTCTTTATAAAGCTTTAACTTTTGAATAAGTATGTCTTACAAAAAAGATAATAAAATTAAAAGCAACTTCACTTCGATTACGATCAGCTTGGCTTCTCCAGAAACTATTTTGGAACGCTCAAGTGGTGAAGTTACAAAACCGGAAACGATTAACTATCGTACCTACAAACCAGAACGTGACGGTTTATTCTGTGAGCGCATTTTTGGTCCTGTGAAGGACTACGAATGTCACTGTGGTAAATACAAACGTATCCGTTATAAAGGTATCGTATGTGACCGTTGTGGTGTTGAAGTAACTGAGAAAAAAGTACGTCGTGAGCGTATGGGACACATCAATTTGGTTGTTCCTGTTGCACACATCTGGTACTTCCGTTCTCTTCCTAATAAAATTGGTTATTTATTGGGACTTCCTACCAAGAAATTGGATATGATCATTTACTACGAACGTTATGTGGTTATCCAAGCTGGTATTAAAGAAGAAGATGGTATCAACTTTATGGACTTCTTGACTGAAGAAGAATATTTAGATATTTTAGATACCTTACCAAAAGAAAATCAATATTTAGACGATAACGATCCTCAAAAATTCGTTGCCAAGATGGGTGCTGAGGCGTTAGAAGATTTGTTGAAACGTATTGATTTGGATCAATTGTCATACGATTTACGTCACCAAGCTGCTAACGAAACTTCTCAACAACGTAAAAATGAAGCGTTAAAACGCCTTCATGTGGTTGAGGCTTTCCGTAGTTCACGTGAAAATATCGAGAATCGTCCAGAATGGATGATTGTGAAAATCGTTCCAATCATTCCACCTGAATTACGTCCTTTAGTGCCTTTGGATGGTGGTCGTTTTGCGACTTCGGATTTGAATGACTTATATCGTCGTGTGATTATCCGTAACAACCGTCTAAAACGTTTGATCGAAATCAAGGCTCCTGAAGTAATCTTACGTAACGAAAAACGTATGCTTCAAGAAGCGGTAGACTCTTTGTTTGACAACTCACGTAAAGTGAACGCTGTTAAGACAGAAGGTAACCGTGCATTGAAGTCTTTATCTGATATTTTGAAAGGTAAACAAGGTCGTTTCCGTCAAAACTTGTTAGGTAAGCGTGTGGATTATTCGGCTCGTTCGGTAATTGTTGTAGGTCCTCACTTGAAATTACACGAGTGTGGTCTTCCTAAAGATATGGCTGCAGAACTTTACAAACCGTTTATCATTCGTAAGATGATCGAGCGTGGTATTGTAAAAACAGTAAAATCAGCTAAAAAAATCGTTGATCGTAAAGATCCTGTGGTATGGGATATCCTTGAAAATGTATTGAAAGGTCACCCTGTATTGCTAAACCGTGCACCTACGCTTCACCGTTTGGGTATTCAGGCTTTCCAACCTACATTAGTAGAGGGTAAAGCTATTCAATTACACCCATTAGTGTGTACAGCGTTCAACGCCGATTTTGACGGTGACCAGATGGCAGTCCACTTACCGCTTGGTAATGCTGCAGTTTTGGAAGCCCAAATCTTAATGTTAGGTGCGCACAATATCTTAAACCCTGCGAATGGTTCTCCAATCACAGTGCCATCTCAAGACATGGTATTGGGTCTTTACTATATTACTAAAGGCCGTAGAACTGCTGGCGATCACATCGTAAGAGGTCAAGATATGACTTTCTATTCGGCTGAAGAGGTTATCATCGCTTTAAATGAGAAGCAAATTGACCTTCACGCTTGGATTAAAGTAAAAACAAAAGTTAGACAAAAAGATGGTAGCATCGTTGATACCTTATTAGAAACAACTGTAGGTCGTGTGATCTTCAACCAAGTTGTTCCTGACGAAATGGGATTTGTCAATGAATTGCTTACGAAAAAATCTTTGCGTAATATCATCGGTGAAATTGTGAAGACTACGGGTATGGCCCGTGCAGCACAGTTCTTGGATGATATGAAAGAATTGGGATATCAAACGGCCTTCAAAGGTGGTCTTTCGTTCAACTTGGAAGATTTGAACATTCCTGCTGCGAAAGCTGAATTGATTCAACAAGCAACTAACGAGGTTGAAGAAGTAATGAATAACTATAACATGGGTTTCATTACAAACAACGAACGTTACAACCAAATCATCGATATCTGGACGCGTATCAACAACAGATTGACGGCACACGTTATGGATATTCTTTCGAATGATAACCAAGGATTCAACTCAGTTTACATGATGTTGGATTCTGGAGCCCGTGGTTCGAAAGAGCAGATCCGTCAGTTATGTGGTATGCGTGGTTTGATGGCGAAACCTCAAAAATCAGGTACTTCTGGTGGTGAGATTATCGAAAACCCGATCTTGTCAAACTTTAAAGAAGGTTTGTCCGTATTGGAGTACTTTATCTCTACCCACGGTGCGCGTAAAGGTCTTGCCGATACAGCATTGAAAACAGCGGATGCGGGTTACTTGACACGTCGTTTACATGACGTAGCGCAAGATATGATCGTTGTGGAACAAGATTGTGGTGGTTTACGTGGTATTTATACAACAGCATTGAAAGATAATGATGATGTTGTTGAACCATTGTTCGATCGTATTTTGGGTCGTACACCATTGCATGATGTTCTTCATCCGGATACTGACGAATTGATCGTTTCTGCAAATGAAGATATCACTGAGGAAATTGCCGAAACTATCGAAAAAGCAGGTATCGAAGGAATTGAGATTCGTACGGTATTAACTTGTGAGTCTAAGCGTGGTGTTTGTGCTTGTTGTTACGGACGTAACTTGGCGTCAGGTAAGCGTGTTCAGTTAGGTGAAGCTGTGGGTGTTATCGCCGCTCAATCAATTGGTGAGCCAGGTACACAGTTGACACTTCGTACATTCCACGTGGGTGGTACGGCATCGAACATTGCTGCTGATTCAAGTATCATTTCTAAATACGATGGTAAAATCGAATTTGAAAACGTACGTACTGTTTCGCAAACAAACGATAATGGCACACATCAGGTAGTCTTAGGACGTTCTGGTGAGGTTAAGATCATTGATGCACATAATAAAATCGTATTCCAACAAAATATCCCTTATGGTTCACAGTTGTTCGTTGAGGATGGCGGTACAGTAGCTAAAGGCGATAAATTGGTCGAATGGGATCCATATAATGCAGTAATTATTTCTGAATTTGCTGGTAAAGTTGAATTTGACGCAATTATCGAAGGTGTTACCTTCCGTGAAGAGTCAGATGAGCAAACTGGTCACAAAGAGAAGGTAATTATTGAAACACGTGATAAAACGAAAAACCCATCCATCAAGATTCTTGATAAATCGGGAGAGGTTATTCGTACCTACAATATCCCGGTAGGCGCCCACGTTGCAGTTGCTAATGGTGTAACAGTGAAAGAAGGTGGTATCCTCGTTAAAATCCCTCGTTCTACAGGTAAAACGCGAGATATCACAGGTGGTCTACCACGTGTAACGGAGTTATTCGAAGCACGTAACCCTTCTAACCCTGCTGTAGTAACAGAAATCGACGGTGTGGTAACATTGGGTGGTGTGAAACGTGGTAACCGTGAGATGTCTATCGAGTCTCGTGATGGTCAAATCAAGAAATACTTGGTACCTCTTTCTAAACATATCCTTGTTCAGGATAATGACTTTGTGAAAGCTGGTATGCCATTATCAGATGGTTCGATCTCTCCTGCGGATATCTTGTCGATCAAAGGTCCATCAGCAGTGCAACATTACATTGTGAATGGTATCCAAGAGGTATACCGTCTGCAAGGTGTGAAGATCAACGATAAACACTTCGAGACGATCGTTCACCAAATGATGCAAAAAGTTAACATCGAAGATCCAGGAGATACTCGTTTCTTAGAAAAAGAAGCCGTTAACAAATGGGATTTCATGGAAGAAAATGATTCTTTGTTTGACAAGAAAGTTGTTGTTGATGCAGGGGACTCTAATAATTTACGTCCGGGACAAATTGTTTCTTTACGTAAGTTGAGAGAAGAGAACTCTAGTCTGAAACGTCGTGACTTAAAACTTGTTGAAGTTCGTGAAGCAATTCCGGCTACTTCAAGTCCATTGTTGCAAGGTATTACCAGAGCTTCATTGGGTACGAAATCGTTCATCTCTGCTGCCTCTTTCCAAGAGACTACAAAAGTGTTGAACGAGGCTGCTATCGCAGGTAAACGTGATAACTTATTAGGTTTGAAAGAAAACGTAATTGTTGGTCACTTGATCCCTTCTGGTACAGGTATCCGTCAATACAGCAATTTAATCGTGGGCTCTCGCGAGGAGTACGATCAATTGTTGGCTTCGAAAGAAGAAGATTAATCGTTACTCGATTATTTTATATAGGAAGGTCCAGACATTCGTCTGGACCTTTTTTGTTTCGATAACGACCTTATATGATATTGAAGAAGGTCGTAAAATATATTTAGCTTGCTTTTTTAGCGGTGAAATTGCTTGTTAAGGAAGGGGGCGAACTGAAATTTATAGCAAGCAGCTTGGCCGTTTAATTGGTTAATTTTACCTGATAGGACGGTTTAAAGCATAGCTATCTTAAATGAATCGTTCAATGTTACAGTTAGTTAACTTTAATATTAAAAAATAATAAACAAAAGGCTTGGAAGTTTGTTAGTAAACTCCCTATCTTTGCACCACTCCGCAAGGGAGGGACGGTTACTTCGAGAGAAGGAGCCATGAAAAAAGAAGGGTTTAAGAGAAGTCTGGCAGGATTTAAAATCCCGCTCAGTTTATTTTAAACGCGGAAATCGAAAAAAGGGAAAAGAAAAAAAACTTCAAAAAGTTTTTGGAAGTTCAGAAAAGATTTCTACCTTTGCAGTCCCAACGGAAACGAAGGGAAAAACAAAACGATAAAGAGGGGCGCAATGCCTATCGGAATAAAGCGGATACGGAAGTTGAAGCGAGAAAAGTTCTTTAAGAAAACACAATCATGTAAGCGTGACGAGTAGACAAACGAAAGTCATGAACAAATTCAAGTAATTCGTTCAATTCGATCCAAGATCAG
>NZ_DDKA01000032.1:0-155879 GCF_002339225.1 Sphingobacterium sp. UBA2610
GATGCTAAACTAGGAAATTTTTAATATTCCCCCAAGAAGTCTGCTTGATCCATAATAGGGGCAATTTAAAAATGAGAAGGGGAGATAGGTTCAAGCTTGCGTATGTATCGTGGATATTTTGAATTTGATGTATAAAAAAAGCTCCTTTGTGTCATACAAAGGAGCTTTTAAGTACGCCAATCAGTTCTGTACCCAGGCCCATGTAATCAAGAAGTTACAAGTCGGTAGTGCCATTTGTGCACGGCAATACTTTGAATCCCCTTACTTCTGCCAATTCCCGAATATCACTGATGTAATCATCAAGCTCTTCTTGAATGGTAGAATATGGCGCGGCTAACTCAAATGTAATCCTAACTTTGTTTCCTTCGTAATCTTCTTCTTCGTTCATATTATAATATGTCTTTTATCTTATTTGACTCCTTTGCATTATTATCAATTCTCTCAGACTCGATAGCGTATTTTGCGAATGTGTCTTGAATAATCATTAAAATTTTGTACTCCTCTTCAGGATACTTGCAAAATCTAAATTCAATTTCTTTGAACCCTGATGACCACGTTGTCGCTAGAAAATTTCCAAGTTTATCACTTGTAAGTTTTGCTGGATCATTAAATACTACAGAAGGTTCTCCATATTTCTCGGAGAGGGATTTGAAAATAGCATCATAATCTTCGCTAAAATTTGAGTATCCAACATAATGCACTCCATGTATAGTTAGCTTGATCAATGAATCTGCATGAAATTCAGGCTCTATCTCTGTAAATCGGAATTTTCCAATTTTATACTCATCAAGCTCTTTAAACTTTGGAAGTATAGTATCAATTTTTTTATAATATTCACTTTTGCGGACACCAAAATCTATGCTACCAAAAGCCTTTCTATTAATGTCTAAATGATCATTAGAACAAGAGAATAGAATAAAAATTAGATATGATAATCCGAATAATAAAAGTATTCTTAGGGTCATTATTGGAAGATTAATCATAAAGCTTATCATCCATTTTGAAATCGAGATATTGAATTTTTTCAGGTATTATAGATGATAATCCTGAAAATACTCCCCCAATATGGATAGTAATGTATTTTCTATTTTCATTGAGAGGAAGGATGAGACGCAATTTCTCTCCAGCTTTAACTTTAATTTCTTGATTGTAAACATATCGATATCCGTCTTTTTCGGCTTGCTGGGATGTTGGTTTTATATCATCGCCAGAGGCTATTTTTTGCTTAGAGTCAATATTAATTACTTCATATTTTGTTGTCGATATGTTTGAAGTGAACGTTAGGACTTTTTTAAATAGTTTCTCTTCATCAACCGTATTTTTTTCTTTACTACATCCTAATAGAAAGAGCACAAACAATAACGGTATATAACAATGTTTTCTCATAATTAGGTTAATTTAAATCCCCTTGTTTCAGCCTCTCTTTTCACAACTGAGATCAACTCAGATAAATTAGCACTCACACTCTCTATTGAACCTTTAACATTAAGAGCAATTGAAATTAACTCAGGAGTTTCTCTTTGATTATTGGCAATGCCACTTTGTTCATGATCTAAATATTCTTTATGAAGAAAATTTTCATACTCTTTGATTTCGGGAGTTTTTTCATGCAGCCATTCGACATATTCAGTTATGAAATCCCGCTTCATTATTTTTGACGCCCTCGCTAACTGTTCCATAGGAATGTGTTCTTTTCCAAATAGGTTAGCTAAGTTTCTGAGCGTCATGCCCATATCGTTGGCAAAGTCTTCCTGAGTCATACCTGACTGGCGAATACTATCTTTAATAACTATTCCTATCGGTTCCTTCATACTACAAAAATCTGAAAAATTATTTCATTGAATATCAATTTGATATGAATATTAAATTCATTATTTATGAATATTACTTGCATATTATTTGCAAACATTTCATATTTGTGAAGTCAAAATTCATAAAATCAAACAGGATATGAAATCGCAATTAAGTACTAAGTATCTAAATAAGTTAAAGGCTGCGCTACCCACCGATGGTATGGATCGAATCGCAGAGAAGCTGGACGTTAGCTTAGCTACTGTGAGCAGAGCTTTGAGTGGCAAAGGAGGAAAAAGAGTTAATCAAGTAGCCGAAGCTGCAATTGATATAATCAAAGAAGATCGCGAGAAAATCAAAAGCCTTGAGCAAAAAATTGATTCTTTAGATATACTTCCTGCCTAGTTGTAAAACTTCTTACACATGATCCCTTTAAAAGTCATTAACCAAGAACTTCCTGCCGGTATTGAAGATAATGGATACGAATTTTTCTGGTCGAATCGTGATCAGGTTCTGAAGTGTACGCACGCTGGTAGAGTTTGGATCTGGGGAGATTTCCCTCAGGATGCGATCGATATAGTTTGTGAAGACATGGCTGCGCATCCGGAAGTTATTCTAGATATCCGGGATTGGAATGTGACTGATAAAGAGGAGATGATCGCTCTTTATATCTTTTGCAGATTTGGTAAGTACGACACGGAGCCCGATATACATGCAAATGGGACTATTGGTTATGCCGAATATTTTGACTGTGGAAAGCGTGGTACCTGTAAATACGAAGGTAGGATCTGCACGACACTTAAGGTCGAGAACGGAGAATTGACAAAGCGTGAGCTGGAGACATTAAAGCTAGTAGCAAAGGGCAAATTGAATAAGGAGATCGCGGATATCATGGATATTTCCGAGCACACCGTAAATTCTCATATAACCAATATACAGCAGAAGGGGAATTTCTTCAAAAAATACGAAATGATCCTATTTGCTAAAGACAAGAACTTAATCTAAAAACCAATGAAAATAGAACTTTCAAACGGTAACTGTGCATGGAGCATAGTTTATGGCCAATCGCACAAAGACTTTTCAAAATGTCTCAATGAAATGCATGAGCTGGTTAAGAATTCTACTCAGCAAGGCTTAAAAGTTAGTCCTAAAGAGGAAACGCTGTCTATTGTGACATGTTGGAAAAATGAAACCGTTGTTGCTCGTATTGATATCACGGGTATTTCTAGAGGCAGAAAGAAAAGAGCTCTGGACAATCTTCAAAAATTTCATCCGGGATGTGTGATCGGAAAATTCACAGCATTCGTTTCACCGGCTCCAGCTGTAACCTTTGTCTAACCATTAACCTAAATAGCCATGATTAACGCAACAATTGACAGGTCACGCGGCGAGGTGATATTAAAATATCCTGCGCTATGCCATAGAAAGGACGAGGTTGTTAAATTTTACTCAAATCAGCAGGCTGTCAACATTTGGTCGATACGTCAAAGAGTTTTTATCAAAGATGTTCTCGCAAAGTTTATGAAGCAGCGGCAGTATGCGCTTTCTGTTCACATGACTGCACGACAAGATATTGCTTTGAGAAAAATTGATTTTGTGCTGCGAACCTATTACGAAAAGGATTCCCTCAAAACATTGGTGAAAAAAGTGCTTATGTTGGAATCGGATATCATAGAAATCGCACCTAGTCCTAAATCGCGCTTTTATGAGCATTATGTAACTGTCATTGTCTGCCTTTTCAACTGGTGCAGATGGTATTTGAAACAATTTTAAAATTATAAATAATGATAATTCCAGAAAAGTATAAAGAGCTGGTAGGTACGAAACAATCATTTTCAGGAGGATTGTTTTCCGGCAAAGTTGATCTTCCTTTAAAAGAATATGATGTGCTTGATATCAGATTAAGTTCAGCTCAAATCGTAAACTGTGAGGAGATGAGAACTACAGGTAAATCAAGTTATAAGCATCCCGCCTTTGAGCTCTTGCTCAAGACTGAAGGAATGAAAAGAAGTCGATGGACACGTCCATTTGCAATCCAGGAGATTAACCTTAATGATCTAAAATAGAATTAGCACGGGCAAGACGACCTGAAACGTTCTTTGATTCGCCCTTAGTTTTCGGTGTCCTGATCAGGTCAAGGATTAAAGTAAAATATAGTAATAGAAGAATAGAATGGAAACAAGAATTATTAATTGGTCGCTAAATGGTGATCTGTCCATCGGATATTTCGAAGGATTAAAAATGGCTTACGACATGGGTTTAAATCGTGCGAAAGCAAAGCGTTTAGAAGAGAAGTACCCGGAAATGGTTCAGGTATCTTTTATTGAGGTATATGTTCGGTACAATATTTTGGCCCGGGTTGATGTCCGTCATTTGGACGAGCTCCAGATCGAGCAAGAAAAGAAACGTCTTTCTGATAAGTTTCAAAACAATTGCTCGCTTGCTCATTACTGCCACTATCAGGAAGAAGGTTTTAAGTTGGATTATTTTGAGGAGGTGATATGAAGAAGTGGTGTTTAGTAGAAAGAGATGGAAAGCTTGAGAGCTTTATACAAGTAGTAAATAGCTCCATGTCAATTTTGTCTGCTTGGGTAACTGAAAGTCAAAATAAGTACCCAGATAGCTTCGAAAAGAACCGATACCGCTATACGATCGAAGACGAGGCAAAACAAGTAATTGAATGTCATAACTACCCTGAAATGGCTCTGTTGGCGAGGGTAAAAGTTTCTCATAATACATTCGACGAGCAAACTGCAGAGTTTAGACGCCTGCGCAAAAAATACCCAAAATGTTCTGTTGGCTATAGCCAATGGCGTCCAGGTCTCACATATTTTGAAAGTTAATCATGGCTAAAAGAATTTACGAATTTGACTACCAGTGCGGTGATGCCAGTTGCATTATTGAGGTAGATACCCAAATTTTTACTAAAGAAATAGCTATGGAAGCATTGACCTTCTTTGATTGGGATTGGGATAAAGAAGCCGATATCATTTCTGAAATTGTCAAAAAGTATGCGCTGCGCATTTTCCAAATATCCTCCTCAGCAAACTATTCATTAAAAGGGATTATCCAAAGTTTCAATGATCATGAGGGCTTTGTGCCATTCGGTAAAACTTATGGAATGCAGCTGAAGGAGTTTGAAAAGTACGAGTTCGCAGAATATTGTTTGGACTTTAAAATGACGGAGGAATAACTATGCATTTTTTAATTTTTTTAACAACTGTAATTGCCTTATGCTTTATGCTATGGTTTGACGGGCAACAAAATAGTACTTACAAAAGAAAAAAGAGGAAGTAAATGGAAGAATATCTATTAATGAAGTTCGATTTACAATACTTCGAACAATTACGCTGGATGGCCCAGGTATGCAGTTACTGTTATCGTGAAACCGGGAATAAATTTTCCATTCAAATTAATGGATCAAAAGGTTATTTGAGCAGCATTGAAGTATTATGTGAGGGAGCTCAGAAGCCAGGAGCTAACGTGATTTGTTTAGAAAAATTTATGACTAAGTCAGGTAGGTTAGTAAAACGTAAATATGTGTACATACTATATTCTGAGGATAATGGTGTCAGGTGCTCGGTCGGAGGGAAAAACTTAGAAAAATATGCTACGGAGGAAATGCTCCAGAAGATAAGAGACAGGAGGTATAAACTATCGGTAAAAAAAGGATAATTACAACTTAAATGGAAATTATAACAAACGAATACCAGCACATATTCCAAAGCACCGATGGCTATGGAGTATTTCAAATAAGGATTTTAAATAATCTAGGTCAATTACAGATGCATACTTCGATGAATGACTGGGATCATGAGGTGTTTGCAGATACAAATATTCAAGAAATTACAATGCTTCGCGATATGCTTACAATGGCTATCGACGCAGAACTTGAAAGGAGGGGGCAATAGTGGATATCAAAGCTACACTTTCGAGGATCTACAGAAAGATCAAGCATATCAGTTCGACTGATATTCCAAAGGATTTTAATGAGGAATATGCCAAAGGCTTCGAACATGCAACCAAGTTATTGAGTATTGCAATGGTTCACGAGTTTGGAAATTATGTCCAGATAGAGGAGAACAAAGCCCAGGTGATCCGTGATCTGAAGAAGAAGATTGACGGACTTGAACGGAAATGTTTGGGACAAAAGCTGGATATCCAAAAAATGGAAGCCCTGCTCAATCGGACATCAACGATCACATTAAGTAACAGTAAGAAGAAGAAGATTTTCCGGGCAGTAGCAACGATCACCGGTCAACCTTATGAATATTTTAAAGAGCAGTTTATTGAATTGCTTGACGGAAAGCTTATTAAAAGTAAAAATCTAAACAAATAAATTAACTAAATAATTATGAGAAATTTCTTAAAAACTTGTTTTATGCTCATGATCATCATAGGCGTTGTAGGCGGAACCTACGGGATTTACAAAATGATTGTAGGAAACTACGCTATAAATGATCCATTTACTTTCGGATTTATTTTGATGGCCTACATTATATTAGTTACCGGTGCATTTGTCGCAACAAAGAGAATCTGGACGCTATTGATCATTGGATCAGTGATCACTTCGCAATCTTGTAATTATGCCAAATCCAATCAACAGGTCGTTGTCTCTGAGGATTGCGGAATGACTTGGAAAAAAATCAATGCCGGAGAAGCTGTACCGAAAGGCGGTTTGAATATGTGCTATATGAAAGTTGTGGTTCCAAATTTCCCAATGCAAGGAGAAGCGACTTTCATTTCAAATCTAAAGGATAAGGTCCGCGCCAATGTACATATCGACTATGATTATTCAATTATCGATGCGCTCGCATTTATCAAACAAGCGAAATTTTTAGGTAAGGCCAATGTCGATGCTGATAACGAGGAAGCAATTGGCAAATCGTTCGAAATGGCTGAGAATATGGTGATCGATAAAAGGATCAAGGATGTCGCCAAACGTATATTTTTCGATGAGGATATCGTCGAGCTCGACCAATCGGAAATCGAAAATCATCTACTTGCCGAAAGTAATAAAGTACTGGAGCAGCTGGGTGTCCATCTAAATTTCATTACACTTTCATTCGACCTCGATGAACAAACACGGCAAGCTATTGACGTTTCGACAGCAATGAAAATCTATGAATCGAAAGGGTTAACCGATCTTGGAAAACAATTAATGTCCCAAAGAGCTGGAGCTACTAAAATCACCATTGAGAATAAAACTGAAGCAATTAAAGCAGAAAACTAAAGCTATGAATGATAGGCCCAGCATAAAAGTTTTTAGACAGGTATCGGTCGAGGATCGTTTACCAGAGCTAGGTGCAGAATACATCACTTGTTTTATATCGCCAACAGCTGGTGCCAGTACATTTACTAAAGTGAATGAAAAGGTACTTGAAGTTTTAACAGAGCGATATATGTACTGGCTTGAAGAAATTTAAAAGTCATCATCATCAAATAACATGATCATTTTCCTCATTAAAATACTTGCAATTATAATTCAATTAAAAATCCATGATAACTCAAGAAAGTATAGATAAAATATTAGATGCCACTAGAATAGAAGATGTAATTGGCGAAGTAGTAACATTGAAGAAGAAAGGATCTAACTTCCAGGGATGTTGTCCATTTCACGATGAAAACACACCCTCTTTTGTGGTTAGTCCTTCTAAACAAATGTACAAATGCTTTGGCTGTGGTGCAGGAGGGAATGTGGTTACTTTCTTGATGGAGAATGGCCGGCTGGAGTTTCCGGATGCGATACATAAGCTCGCTGCCAAATATTCAATGACGGTAGAGGAGACGCTTGCCAATGAAGAGGATAAGGAGGTTAAGGAAAAACGTGCGACGATGGTTGACCTTAACAGATTTGTTCAGAAGTCGTGGGTTAATAATATTCTTGGTTTGCCGATCAACCACTGGTCGACAACATATCTTTTGGAGCATAGAAGGCTTTCCATGGATACAATTGTGGAGTGGCAGATCGGATATTCACCAGATGCCATGAAATCGATCACTCCACATGTGCTAAACAACGGCCAATATGCGATTGCTGAAGAACTTGGTTTGGTAAAAAAGAACGACAATGGAAACGTTTATGACACCTTTATCAACAAGATCATTTTCCCAATCCATAATGATCGGGGTGAAATAATTGCTTTTTCCGGCAGAAAAAACGATGATGGTAAGAAGGAGACTCCAAAATATATAAATTCCAAAACCTCTTTACTATACAGAAAGGAAGAGGTTTTATTCGGCCTTTGGTTTGCAAAACAGGAGATACGGAAGAAAAGGTTTGCAGTACTGGTCGAAGGAAACATCGATGTGATCATGATGCACCAAATGGGTATTCGTAACACGGTGGCCACTTGTGGTACGGCTCTTACGGAGAGCCATGCACAAAAGCTAGCAAGGCATTGTCAAAACGTAACTATATTTTTTGATGGTGACGATGCAGGGCATAAGGCTACTTTAAAGTCAATCGATATCCTTATATCAGCCGGCCTTCGTGTAAATGTTGCGCGTCCGGATAAAGAGGACGATCCGGATACGCTGTGTAAAGTATTAGGTAGTGAGCTGCTTCCGAAAGATGGTGAAATGCCTGTAAAAGGATTGGAAGGCCGTAAAAATCCTATTGACGAGTGGTTGGAAAACCATACTCAAGATGGTGTGATGTGGAAAGCGATGTATCTTTTGGATCATGCGAAGGACGATATCCATTTGAAGGATCAGGCATTGGCCGATATCGCAATGACGATTTCCCTTGAGCAATCGGACTATTTACGTGAGAGCTATATAGAGCGAATTTCTAAAGCGAAGAAAATGAAGCTCGGAACCTTGACAAAACGTGTTGAGAGTTTGATCGAAGAGAGAGTGATACAAGAGGAAAGGAAACAGGATCAAGAGTCTATATTACCGTCATGGATAAATAAGGAAAAATTCTATACACTAGGTTTTGACTCTAAAAAAGACGGCATTCAGCATACTGGTATTTATTTCCATATGGGAGACAAAGGAGCAAAACAGCTGACAAATTTTATTATCAAACCTTTGATCCACGTTTATTCGAAAGATGAAAATGCCAATAGGCGTTTGACTGAAGTCGATAATGGTATATCAAAAACAGTTTTAGAACTACCCTCCAAAGCTTTTACGTCCGTCGATCAGTTTGAATCGATATTAATGAATGAGGGTGTATACTTTCTGATGGATGGCTTTGCAAAATCTCAATTGAATAAGCTTAAATCAGTTTTATTGAGGGAGTACCCGAAATGCTTTGAGCTGAAAACACTGGGGTGGCAACCTGAAGGGTTTTGGTCATTTTATAACCGGGTTTATCATAATGATTCTCTTCACACATTTAATGAATATGGTTTTACTGATGTTAATGGAACCAATTACTTATCGATGGCAGCCAGTTCCTTGGCTAATGAGGTCCGGGCTGAAGATGACATTTATAAAAATGATCGTTATCTTTCCTGGTCACCGGCACCATTTACATTTTCAGAGTGGGCAGAGATGTTTGTCGGTGCTTATGGCCTAAATGCATGGACTGGGTTAATGTTTGTTTTTGTCTCCATTTTTCGTGATATCGTTTACGCTCTTAATTCTTCATGTCCTCACTTTTATGTTTATGGTTCCGTTGGTTCAGGTAAATCAGTTTTTGCCGAATCAATATGTAATCTTTTTTTTAAGGAAATGCCTTTCTTCAATTTGAATCACGGTACCGACTTTGCATTCTTCTCGAGAATGGAACGCTTCCGCAACTGTCCTGTTGGATTCAATGAATTTGACGAGAATACGATCAAACCAGAATGGTTTGGCGGAATCAAAGCTGGATTTGACGGTGAAGGCAGGGAGAAGGGTTCAATGACTAAGAAAAAGAAAACCGAGGTTCAGGAGATTTACTGCACGCTAATTCTTATTGGTCAATTCTTATCAACGAAGGATGATGCTTCTGTTTTATCTAGGTCTATTCCAGAGCAAATATCAGCGACGAACAGAACGCAAGCACAGATTGATAATTTTAACCGGTTGAAAGCATGGGAGAAAAAGGGATTAAGTGGAATTTTAGTTGAGCTTCTTCAGTATCGTTCATTGGTGGAAAGCAAATATGCTGAGTTTTATGCTCAAGAGTTTAAAAAATTATCGCAGGCCTTCGAAACAATAGGTGTTCGCGTTAAAAGCCGGATTCAACAAAACTTTTGTACGATGTTGACTTTTCGCAAGTTGCTCGATGGGATGATTGACTTCCCATTTTCTTACGATGAATTCTTTAATCATGTTAAGCGATCCATTATTTCATTGTCTCAGCGGATTACTGAATCTGATTCTTTGGCTACTTTTTGGAAAACCTTAGAATTTTTACTTGAACAGGATATGATCACGGATGGTTGGGATTTCAAGATTGACGTTAGGGACTCGGTACCTTTAATTATATCACGGGCCGACGTTGGGGAAGATGGTAAAAATACGCGTGTAAAGACTTTTGAAGAGCCTAAGAAGCTTCTCTATATAAGGATGACAAATATCCATCCATTGTATATGAACGCTACTCGTCAACAGACTGGAAAAACAGGTCTAAATAGCGAAACAATTACAAATTTCATGAGGGAACAGGAATCGTATATAGGTACGATAAAATCTACAGTTTTCAAAAAGAAGAATGGATCCTCCACTCCATCTAGTGCCTTTGTCTTTGATTATGACATGATGAATCTGAACCTAGAACGCGAGGTGGCTCCTTTAGGAGTTCAGCGTGTTATCAATGGAGCAGTAAGATATAAAGACGCAGCTATCGTTGAGACGCTTGGAGAAACTAAAGTATCATGGATAATGGAAATTGATGAATCATATGAGAAAGAAGGTTTTATGGTAGAAAAAATTATCCAAGTCTCTTGTTTCTCACGAAAATTGGATGAGGTTCGTCGGTTGACTGCAGGGACGCCAATCAAAGTTGAAGGACTATATACTGAATATACAGCTGGAGACAAACGTAGAGGTACCATGCTAGTCGAAAATATTGAATTTACTGAAGGCCCATCTGTACCAGTACAGGATCAGGTGGAATTATTTAATTAAGAGGACGATGAAAAAGGATGGCTTAAAAAAAGGTGGTTTAAAACAATCAAGGCTTAATTATTTGTACCGAATGGTTAGAGAAGCAGGTTTTACGATTGATCCAGGACTCAGGGAAATTGACGTTTATCCTTATCAATCTTTTAAGGAGATCCCAGTTGGTCCAAGGTACTATGTTGGCCAATTAATAAAAGCAGGATTTAACGTCCAAATGAAGATTAGATAATAAAATTAAAATGGTTTCCCGTAAACTCTTAAAAAAGCAGAAGAAAGAAATTATAGAACTTTTCTATACTGGCGAATATATGCTTAAAGAGTTAGCGAAAAAATATAATGTTAGTGAGAGCAGTATCAGTTTATTGATCACTGCCCATATGAAAAGTAGACAATTTACAACCAAAGAAAATAATGATTGAACAATATTTAGCGAAAGCTCCAAAACGCTTTCTTGGCTATGCAATAAACCTTACAAAAGATATCGATGATGCCAATGACATTATTCAAGAAGCTATTATATCAATATGGCGATCACGCGATCGTACAAATGATCTTACCGATGGCTATTTTAAATATGTCCTTAAGCAAAAGCTTGTAGACTTGATCAGAAAGCGAAAGAAAAATATGCAGCTGCTATTGGATGGAGAACCAATAAGCCATAACGATGCGCTCACTAAGATGTATTTAGCTGAGCTAGATCAGATCGTAGATGCAGCAAATCCTTTACATCGGGATATTTTCCGGCTTAATATGGCCGGTTACAAATTTCGTGAGATTGCCGATATGTTGAATATCCCTGAAGGAACTGCTGTTGGATCGATGCGATATATTAGAATAAGAATTAAAACAAAATTGCTTGGATATGGAAAAGTTGATCCAAGATATATTTCAGACCATAATAAATTATGAAAACAAAAATAGAGTACATTAAAGCAATACATATTGTTCCTAGCAACCTAGAACATATAGCTAAAACTGGTGAAATAAATGGGAGTCTGTTGATCTCGTTAGAAAAAGCTTTTGATGATTTCTTTTACGAAAAAGAAAAAGCTGTTTTAAAGAAATCCATAAATACATTGGACGAGTCTCTCAATCTATTATCTAAAATAATTGATCGTTCGGTTATTGATGAAGATAGCCTCAAGACCTATAGAGAATTGACTGGTGAAACCGCCAGATTAAAAGAATACATTCAATTTCCTTTTGATCCGGCTAAGGAGAAGGATTTAGCTTCGAATATGGTCAGAAAAAGGATGATCCCATACATTCCACATGAAGATCGTACAAACTTCTCGAGATAGAAACTATGAAAAAAGGTATTGATTTAATTAAAGAAAAAAGGGAAGGTCATTTCTATAGTGATCATAGACCAATAGATGATCTCCAGTATGGCGATGGTAGCCTATTGAAAGTAGCAATAACATTGCTTACTGGGGATGCTAATCTTTGGCCATCGAGTTGGCCGGAAGAAGTTTTGAACAAGTTGGTGAATATGGGAGAAGTGGAAAGGTTATCTGAAGCAGCTGCTTTTATAGCTGCTGAAATCGATAGGCTTAATTTTGACCAGAATGTCAACTATTATTGTGGCATTGATATGGATGTCTCCTATAGTGGCATAGTAGACATAATTCAGGGCGATGTATCTATCGCTAAAGAGAAAATGTTGGAACTTATCTCAGTCTATTTTAGTACTGTTAAGGAGAAAGAAATGGTTGATAAAGAACTGAGAGGTGTGAAGTTTAGTTTTACACATGTAAAACAAGGACTTTTTCATATATGTAATTATATGGATTTCAATCTACCCTTAGTCATCAATTCAGGAGATGAATGTTATGAAATAGATTCCGATTACAACATTGAAAAGAAACTCAATGTACTTTAGTGTAAGAAGCCAATCGTCCTGATTGGCTTTTTTGTTTGCGAATAATGGAGAAATTGGGAAGTATATGACATAATGTAAAGCTGCTGTTCCAATCGTTCCAATTGAAAAAGGCCATTAAAGACCTAATTTCTCATTATTTTCCAACTGTTCCAATTTTATGATTATTTCCGGTCATTTTCCCCAACCTGCGATTCTCAGCTGAGAGGGCAGATTTTGTTAGTTAATAAACAAAAAAATAACAAACGGTTCAAATGCATTAAAAAGTGTTCCAATCGTTCCAATTGTTCCAAAAGTTTATTCAAATATATTTAAAGCTATATTTTATTAAAAAAACCTATTGGAACAGATTGGAACAGTAGGAACACATTGGAACATTGGAACACTTTTAACGGTTTTGATGTGATCTGAAAGCAAAACAAGATATTTTTATGCATGATCGTTGAAATACCAATTTTAGTAACCGAGGTAAATAAGTATTATCTAGCTTCAAAGTTTGATGTTGATCCTTTCATTTTGACCAAAAAAAACATCTTTGGAATTTTCCTACTAAACTCATTATGCAAAAAGAAAAACTTGCCGATCAATAATCAGAGAATGGATATCACGAAGTATGATCATTCCATCACGGTTCAGATTACGGAGCGAGCATTTAAAAACAGTGGCTATTGTGTACCCAACAAAACGCTAATTGATTTTAACAACATGGTAAGATTTATGTTCCTGGACGAATTTCATACTTACATGGATTTCCATGTTACTTACAATCGCTCCCAGATCAGACAATGCATAATAGACTTTATGCGCAAGTGTAATCTTCATGAAGATATCATTGGGATACGTACCTTAGAAAAGGACTATGAGCGATATCGTGATCGCCAAAACGAAATCTTGGGTAATTTCTTCAAAAAATCGATTGCCTAATTGGTTGTGACTTTTAAATGACAAAAAAGTAGGGTACAAAAGTGTCGCAAAATTTGACACTTTTTTATTGTCGTTTCCTCTGTCTATTAAATTTTAACCTTTGAACTATGATAAAGAATTTTCCAAATCGTCCGATCTTAAATCCTGGTGGGTTAGGATCTTTCTATTTTGTACCAAAACATGAAATATCCAAACTTCCTCGAGTGAGTAATGGTATGGCACAGCAGCAGGTAATATTTAAGGATTCGAACTATTGGTACCTAGGTTATGCGTCTTCTGATTCGCTTGAATTTGGTGAAAAATATCAGACTTCAGACAATGGAGGGTATTTCGATACGAGTATAGATGGCGCTTATCCAGGTGACTCTTCGGAAGTTCTCGAGCTCTTTAAAAGTATGGGTAATTTTACTATACGCTATGTTATTGTATTTGTTGATCTCTTAGGTAAGCAACGAATTGCCGGACTCGATGGGGATCTCTTTTTTACGTACAGCTTTTTATCAAAGGAGAAAAGATACTCCTATTCTTTCGAGGGAAAATGTCTTGAAAGTGCACCTATATACCCTTATATTATCAATTTATAGTCGTTTCCAAGCAAAAAAGCCGATCAATCTTTGTGCTTAACAAATTGATCGGCTTTTTTAATGAATGGTTTCAATGTAATTTCTTCAATTCTTAGATCATCGTGGCTTCTGGATGAATCCTGGATCGACGCTAACTGGAGTTTGATCCAAATGCTCTTGAATGGTGAGTCAGTCACATTCAATTCTCAAACTCCAAATAATCTCATTCTTGATCCAAGCTTAGCGAGACACAATTATCGTGATGGCTGGTCCAAAGCAAGTAAGGGGTCGACGGCACTCTATGATCTGAGGGGGCCAATTATGCATTATGGTTTTTGTGGTGATGGAACGCATGAGCTCCATAGCGCATTTAATGAAGCCGAAAATGCGACAAATATTACTTCTCATTTTTTCCTGATCGATTCTCCAGGGGGACAAGCTGATGGTGTGCTTGAGTTTATGCAGGCAATTATGGCCTCTGGGAAACCGAGTCTAAGTTATGTCAATGGAGGTATGGCAGCAAGTGGAGGTGGCTTTATCGCTGCTGCTGCAGACGCTGTTTTTGCATCTTCCAAATTATGTGAAATCGGCAGTTTTGGCGGCTATTCTACTTTACTTGATGCTACTGAACGTGAACAAAGAGAGGGTGTTAAGCGGATTGTTATTAAAGCGAAGCAGTCTAAGGATAAAAATACAGTCTATGAACTGGCAAAAGCTGGCGACAAAAATGCGCTTGCTGAATTGGAGGATCGCATTTCCCTGGTTACGGGTGAACTCTTAGACGCTGTAAGACTGGGTCGTGGAGATAGACTAAAAAATGACAACTGGGCTACTGGCAAAATGTATTTCGCTGATGAAGCCCTTGAAATGGGTATCATTGACGGTATAGGAACAATGGATGATGCACTTGCGCATCTCCGATCACTTACTTCTAGCAAGAAAACTAAAAATTTTAATATGAACAAATTTAACAATGTGGCTGCATTGGCTTCTGTTGAAGCTGAAGGAGCTCAAGCTGCTTTGGATTTGGCTAACGCTGATCTAACAGCAGCTGGTATTACGGACTTTACGATCGTTGAGCAATCTGTGATCGATGAAGGCGCACGCGTGACTACGGAACTGGAGACGGCCAACGCCTCTTTAGCTACAGCTAATACAACTATTGCTAATCAGGAAGCAACAATACAGGCGAATCAGGCGCGTATCAAAACTTTAGAAGGCGTTATTGCCAATCGTGCTAAAAATGATCCTGCAACAAAGTCTAAATCTGCAAAGGAGTCAACCGAGAAACCAGAAATAGAAGAGAAGGAAGAGACTGTTGTCGCTGCTCACAATCAGATCGCTGATCGCGGATTTTTTGGTTAGTAAAAATTAAGTGTTTAAAATTTAACCGTGTATAATGAGAATTAATATTGATGAAGTAGTAGCCGAATTCGGCAGCTATTATGTAGATGGTGGGCAAGGGATGCAGAACCTTCAAACGGTTTTGATGCAAAGATCTGTTTTTACGCAATCATTTCCTTTATTGCCTACGGACAGTACTGTTGTTTATAAAGCAACAGCATCGATCAAACGTGTCTTGCAGGCATTTCAGCGTAAGTTTACGCCGATTGCGGGTAATGAGGTCAAATTTGAGTTAGAGAAAATCGAGCTCGACCATGTTAAGATCGATGAATTGATCTCTCCAGATGAGATTATGCCATCTTGGCTCGGCTTTTTGGCTGAGAATAAGCTTGAACGTAAGGATTGGCCTATTGTACGTTATATTTCAGAACAGCTTATTATTAAGCAGTACTATGCTGATTTAGAGCTTTTGGAATCCTTTAAAGGTGTTAAAGGTGCGATCGTCGATGGAACAGCCTCAGCAGCTGGTGCATCTTTAAATGGTGTCCGGAAAAAGATCCGTGATGGGTTTGCTGCCGGGAAAACAAAACAGATTGTATTGGGTGCTCTGCCTTCCGACCCAGTTGCATTAGTAACCTATATTGAAAACTTTGTTAAAAGTATTCCTGCCTTAATCCGTGTCGAATTGGATGAAGTTTCTGTTAGTTTACAGGTTGAACAGACATATCGCGAAGGAGTTCGTAAAAAGTACAATATGAATTACGAGCAAAAACCAAATCTTTCAACTTTGATCGATCATCCTCAGATTACTATCAAGGGGTATCCGGCTATGGATGGTAGTGATATGATCTACACTACTCCAAAATTCAATAAGGCAAATCCAATGAAGGCTGGTGATAACCAAGGTAGATTTGATGTTCAAAAGGTAGATCGTGACGTGAAGTTGCTTTCTGACTGGTGGATCGGATTAGGATTCTGGTACTTGCCTTATGTGTACCACAATGACCAGGACTTAGTAGCATAGGCTTTTTCATAGTTAAGTAAATAGTTGTTTTGGTTGTGGGCAGGTCCCACAATCAAATTTTTAAAAATTAAAAGATTTAAAGCAATGGCTGAAAATGATAATAAATCAACTCAACAAGAGTTGGATCCGGCGACAGCAAAGATTATCGCTGGAAAGGACAAAGAAATTGCTGCTCTAACAAAAGAGCGTGATGCGCTGAAGTCTAAAAATGAAGATTTGACTTCCAAGAATTCTAGTCTTGAGAACGATCTTGCTATTACAAATACCGAGAATAGTAATTTGAAAGTTGATAACAAGTCACTTAGTGACTCAGTCGATGCCCTAACAACTGAACGTGACGAAGCTATGGAGCTGATGACCACGATGTCAAAATCTCTTGAAAAGGTTCAAAAAGCTGCTAAAGATGGGTTTCAAACTTTGGATCATAAGGGTAAAACCTATTCTATTCATGGGAAAACGTTCTTTTTTGAAGGAAAGGAATTCACGACCGAGAATCTTTTAGAAGATTCCGAGTTAGTAGGGCGCTTGCTGAAACTTGGTGTTGGATTCTTAAAAGAAGTAAAGGAGGACTAATTTATGCCATTAAATGCAAAAGATATTGTTTTTCAACAGGGTGTTTTCAATCCTGGTGGCGTAGCCGGTGAGGTCTATTACGCATTTACTGAAGATATAGAATCGTGGCCCGCTGCGCTCTCTAAAATAGTTACCGAAACTGCTACAGATTTTGACGATTTGGTTACGGTAAAGGCTGCCGATGATTTTAAATTTAAGACAGGTAAGTCTTTCAAAAGGCTATACGTTACTTTGGAAACTGGAGAACTGAAGTATTCGCTGATCGGAGCTCGTGACGGGAAATCTTTCCAAAATTCAATGGAAGTATCTTATCCGAAAAATGATGCTACAATCTCAGGATTTGTTGCGTCAACTGCCAATCGTAGGATGGTATTTATCGCCATTGAGCAGAATGGTACCGCAAAGGTTCTGGGAACGAAACAATTTCCGGCTCAACTTGAGACAGCTGAAGGTGCAACAGGTAAGTTGATCGAGGATCCAAATGCTTTGGTGCAGACCTATATTTCTAAATCTCCGATTCCTCCTGCTATTTATGAACCGCCAATTTTGTTGGAGCCGGTCGGTCCGTAATTGTATAAGTTGAATTCGTAAAATAAAAAGGCTCTTGTTGAAGAGCCTTTTTTGTAAAATACATGTAGTATGAATGAAAAGATTGTTAAAATCATCAATATCCTGGAGGAGAAGTTTTTTGTGCCGGTTCGGACTGATGGGGAAAATATTTTGATGGAGCGCGATGAGATTGAGGAGCAAGTAAATGTATATTGGAAAAAGGAAGGTAATTGGGAAAGTTTAGATGTTATTGAAGCTCTTGATTATTTGCAAATACCAGCTTTCTTAAATGATTCAAACGTAATAGTTTATATCTATAAGCCGAAAGTGTCGTTTTAGCTAAAATTGGCTCAAATACCTTTGATTTATGGCAATTTCCGTTATTCAAAGGTATTTAGAAAACTCGCATCGCAGCTATGAGGAAGGCCGCGTGTTATTCGAAAAATTTGCCTCGAGCAAAGTTCTGATTTCTTTTTTCCGAAGCGGATCATCACCGCTTCATTTTAATCGTTTACTTGAGGAGCTGAAGAAGCTCTCTCAGGATGATCGCCCATCCCATGTCAAGATCACCTCTGATACAGTAGAGAAATCGGTCATTGCGCCATTGGAATCTTTTGACATCCCTGCTAAAGCTGCTTTGAATGAAGATTATTTCTTATTTCCCGAAAAGATCAAAGAAGTAGTCCGGAGGAAAAACATGCATTATCGACGTGCACAGCAGTTATTTATTGAAATAGGTTTTACGGATGATCCGGACAAACGATTGGAAATGGCTGAGACATTGCTTAATGATCATGAGCAGGTAAACGCCTGCTGGGCTGTTATTGACGAATATAAGGAGTCAGGTAAAATTTTGGTGGAACATGTAAGGTATATCAAAGAGGAAATCAATGAATTACCATTGGACAAATTGCTCTCTCACCTCAAGAATATTCCGCCCAACATATCTAAAGATAAAAAGAAGCTAGAAACTCTGTCTGATGGGCCAAAAAAAGCAAAGGTGCTTTCTCGGTATCAGGTCAATCAAATTAAACTGGACCTCGTTAAAAAGAGATTGGAGGTGCTAAATGGCTAAACCAATTTCAATAGATTCCAACAAGGATGATATCCTAAGCTATCTTAAAGATCCCGATTCAAAGGAGTCCGATCTCACTGCTAAGCAAACCAAATTGCTTGAGTGGTATGTGGATGCTTATACATTATTCCGGAATTACAGCTCAATGACCGAAACAATAACTGTTCTCAAAAAGTTAGGAAGTCTTCGTGATAATCCGATTTCCAATTCAACTGCTCGGCGATATATTAATGATGCCCTAGAGATTTTTGGATCGGTTGGCCGTATGAAGGCCGATGTCATTAATCACATTGTTATTGAAACTCTTCTCGATGCCCGGATTATGGCCAAAAAACAAAATAATGCTATGGCCTTAAAGGAAATTGCTAAAGAGCTGCGAGCTGCTGGAGTCAACGATGAAGCAGGAGCATTGATCGCTGATCAGATCGAGCAGCATCAAGTTATCATTTCACTTGATCAGACAGCTCAGCGTGCATTGCAGAAAATACACGCCGGAGGTGTCATTGATCTGGGTGATATCCTAAATAGTATGTCTGAAGAGGCTCAGGTGATTGGGGAGGAAAATAGTAATGGTTGAGATTTCGAAACCGAAACTTCAGGTACGTCGCAATCTTGCACAGATCCTGATCCGGACTGCTCCACAAAAAATTAAAGTACTGGAGGGAGCCAGGGCTGTGGGGAAGTCAACAGTTCTAGCAGATGAAATGTCAGAAACAGCATGCGATATGCCCCGATCAACAAATTTCCTTCAGGGCCGGACCTATCAGCAAATTTTGACCAGGACATTGCCGTCTACTATTCTTTCTCTGGAGACTTTGGGCTATAAGAATGGGATACACTTCACGATCGGACAAAAGCCGATCTGGAAGAAATACAACCTACCTTATGAACCACCTTTGGATTGGGGTAAGACTATCGCCTGGTGGACTGGAGCAGTGTGGGTGATGCTATCTCAAGATGTTTCTTCCAGGGGTATCAATACGTGCTCCGGATTAGCAGATGAATACTGTGAGCTTGATCCGTTAAAATTCCAAGCGGAAACTTATGCAACTCTACGTGGAGGGAAATCTCATTTTGAACATAAGAAGCGGTGGCTGTCTCAAGTGTATGTTAGTTCTATTCCCAGAACTCAAGAGGGTAAACATATCTATACCTATGAGCAGGCTGCTCTAACTAATCCGGATGAGGTATTTTATTTACGTGCGCCTACTCGGATCAACGCAGAGAACCTCCCAGATAATTATTTTAAGATGCAACGTCGTATCATGTCCAAATATGAATACGATATAGAGATAGAGAACATCCGGCCAAGGGCTGTTGGTGGAGGATTCTATCCGGCATTCAATGAGCGGTTATTATGTTATGATTCCTTCGATAATGATTATTTAAGGGGTTTAGTGGATGAAGACGTTGGTTATGATCGGACCAAATTTGAGAAACTTGATTGCCGAGAGGTAACCGATATCATACCGAGCACACCGTTGGATATTGCCCTAGATTATGGTAAGTTCTGCTGTATAGTTACTGCTCAGGAAACTTTCCTGAATGAATGTAACTTCCTTTCCTCTATTACTCCTGAAGAAGCTGGAGAAATGCTTGAGGTACTTGTACAACGGTGGTGCGATTATTATCAGCCTCATCCCACTAAGCGTGTGTCATATTGGTATGATCAGACGGCGATCGGTAAGGATGGTCGTTCACCTAAAACGTATGCCGATATCGTTGTTGAAGTTCTGATCAAGAATGGGTGGGATGTGGATCAGCAATATTATGGTGCAGCACCTGAACATTCGGATAAGTATAAGTTCTGGTCTATTGCAATGCGTAATGATCATCCATTGCTGCCTATCTTCAAATGGAACCGTACAAAGTGTAAGTATCTTATCGAGTCGATCAATAACTCAGCAGCTAAGGAAGGAAAGTTTGGTCCGGAGAAAGTCAAGACGGACGAGCGCAAGGCGCACGTCGATCAACGATACACCACGCACCAAGGAGATGCCATGGATATGATCGGGTACTTTAAATATTCACATCTTATTGAGAGCAGCCAGGGATTATGGCTGCCATCTAGGTCTTCAAGTTAAAGAAGCCCCTCGACTTGCCTTCGAAATTCTCACAATCAAAAACCATACAGTGCATAACACACCGACGTGTCGAGGGGTATAACCTGACGCGATGTTAGAGTTATGCAATAAAGTTTTTGATTGTGAGAGCACAAATTTAATAAAATATATATGAAAGCAAGTAAAAATTACAATTCGTCGCCGCTGCCGTTTATGGGACAAAAAAGAAGATTCCTCACAAAATTTAAAATAGAGCTGGAGAGCTTTGATCCAAGGGCCACTTATGTGGATTTGTTTGGTGGGAGTGGGCTATTAAGCCATACAGTTAAACAACATTGTCCGGATGCACAGGTCATATACAATGATTATGATAATTTCTCCAAAAGACTTGAGTGGATTCCTAAGACCAATAAGCTCATTCGGGATATCCGCGATCTAGTGTTTGACCTTCCTAAAGATAAGGCAATACCATTTGAAAGAAGGCAGGCGATATTGGATAGGGTTTATTCAGAGGAGAAGCATTTAGGGTATGTTGATTATATCACTTTATCATCTAATCTGCTCTTTGCGATGAATTATGCCATGAGCTACGATGAGTTAACAAGGCAGGTATTTTATAATACACTCAGAGAAACCCCCTATAGCGCTTCGGGATATTTAGATGGAGTTCAAAGGGTATCGATGGATTACAAAGCGCTATTTGAACTCTATCGTGATCACTCTAATGTTATATTTCTCGTTGATCCGCCTTACTTATCCACTGACGTTTCAAGTTACAAATCCTCTCACTGGAAGTTATCTGACTACTTAGATGTGCTGGATGTACTTGAAGTAGAGCAATATTTCTATTTTACTTCCAACAAGTCTAATGTTGTAGAGTTATGTGAATGGATAGCTAAGAAAGTTCCAGGAGCTAATCCTTTCGAACACGCTATGGCTATTTCTCATTCAAATAATCCTAGCTATAACGCAAAGTTTACCGACATCATGCTTGTTAAACGATAGAAGAGCCGCTTTAAGCGGCTTTTTTTTTGCACTATTCTCCAGGAACCAAAATCATATTCCGTGGGGGTGTAAACGGCAATTGCCGTTTTAGAACAGGGCACGGCGGGCTTCGAGTAGACACTTTTTACAGTTTTTGGAAAAATTAAAATTTTTAAACTGTTGATTTCTAGGTTATTGTTGTGTTTTTGGTGAAGTTTTTTGAAACATTAATGGTAACAGGTTGAAAATCAGCTGAAATATGTTCTTGTCGTTTCTAATGGACTTATTAAATAGATTTTTGAGCATGGATAAGATTTCTTACACTGAAATGCTCAAAATACTGGACCGTTGCCGATATCAGTCTTCAGACGAAACGCTATCAATAACTTTTTTGAAATGCGATCGCAAGCGCAGAACTGGAGGACAGTGGCAGACAATTGAAAAAGGGCAGATTTGTGGTTTGCCATATTCGGTACGAGAAAATGAAATGCGTGGTATTGTTAACCTGGATTCAGGTATCAAGACAGCTTTTCACATCCAGTTAGTTTTCGAAATAAATGGCAAACGCGTTTTCAAATGAGTACTAGACATACACAATTTTCCAGAGATGGTTTTCCGCTATATTCTTTCAGAGAAGGAAGCTCTGTTGTCCTAACAAATGCGTCAGCTGGAAAATCCGGGGAATCAAGCATTGCGAATTTTTCTACAGTCCTTCCTAATAAAAATGAATATTCGGGAGGACGTGATTGGGTGCCATGGGGGAAAAGTGATAAGTTCCCTGACGAAATGTGGTCTATGGCTCGCAAAAGTGGTGTAGCCATGAGCGCGCTGAGGTTATTGAATCTAAAATTGTTTGGTCAAATGGTTGTCCCGGCTATTCCGAGAGAATTAGACGATAACAACCAGATGAAATATGACCTGGTAAAAGATCAGGAGGTGCGCGATTTCTTCAAGCGTTCCAATTTTGATGTTACCAGATTGGCCATTATCCAGGATTATAATGCATTGGCAAACTCTTTTCCGTTGTTGATGCTGAATGAGGACCGGTCGAAAATCGTCCGGATCGGTCATGATAAGGCCCGAAAGTTTCGATATCGTCCCTACAATGAAAAAAGTGGCCGAATAGAAAAGGCCATGCGATCGGCAAACTTTCCTTCACCTGCAGATGACTTTGACGAGTTTGATGTGATCGATTCGAGAGACTGGTTTTCGGAGGTTGATCGTATCAGGCATGTTGAAAATGGTCACAATTATGTTTTTCCTACCTATTATCCTGATCCGGAGTTTGATTACTATTCCCTGGCTCATTGGGACGGTGTTCGCTCGAATGGCTGGCTGGAGATATCCAACTCGATCCCTTCTTATAAACGGGCCATCTTTAGAAATCAAGCAGCAATTAAATATCACGTAAAGATTTCGATGTCTTACTGGCTGACTAAATATCCTAAATGGGCATCAATGGGTGAGGCGGAAAGGACTAAGGCAGTCAATGATCAGTACGATGAAATGGATAAATATCTTACTGGTACCGAAAATGCCATGAAAACATTTGTTTCATTTTTCGATATAAACAAATTGAATGGTACAAGTATTCCTGGTATCGAAATCGTAGCGATAGATGATAAGTTGAAGTCTGACGCTTATTTACCTGATGGCGCAGCAGCCAATGCCGAAATTCTATTTTCAATGTTAGTTAATCCGGCGATTTTTGGACTTGGTATGCCGGGGGGATCATACGGTGGTGCCAACCAAGGTGGCTCTGATATCCGGGAGTCTTGGTTGGTGATGAATGCGATAAATGCCGCTGATCGTGCTATTATTTATCAGATGTTTGATTTTGTCCGGGATTATAACGGTTGGAATCCTGATATGACGCTTTTGACGCTGGATAAAGTGTTGACTACTACGGATACAGGTAAGGGAAGTAAAATTGTTAGTTAAAGAGGTAATATCATGAGACTATTTTCAGATATCAATGAGATCAAGCAAAAGATAACGTTAAATGGTACGTTTGAGCTATCCAAAATTCGTCCTGATATCAGCCGGACAGAGCGTTCCCAGATTCAGCCCTTACTCGGTAATGATTTCTATAATGAGTTAACTCAGAAATATGCGGAAGCATTAGTTGCTCTGGAAAGTAAGACTGAAGCCGAAAAAAAGAAAATAAAGGATTCCGGCACTCAATACCAGCTAATGGATGCAAAGTATTGGCCAGTGATGGAAATCGTTCAGGATGCCATCGCCAACATTACTTTCATGAATGGGATAGACCAGGTTCAGGTGAGTATTGGAGATAGTGGCGTAACTATTTCTACAAATGATACAAAAAAGACTGCTTTCCAGTGGCAGATAGATAATTTGAAGTATCAATTTGCAAGCAATGGTTTTAATGCCCTTAATGAGCTACTCCTGTATCTGGAAAAAAACCTGTCTGATTTCCCAATTTGGGCACAAAGCGACGCATACTTTGAACAGAAGAAATTTTTTGTTGAAACTGCTGAGGTCTTTTCTGAAAATTATCAAATCAACGCCAATCGGATGACTTACCTAACGCTTCGATACATCATGAAGCGTGTAGAATGGAATGATGTCCGGCCAAAGATCAGCGAACCGCTATTCTTGAAATTGAAAGAAAAGCAATTGTCCGGATACGCAACTAAAGAAAAGATTTTAATGGAGCGCTTTCTAATACCAGGAATCGTATTGCTGACCGTGGCCAAAGGTATCGTCGAGCGTGCAATAGAGGTGACTGATCTTGGCGTTCAGATCAATCTTTATACCTATTATGTGACCTTGAAAGATGCCCGTAAAAAAGGCGGAGACAGTGAGCGCGAAAAGATGATCGAGCAGCTCACGAATGATGGTAATAAATATTTAGATGAAGCGAGAAATTACATCGACGCGAATGAAGTGGATTTTCCGGATGCAAAGGGTGTTGAAACGGAAATGAGTTATAGAGTAATTAATAAACCTGAAAGCGGAATTTTTGGAATGTAATATGGAAAACGAGCAATTCTCACTTATACAGCTGGTAATGGCTGTAATTAGCTCCGGAGTTTTATCGACAATCGTAACCTACTGGACGAGTAAAAAGCAGACAAACGCTGTGATCGAGCAGACTAATGCCACTGTTGATGAACAGGTGCGTACAACTTATGGGGAAATGATCAAAGATCAACGTACGCAGATCGGATTTCTTCAGGATCAGATCGAAACTGCTCTGAAGCGAGAGCAAGAGTATGTCGCGCTTTTAAATAAAGCCAATAGCTTGACTAATTCGCTGTCTGCAGAACTTGCAGCTTGTCAATTATCGATCAAGAATTTGGAGACTACAAAATTGAAGTATGAACAAAAATTAGCCATGTATGAAGATATCGCAAAACGCGCTGAGACTCGTCAAGGGGTTTGAGGAGCTTAGGCTAAATGCGTATCCGGACAATTTTGGAGTTTGGACGCTCGGTTATGGTACGGTACGATGGCCGGATGGCCAAAAGGTGTGTCAAGGCGACCGAATTAAAGATGAGGCGGAAGCGTATAATCTACTCCAATATTCGCTTATATCTCCGTCCAGAATTGTTAATACTCACGTGGATGTTAGGTTGACACAAAATCAGTTTGATACTTTAGTGTCAATAGTTTATAGTATTCGTGGTTTGGCATTCAATAGGTCTAAATTGCTGAGTCTATTGAATGATGGTGATTATTTCAATGCAGCTGAAGCAATACTTGAGATTCCAGCTGAAAAGTGTCGCATGAGATGTAATAGAGAATTAGGACATTTGAAACGTAGACGCTTAAGGGAGCGCGAATTGTTTCTTACAATATAGGTTTGTTATTGTTGGTGATTTATTGCAAATCTGATCCGGGAGTGAGGTTAAGAACAAATTTCGCTCCTGGTTCTTAAAGTTAAATTAAATGGTTCCGGGTATAAATGCGTGAGGGTGGTTTTTGGTTGGCCACCCTCTTTTGATTTAGTTATGATAAGGCTTTTTTACTTCATTCTTCTATTACTATCCCTGACAGGGTGCAATCTTTTTCGTAAGAAAACGGAGAGCACCCTTTTTTCTGCTGGCAGGGATAGCTCCTGGCGTATTAGGAATGCTTCCACACTGCAGGGAAATTACATCGTTAAAAATAGCTCGGGATCAGTAGCACTTGAAGCTAGAGGTTTTGATGAGTTCAACATAAATAAAGATGGAAGTATCAAAGCAATCGGCCAAAAGGGAGTATTGTTGTATAATGGTGTTACCAAAGATTCGTCTGCAGCTGGATCATCTTATCAAAAAACTTCAGCTACTAATGTTGGCCATGTCCAGGATTCTACAAATTTCAATACCCAGGTGCGAGTTGATTCTGGGGCAAAAGTAGATAAATGGTTTTCCTGGTGGTTTGTAGTCGGTGTGGTGATCGTGATCATCGTTTTTATCCTAGTGTTTTCTAATGTAGGATGGCCGGCAATTTGGAAAAAGTTTATGAGCTTATTTAAAACTAGAGCATGAGATACTATTTTTTGTTTTTTAGTTTTTGTCCGGTATATGAGAAGTTCATTGAATTGGATGCCTCCAAAATTAACATTGTTCCGGCGCATTTGTCAAAAGAGTATTACTTAAGAAAAGGATTTGAGCTTAGTTATGAATAAGAAGGAAGCTTTACAGTTTATGAAGGATGGCTATAAAATCAGCCATGACTACTTTCAAGATCACGAATGGATGACTATTCGGGATGGCAAAATACTTTTAGAAGATGGTGTAAAGTGTTCCATCGAGGAGTTTTTTGCTTATAGGACATCAAGTGATTGGGAAGAGGATTATTCCTTCTTTTTCGAAAGAGATAGGCAAGCATATGAGCATGCTAAGTACCATGACTCCCTAATAAATTCATTGAGTTTAGCAGAATTGGCAGCCACACCTTCATATCTCTGGGCAAATATGGGGCTATTAAAAAAACAAATATCTGAATCTTCCGAAAAGAGTGTTAGATCAATTTCATTGTTGGGAGGTTCAGCTTCATTGGCTGCGGAGACTGTTATAAAATTTTCTAAGGCAATGGCCATGTGTGGTCCAGTGCTGGCGGATACCATCACGCGTGCAAAAATACTTGACGAGCGTGGAAAATTTGGAGAAAATGTAGGAAGAGCTTTTTCTGATTTTTTTATTCAGAAAATAGGATGCGAAGCTAAAACGCAATATGATATCGACAAGATGATTGCTGAGTTAACCCTGGAACGTGGTGTTGGGAAAACTTATTCAGATTGGTTGAAGGAGAAAGGCGTAAAGTATTGTGAATTTATGACTATTTTTTGGGTTAAACAGATGGCTATTTTAGCTGCGAAAGGAGTTGATAATGGGTTATAAGTTTGTTGAGGTCTTTAGGGAAAATGTACCTATAGCGGTCCGATTGCATGACCTTTTGAGATATGTAAAGAAAGCAAGGGAACTTCGTTGCTATGAAATGCGGATCGTAGTGTCATTTGATCCGGCCAATCCTGGTATCGATTTAATATTTGGAAGGCTGATTTTAAATGATAAGCTGAAAGCAGGAGGCTTTTTCCCTGAAAAGGTTGTTATTGCTCCTGGGAAGAACATTATTAATAAATCAACAATGACCGAATATATTCAGTCTCATATATCTGACGCTTTTAAAGCTCAATCTGTATGGGCATTCGGGTGGTTAGAAGTTGCTAAAGAAATTCCTGAAATCAAACGCCGGCTTTTTTTGAATTACAATCCCAGCCTCGATCCAACATGGCTTGAATCTCTATCACAAGAAAAAAGTCAAAAAGAATGGGAAAGGGAGTATTTATGTAATCCTGTACCTGAAGAAACTGAAAAATTAAACAATAAAAATGGAAAAACTAAAAATAACCGGCGCTGATCAGGAGTGGGTTGCCGATGTACCTCAGAGCTGGGATGAAGTCCCTATGAATATTTATCCAAATCTTGCTCAATTATATCTCAAGGAACTGCCTCGTATGACTATCAGCGACAAACTGGTTAGAGTATTGTATTTGTTAGCATTTAGTGCAAAAGATGGAATTGATCGGTTTGATCTCCCACATCTTCAGCAAGCTTTTAAATTGGTAGAATGGGTATTTAATAAGGTGGATATCTCTACAAACATTCTTCCCGAATTTAGGCACAATGACCTGCGTTATATTGCCCCAGAGCCTTTATTGGGAAATATGAGATTTGGTGAATTTGTTATGGCCGAAACATATTTCATGCAGTACTGGGAATATAAGAATCCGGAAATATTGGATAAGCTGATTGCTGTGTTATATCGACCTGAAGGGAAGGGGGCTGCACATGAGATGGGAAATATTGAATATTGTGGTGATCTGCGAGAAAAGTTCAATTCTAATCTGACCGAATTCAGGGCTAGAGAACTTAAGGATCTCGATCTCTCTATTAAAGATGGTATCTATTTATACTATTTAGCTTCCAGATGGAAAGCTTTCGATAGTTACCCACTTGTTTTCCCAAAAAAGAAGAATCAAAAAATTGATACGCCTAAACAAAAAGTGCCTCGATACGGATGGCTAGGTACTTTTGATGATCTCTTAGGGGAAAAAGGGCGTACAGCCGAATCATTGGAAAATGAGTTTGTGCATACAACACTCATGAGCTTGGAACGCGGACAGATTAAATTCAAGGAAATTAAGAAGAATAGAAAATGACGCTAACTAGGTATATGGAGCTTATTACAGCATTTGCGATCGCGGATCCCGATCTTCTGCACACTGAAGAAACTCCAGCGATTTTTGATTGCAGTGCAGACGAAGCTGCAGCAATTTTGCAGGATATCAGTGATCGTATGGTTTTGCTTGTTCCTCCTTATGCAAAAAGCCCGAAAAAGAATAATGCCAATGGAAACATCTGGCTGAAGGAAGGACTGGTAGTATGTGTGCAATATGTCCCATTGGACAATCGCCAACGCAAAACAGAGATTACTGATAAAGCAGAGCGCGTTTTGGATCGGCTTTATTTTTACTTTAATCGGTTGAGGTCAGCTCCTCCAGTGCCAGGACAGGAACCTTTCATGTTTGATCCGCAAATTTGGAATGGCGACTCTATCGGCCCGATTGGTGAGAATCATTATGGTTATTATGCTGAATTGGGTATAAGGGACAGTATAAAGCTTTAATTTCGTTTTTTTTGTTGAATGTTGAGCCGCTGATGAGATATCACCGGCTTTTTTATTATATAAAGCTAATATTATTAGTATTTTTGATAAATGGAGTTGTTAAATATAGTTTATCAGGGGACAGCATTGTCGATCAGATATGAGATTGAAGATCAATCTGAATGTAGAAAAATAACCTGTGACTATTATGTTTATGGAAAAAACGGGCAGAAATATACAATACGGCAGTCATATGGGAAGTGGGATTTTATTGAAGGCGTTTTAAAGGAAGACTTAGCCAATACTATAATCGATGAGTTGATCTATAAATATGAAAAGAATTTCTTGGCATTGTGTTATTATGATGGGAAAAGACAGCTTATACGCATATCAAATCTTGACTATATTGGAAAGAACCATGCTTACAGCTTGATGGTAAATAATACCGATCTTGGATGGATAAGCTATAAGAATGGCTCTGGCTGGGAGCATAATCTTCGGGTCAAACTCACTGCTCAGTGGTTTGGTACGCCGGAAATAGATATCATTATAGAAATGATTGAGAATAGCGATATACCCTGGATTAAAGCTATCTCAAAATAAGATATTTTGTTCCAATTAATTGTCGTTTCCAGATTTCTTTGTAAAAGCATCTTTGTGACATGGCAATTTCAATCGTTAAGCAACCAAACGAAATATCCTGGTCACGAAATCCAGTTGAATTCGAATTCCACACCGACAAGTTGGTTCTTGATGCAGGGCGTCCATTAATTTTTACATTGGATTTTAGTCAAGTTGACAATATAGTAGATAGCGAACTTCATACTCCTGAAAGAACTTATTACTATTATCTTGATTGGTCTTTCACATTGATTGTAAAGCAAACAGAACTACAGTTTTCTTGTGAATATGGTAATCCTGGAGATAGGTTTAAAATTCCACATCGAATAGGACCGGTTGAGACGAAACAGGATTGGTTGGTAAGGGTTAAAAATGCCATTATCAACACCTTTAATCTTGATTCGATTTTTACGGCAACTGTGGAAGGACAAAAGATAAAGTTCTCCTCTGTAGAAAATGACAGTTCATTAGATGTGCAGATTAAAGACGTAACAACCGATTTGGCTATTTCTATTGAGAATATACAGATTCCGGTATCCAAATCATACACGCCAAATCTTAAAATTTTTGTTGAGCTTATCGCAGTTGAGGAAAATATTAAGAAAGTTTTAGTCTCAGCAGCTCTTGTTCCGGATGCGAATGGAAATGCATCCTGGGACTTTTCCAAACCGTTGTCATCATTGTGTGTTGGTGACGGACCGGACATTCCTTCTTTTGATGAACTCACTGTATCAAAAGGAAAAACTGTAAAACAGTTTTTTGTGAGAGCTACGGAGCTTTTCGGAGAACCACAGGCCCCGAGGACTTCAGTTGTTACCAGCCACTTCTTTGTGGCTTATGGTGGCTTACCTAAAAACTTGCAAAATTTGAGTTTACAAGTATCTATTATAGATGGTGATGTTGTTCGATTTTTATCTTCTGCTGAAGAAAAAACAGTTGTACCGGATCAACCGAGTTGGTTGTCATGGATAAATCTTGAGGAAGTTCAGGACAATGTTAAGGTAGAAGTCGAGCTTGTATATAATGATGGAGCACCGTTTATATTTACAGCTCATTCTATTCCTGAAGTAAAGAAATATGAGAAGGTAATCATCCCAGTTGGGCTTGATCAGATCGATGCTAATAGCCATTACCCGGAACTAAAAATCGTTTCCTATGGAGTTTGGCTTGAAAGTGATGGTGTAAAAATCTCTAATACAATGAAGTTTTACATTGATGATACTTTGCATCAATATAAACGTCTTTTTATTTATCTGAACTCAATGGGATCGCCCGAAAGCCTTTTTACTTCAGGTAAGAAAGCAATTTCATATGAAATTGAAAAGAGCAGTGCAGTCATTTCTCAATCCGGAATCTTTGATCTAAAAGTTGGTGAAAATATAGACCTGGATATTATGCTCGAGAACAAAGAGAAAATCAATACGGGTTATAAGTCTTATTCTGATATCCTATTATTCCGAGATTTCATTTTAAGCCGTTGGAAACTAACATTGATCGGCGCACAATGGTGGCCAGTCAATATTGCATCATCATCTATTGATGAGTTTCAAGATGGCAACGGTCTCTTTGCATTCTCATTTGAGATTAGCAGCCAACACTCCCAGGAGCTATTTTTTTGATAATTAAATAATGCTATGGATTATAATATTGATTTAAATGAGTTTGATATCACAGTCGTCCGGGGGACAACTGAGGAATATCAATTTTGGGGTTGGGAAGTGGTCGAAGAAGATACAGGAGATATCGTGCCTTTTTCTCTTATTGGAAAGGAAATAAAAGTGCAATTTAAAAGTGATTTGAATCAGGATGATATCGCTCTCGAACTTACTGTTGCGAATGGTGGACTGACTATCGAACCCAATAAATTAACCATGAACTTTGGCGTGAATACGATCGATTTGAAGCGAGATGTCTATTTCTACGATATACTGGTGATCGATGGTTCCGACCGCACAACATTTGTCAAAGGAAAATTAATATTAACCGGAATTGTAACTAAATAATAATGGCAAAATCATATAAAGTTACTGTATTCGCTGGTACCAAGGTGGTCGCGGATATGGCTCAGCAAGTAAAGAATGCGACTATCGATGCTTCATTAGAATTAAAACCCATTGCAGGTGGAGCAACAGAAGCTACGGCAGTACTGTTACCTATCCCGAATCCTTTACCAACTAATTCAAATCGTAAGCGTACAAATGCAATCGGCTGGTATAAAAATGCAACAGGGCCAGCGTGGGAAGCCCCTAAGGATGCAGATAATGTTAATTGGTGGAGTTATGAAACAGGGTTGTGGAGTTTAGGTAGTAGTGTTCCTAAGCCGAAAGGTAAAGATGGGCAGGGTATCCTACCTCTTTGGAGTGCATCATTCATTGATCCTGATTCAGGTTTAGCTGGGTATAAAAAAGATACTCAAGTCCGGGATTCAAATGGAACTACGTATGTTAGTAAAAAAGACACAAATACAAGTTCATTGACGAATTTAACAGACTGGCAAGCTGTGAATATAGATGGCCGAGTTTCTGAAATAATTCAGAATAAGACTGGAAGCTGGGAAGCTGGATTTGTCGCCTTAAAGTGGTCTGATGGCTATTGGACATTAACAGGAGGGACTGCCAATGTGCCATGGGCAAAGCGGTCTCAAAAAATTCCTGTAAAAAAGGGGATGGTTATAAAGGTATCAGTTGGCTTATCAGCTACAGCTGGAACTATTCCTTATGCTTTGTTTTTCGATACTTCTGATACTTTTAAAAGCTATTTTGGGACTTTTACACCACAAAATTCTCCAGTACCAATTACTGTGTACACACTGACAATATTGGATGACGGTTTCATCACTTTAAATACCAGTACAGATAATGCTGCTTCATCAAAGGTAGAAATAACACCGCCTGACAATATATATGTAGCGCCGAGCAATGTAGTTAAGGATATCGAGTATAATATTCCACAGGTAGATAAAAAAGAGAATGATGTAACTAGCGCTGAATCAGTTTCCCAATTTGTTAAATCTAACTTTACAAAAGTAACTTACCTAGCTAATAGATTGAAAGATGAAATTTTGAGTAACGATTTTGTTAGAATGCAAGAAGCTAACAGTGCAACTTCATCATCTTTTAAAGTAGAGGATAGCTTATATAAAATTCAGGCAGCCTGGAGCCCAACAGGTGATTTGCCCTTCAATGCGCTTAGAGTAGGATATAATTTCAAAGCAGCTAACTTACAGAATTTTATAAACGACAGATTTGTATTTGTGATTAAAGGAAGAGCTAAGGGCTCTAATTGCAGGCTGGCGTTTAAAAAAGGGACTGTTTCAGATATTTTAATAAACAACTTAACAAGTGATTGGCAAAGTTTCGAATATAAATTTGCTGGTGATTTCAGAGGAAATTTACAGGGAGCGGATTATCAATGGATCATTTCTTTAATAAACGTTACTACAGCCACACCAGCAAGTATTGAAATCGAGATATCAGCATTGGGTATGTTTAAGGAAATTCAAAATTTCGCAACATCTGACTATATAAATGTACTTAATAATTCAGTAGGTTACGTTCCATTTTCAGATAAGAAAATTCTTAAAAGTCCATACAAAGGTTTAAAAATGTGTACTCTAGGGCACTCAATTGTTTACCAAAATCAGTGGCAGCCATTGTTATCCGAGCTACTTGGTACAGTATACGATTTATCCGAAACAAGAGGAATTGTAACTAAGCAACCTTTAGGCTTGGGTGGTTCCTGGTTTCGAGCTGTTTACACCAATTCAACACCTTGGAGTTATGATGTAGAACCAAGCCAAGCTAACGGTAAACAAGGTTCATCTATTTATACAAGAGCTGACTGGGTCGCGCAATATAAGCCTGACTTAATATTTGTATTCAATCCTACTAATGACACATTAACACCTGCACTTGTTGGTGAGGTCACTGATCCAATATATACAGGAGCTGAATTGTCAAGTAGTGATGCAAATGCTCCTACGGTAATATCTTCCGTTAAAGGAATATTCAAAAAATTAGGTCAACAAAATCCAACCGCAAAAATTGTTTTTTGCTCTGACCTACTCAATGCTTTTAATTACAATGATCCTCAATCTGCTTTAGATAGAATAAGCAATGCGAACTTAGTATCTAGACATAATAAGTTTAAAACAGTATGCGAAATGTTCGGTGTTCAATTTATTGATTTACTTCATAATACTTGGAATGTTTACGAGGCTAGTTCATATTTTATACCTACAGATACAGTTCACCCTAACTCGCTGGGAGGTGAGAAAATAGCAAAAAATATTAATTCAGTGCTTTAATCATGCAAGTAAAAAACAACTTACTTTACAAAAACGACGGAACTCCAGTAGGGTTCCGTCCCACCCCTAACAAAGGGAGCGTAATCACTCCAATTTATATCGTGATGCATTACGATGCAGCTCCGAATGCCACAAGTGCGATCAACTGGATGACTGATCCGGTAAGTCAAGTATCGGCACACTTGCACATTAGCCGGGAAGGTGTTGTTACCCAGCTGGTGCCGTTCAATCTAAAAGCCTGGCATGCTGGAGTGAGTAAATGGAGAGGTTTATCCGGATTAAATTCCTATAGTATCGGGATTGAGATGCAGAACACCGGTACACAGCAATACACCGATGTTCAGATCAATGCTGCAATTGAAGCTTGCAAAGCGATTATCGCGAATTATCCGATCAGAGAGATCATTGGCCACTCCGATATCGCTCCAGGAAGAAAGCCTGATCCGGGGCCACAATTTCCCTGGGCAAAGTTTAAACCGCTAATCAAATAGCATGACGTTACCTTTTGCAATAATCACGGATGATGGCATTGCGCTGGATGTTTCGCCGGACAGTAAATTGACGGTTGAATTTGTTGCGACGACCTTTAATGAGGAGACCGTGCTGAAGGGATCCTATACGTACCCCGTGACTTTTCCGCCGACGGAGAAAAATGATAAGGCTTTAGGTTATGGCCGGTTCCTTGAGAACCGGCTTGGCCGAAAAGCGATTGATGTAAATATTTCGCTCCTGGGAATGTCCTGGAAGCGTGCGAGGCTAGAGTACGATATCTCCGCAAAAGGCAATTACGACGGGTATCTTATTGTGGATAATTCACTTGTAGCGGATCTGATGAGGGATAAGACAATTGCTGAAGTATTCACGACGACGATTAACTCTAAATTTGTATCGCATAAATCGATCCGGATTGACGGACCTGGAGCAGGCATCAATGACAAAATAGTTGCCATAAATAGTTCTATAGGTGTCTATCCATTCTGTATGCCAACATATTTAAATCCAATGGCCGATGGAGTTTTGAAAACAGATGGATCTGATGGTGTTAACTATGACGAGTCTATAGTCAATGATTTCTCTGAAGGTTACACGATTAGAGGTATGCGACTTTATGGAGCTTTTTTCTATCTGACGTGGGTAATTAAGGAGGTCTGTAGTTTTCTGGGTTTTCAGGCTGAGGGATCGTATCTCAACGATAGTTTTATTAAATCGTTGATCATTGACAATACAGGCACCAGGACTGGCGATGATATATTGGCCAATGGAACGATCAATCCTGCCCAGCATTTACCGAAGCTGTCCATTGCGGATTTTTTTAAAGCGCTGCGCAATGATCATCGGGTATTAATTTACTTCGATTCGCAGACGAATAAGGCATATTTTGAAAAAGCCACCAAAATACTGTCTGATGTGGATCGCTTGGATGTCTCCGGCATGCAGATTAAGGATTCGCTACGCATAAAACGACAATCAATAAGTGCATATAAATTGCTCACTAAAGTAGATGATGCTGATGAAATGTACAAGGTGCTGCCATACGAAGGTTCAGTGATCGTCGGATACACAGACACTTTTAAAGAAGTTGAAATGGCTATAGGCCGGCCTTTTATGTGGGCCGAAAAGCTTTGGAATATCGAAGGGGTGAGATTGCCCCGAAAGACACAGATGGGAAACTGCTATGGAGTAGCTCTGTCAAATATGCCGGCATACAATGCTGATAATACGTATGGCAAGAATTCTTTTGCTTTCAGGCTTCTTTCTTATAAAGGATCAGTCGGTTTTGGAGGCCCTGTATGGATTGCTGAAGCTACAGCTGATGATATTGGCAATCTGAATAGAACCTTTGATAATTCGTTGGCGCTTGGCGGAGATAAAGGGGTGATCAATAGGTTTTCGCTAGCCTGGTATGCTTATTATTGCATATCTGAGCAGGTGGAGATATCGGCAAAATTTGATGTGGTCCAGTTTATGCGGATCAACCCATTACAAAAACTCCTCATCGTAGATGAAAATAAGGCGAAAGTAGAGGCGCTTATTGACAAGGTTACTTTTGAGCCAGCGAATAATTCAGAGCGCATCGATGCGAAGGTTATTTGTTATCCGCACTATGATCTGAACGCGATCGCTTCTGGATTTAGGGTGGTGATCAATTCTCCTGAGACTATTGATCCGGAAGGTAAACTTTATGCTAAGGTTCTTTTGAAAATTAAACCTAACGGTAATAGTTACCGAAGTTATGCCGATCTTATTTTGGAGTTGTACCAGGACAGTCAAACGTCTATTCCGGCTCTCTCTGTAAATAATCTAAATGTGCATGTAGACAGGAGAATTGTCAACTTTGATGATCAATCCATTCGCGAGGAGGGGCCATATGCTGACTATGTGGTTTCCGAGAATGTAACTGTTCTGGCTGCAAATGTAGATCGGTATTGGTGGAGATACAACGGAAGGGATGCTCTGATGTATTATTTGGTGAGCGATTCGTCTTTGTTGCATGATAAATTTGAAATCATGGGACATTGGATTGTTCAGCTTGATGGCCAACGTGTTCCTTATTAACGTATTTTTATATCACTAATCGACGGCTCCTTCCAGGGGCCGTTGTCGTTTCATGCAAAAATTCCGGAAGGAATTTCGTTGCATGGCTTCGAATAATGAAAATAGAGGGGTAAATATATACCTCAATGCAAATGCGGCTGATGACACCTTAAAGCAGCTCAAAGCTTCGGCAACAAAGTTGCGCAATGAATTGGCATTATTGCCCCGGGGATCGGAAGAATTCGCTGAGAAGAGCAAGATCCTCGATCAGGTCAAGGATCGTTTGAAGAGCCTCCGCGACGAAGCTGAGGGTACCCGTGAAAGTTTCTTCAATCTGAAGGGGGAACTCGCGGAGCTTGCCAAATTAGCTATCGGAGCTACAATTGGCGGATCATTCATCGATGTTGCGAAGAATATTATTTCTCAAAATAGTAAACTTTCCGATTCGTTTGCCGGCGTTATGAAAACCACTGGACTGACTGAAGTTCAGGTAGAAGCCGTAAATAGATCTCTTCAAAAAATTGATACAAGGACCGCCAAAGAAGAATTGCTTGGACTAGCTCAAGTAGCCGGTAAATTGGGATATTCTACAGTCGAAGACGTTGAAGGTTTTGTACGTGCTGCAGACAAAATCGGGGTCGCCTTGGGAGAGGATCTCGGAGGGACTGAAGAAGCAGTAAACGAACTCGGTAAACTGCTCGATATTTTCAAGGTTAAAGATGAATTCGGTATCGAATCCGGACTATTAAAAGTAGGTTCTGCAATCAATGATCTTGGAGCAAGTGGGACGGCCAATGAAAAGAATCTTATTGAATTTTCGGCGCGATTAGCAGGGATAGCTCCAGCTGCAAAAATATCGCTGCCGAATGTCCTTGGAATGGCATCCGTAATGGATGAGCTTGGGCAAAAGACACAAGTCTCATCCACAGCCATTGGCCAATTTATTACAGGGCTTGGAAGTGATGTGCCTAAATATGCAAAGATTGCTGGGATGGAAGTTCAAGCGTTTGCAAACCTTTTGCGAGATGACGCAAATGAAGCGATGATGCGTGTCTTAGATGCATCAAAAAATACCGGTGGAGGGATTGCTGAGCTTGCCAAGAACATGAAAGCCCTGGATATTACTGGAGCTGAAGGGCGTGCAGCTATCGGATCTTTAGCTAATAATATTGACTTGTTGAGACAGCGTCAGGATGAAGCAAATCAAAGTTTCCAGGATGGTACTTCAATTACAGCTGAATTTGATACCGTTAATAACAATCTAGCCGGCACTATTGAAAAGCTGTCTAACCGTTGGGCCACGATTTGGGAAAATTCTAAAATGAGAGAGTGGCTTACTGCAGCTACAGAGGGATTGATCCTTCTTACCGATTGGCTGCTAGTTTCTCGGGATGGAATTGAGGACATGAATAATGCTCTGCATAAGCAGGAAGAAGGCGTTATAAGTCTCGAAAAATCAACGTCTCCATTAGTAACGCGGTACGAGGAACTTAAAGGAAAAACTACTTTAACGAAGACTGAACAGGAAGAACTGCGTAAAGTTATTGACCAATTGGCAGTGCTTATTCCTACGGCTGTAACTGAATGGGGCGAGTACGGTCGAGCCATGGACATCAATACAGGTAAAGTTCGTGCTTTTACAAAAGCTCAGAGAGAGCTATTCGAGCTACAGAATAGAGATAATATAAGTGATCAGAAAACTCAATTTGATACTTATATCAAACTTGCGAAACAAGCTCAAGAAAAAGCTAATCAGGGATTAAAAGACGCAAATAATCCTAATAACACCTGGTTTGATAATAAGATGGCCAAAGGGGATATAAAGACAGGGAATGATGAAAATCTTAGGATGATGGGGCAGGCCTACAAAGCTGCTATTTCTCTTCGAGATGTTTATCATCAAGAACTCACTCCACAAATGAAAAGTGTCATCGACTATTTTGATGGTATTAGTGAAGCTGCAAAAAAAGCTAATAGTAACGTTGGCAAAAAACCAGAAGTTAACAAGGGAGATGCCTTAATAGTCGCTCCGGACAAAAAGCCTAAGAAAAGCCAGGAGGAAAAGGACCGTGAGGCAGCACAAAAGCTTTATGAAAAACTTGTAGACGAAGAGAAACTTTTCAATGCACAACGTTACCAGGATCAGCTGGCTGAAAACGATAAGGAAATAGCTTTAGAGGAGGCTAAGTATAATAAGCTCATTGAAGCCTGGGAAGGGTTCCGCGATAAAAAAGGCGCAAGTGAGCAAGAGCGTTTGGAAGCTGAGGGCCGTGTTCTTTTCCTTCAGGCGGACAGAGAATCTGCAATCGCTCAATTGCGCGAAAAGCAGGAGAAAGAAATCTCTGAAGCTATAACCAAAATCCGCTCCGATATGGGGCAAAAGATGCTTACAGAGCTAGATCGGGAGCAGATCCGGATCAATGAGCATTATCAAAAGCTGCTAAAAGATGCTGGTACCAATGAAGCCCAAAAAGCACAAATTCAGGAGGCTTGGGAAAGTGAGATTGCTCAATCTAAAGTTAGGGAGCGCGAACGCGTAGAAAAAGAGATCAAAGTTCTCGAAACTGGTACCACTGGTTTTGTTAAGGATGAGCACCAACGAAGAATTGCCGATATTGAAGCTCAGCACGATCTCGAGCTAGAAAAACTTAAAGAAAAGTACTCGCTTGAGATTCAAGAAACGGAGCTCTTCAAGCAAGCAATGGCTGCGCTTGATGCCAAATACCAGCAAAAAAAGGATGAGGAAAATGGTAAGGCAGATAAGGAGCGCGCGAAGAAGATTAAGGACGCTGCCATCCAAGCTGCAGAGGATCTTTCAGGCGCACTGTTCCAGATCGGAGCAAATAACAGGCAGGCTGAACTCGATGCAGCTCTATCCAATATAGAAAAGCAGCGTGAAAAGGAATTGTCTAATAAAAACCTATCGGAAGCTCAAAAAAAGGCTATAAACGATAAGTATGATAAGCAAGCTCGTGCTGAAAAACTGAAAGCGTGGAAAGCTGATAAAAACGCTTCATTGCTTCAGGCCGGGATCAATACGGCTTTGGCGGTAACAAAGGCATTGCCAAATATATTTCTTGCAGCTGCAGCAGCTGCTGCCGGAGCTGCACAAATTGCTGTTATCGCAGCTACCAAACCTCCGCAATTTTTCCATGGTGGTTTTACTCCTGGAAAGAAAGCTGAGGGCTGGGTAAATGAGCCGACTTTATTTACAAATTCATTGGGGAACCAATTTACTGCAGGCGAAAACCATATGCCGGAATACGTGGTTTCTTCGGAACAATTGCGTGATCCGCGGATTGCTAATTTCGTCGATATGATGGAGGCAGGCAGAATAAATCAAGTTGGAAATCTTACAGCTCAGTCTCCAGTGATTGTTCAGAATAATTCTGATACTTCAGTCCTGGAACATAAGATGGATCTGCTTTATGAGGCGATGAAGTCCGTGGCTGATAAAAAAGTGATTATGCTCTATTCTGAATTTGAAAATGCGCGGGATACAAAAGTTAAAATTGAAAACACTGTAAATTCATAACTATGTGGAATAATCGAATAAAAGCCTGGGGAGGCGAAACAATAACGTCGATCAAAGGAACCTATGCAGCCATGGTGACAAGTACTCAGCAAACAGGAGAAGGTGAAAACTCGATCAAAATACGGTACAAACAAGATTATGGTCAGATTGAAACAATAACATTCAAATTTCATCGTTACCTGGCATTTTTGCACAAAGGTGCCGGAAAAGGTGTGGCCGGATCAAAAGGTTCGACCTGGACAACAAAGTCCGGACAGAAAAAAAGCACCAACCCAAAATCATTGGGCAAGCTGGGTACCGGGAAACGAAAAGCAAAAGAATGGTTAAATCCTCAACTGGATCGCGCGGTGCCAAAACTTGCTGATCAGTTGCTCGAGGAGAAGTGGGATGGAGCAATGAAAGCGCTGCAGCTTCAATAATTAAAGTCTGTTCCAAGTGTTCCAAAAAGGCAATTGCCATAAAAAAGCCCTTTTCACTATTGAAAAGGGCAATTGGAACAGTTGGAACATTTTTGCAGTTATTTAACCAATTCGTCAAAGAACTGCATTGTTTTACTTTTTGAATCGCTGGCCATCTTTACATAGATCATAGTTGTTTTTAGATCGGAGTGTCCTAAGATTTCCATGAGATCGACAGGATTACCGCCTAATAAAATGAATGTGGTGGCAAAAGTATCCCGGCTGGAGTGGAACTTCATGTATTTGTCAATCCCTGCTTTGACAAGAGCTCTACGTAAAGCTTTACCCAGTGAATAGGATTCAATCGTTGGAAATATGATCCCTCGCTTTTTCCCGATCAGCTCTACAGCAATTTTTGGTAAGGTAAACTCGATCACTTTCCCATATTTGCGTGTTTTGAACATACTCAACCGAAGTATATTGTTATTCCGGATATGAAGCCGGGGATCAAGCTGTTCGATATCTGATTTCCTCAGTCCAGTAAAGCAGGCAACAAGATAACGGCGCAGTGCTGTGTGCTCCAGTTCTGTCAGTAGTTCCATACCATCCTCGATATAGAAATTATACAATTTATTGATCTCGTCTTTTGTCAATACTTCACGGATTCCATCCTGATATTTCAAAGTTTTCAATTTATCTGCAGGACTTTCCGGAATGAGTCCTTTTGATACGGCCATAGTCAGAAACTTCTTGATCACGCGCATGTGGCCAGCGGTTGTATTGTGCGTGAAATTGTCCAAAAGCCACCGCTGGTGAATCCGGAGCTCATGATCATCGATCGTATTAAATTTCCAGTAAGATCCGGTCTCTTTAAAGTATTTCTCTGTCCGGGCGATCACAGTCACGTAATGCTTATAGGTTCCGTGCTCGATCAGATGCTCGCGCAGCAATTGCCGGCCTTCACCTTTTATAAATGCAACGATATCATCCTTGGATATCTTGAGTGACACTTCGCGTCTGATCAGCTCGTGGGTAATGGCTCGGTCAAGTGCATAGTATCTAAAAACAAGTGCATCGACACGCGATCGCTCATTTTGTATCCGGAAATTGTTTTGTGTGCAAAGAGTGTCATCTTCAAAACCGTCACGGGGGAGGAGTACTCCATTGTCAAACTTGTCCACTGGCCACGAAATCTTAAGTGGGATCATGTCGGTAACACCGTCGATAGATACGTGTATGTGGACAGATCCTCTTGCTGGATTTTTACCTTGGGTTCTCTGTCTAATAGAAATTTTAACTTTTTGGTTGGTGGTTCTCATGTTAAACGCGTTTTAAATTTGTTTTTGGGTTTGGCAGAAAATGCCTTTAAATCGTTAACACGGGCCTCGACATGACTAGTTAGAAAACTAGTAAAATGAAAAATCGGCCTTAATGATATCATTAAGGCCGATTTTTAACACTTTTGGTACGCCAATCAGGATTCGAACCTGAGACCGTCGGTTTAGAAAACCGATGCTCTATCCAGCTGAGCTATTGGCGCGTCGCTTTCGGTAATGCAAAAGTAGACATTTGTGTTATATTTCCAAAATATCGCCAACTTTTTTTTGTGGTTTTTCAATAACTGATTGCTTTTCAACAAGATTATTTTATTGATCTAGGTCAAACAAAATGAATAAAACTGCTGTTACCTTTGTGTTGTTAAACAAATAGAAAAAACATAAAATTATGGCACAAGGAAAATGGGAACTAGACGCTGCACATAGCGAGATAGAATTCAAAGTAAAACACATGATGATTACGAACGTTAAAGGAAACTTTGACGGTTTTAAAATAGATGTTGATGCCGAAGGCGAAGATTTTAAAAATGCCCTAGCGAAAGTTGTTATTGACACTGCGTCCATCAATACGCGTAATGAACAACGGGATGGACATCTAAAAAGTCCAGACTTTTTTGATGTGGAAAAATATCCCACCATTACTTTTGAGGCAACGAGTTTAGAAAATGAACAAATTAAGGGAAATTTGACTATTCGTGATGTCACTAGACCGGTCGTTTTTGATTTAGAATTTGCAGGTATCCAAAAAGACCCTTGGGGAAATACCAAAGCTGGTTTTATTGTAGAGGGCAAAATCAAACGTTCAGAATTTGGCCTTAATTGGAATGCTGCATTGGAAACAGGAGGGGTAATGGTGAGCGACGATGTAAAATTTAGTGCTGATATTCAGTTTATAAAAGCTCAATAAGCATAATATATAAAATAAAATTTGGTAGGATAGTGAAAATTCGTACTTTTGTCGCGGAGAGTTGGCAGAGTGGTCGAATGCGGCGGTCTTGAAAACCGTTAACTGTCACAGGTTCGGGGGTTCGAATCCCTCACTCTCCGCCAGGTGCAACTTTAAAGTTTTTAAAAAGCACTAAAAAATGTAGAAGTCCTGCAAGTCATTGATTTGCAGGATTTTTTTGTTTAGGACGATTCGCAAAATCTTCAAAAATACTCCAAAAGTTTGTGGCACATATGTGGCACTTTTGGGATTTTTTTGAAGGTGCCACAAAATGATCTATAAGTGGTTGATATTCAGTTTGTAAAATATTTTAACGTCTTGATTAGTTTAAGCTTAGGTTCGAAATTTATAACCCTTAAAGTGATTGATTATGTTAGAACAAAGTTATGGGCTAAACTTCTTTCTAAAGAGCTCAAGAGAAAAAGCCGAACTATGCGCATTGTCTATGTTCGAATTACGGTAGATGGAATTTTAAAAGAATGCTCAAAAAAAAGACATTGGGATGTTACTAGATGGAATCAAAAGGAAGAAAGGGCTATTGGCACCAAAGAGGATGCTAAGGAACTGAATTTCTTTTTAGATTCATTTAGAACAAAGATTAATAGTCATAGAACATAACTGTTGAATAATGGTTTTCCTTTCTTAATGCTGTAATGGGTAGGAAATGTTCTTTTTAATATACATAATTGTAAAATATGAAAAGCGGGCAGAGTTATAGCATGTTAGCTCCGCTCAAATTTTTTCTGAAAAATCAGAAAGAATAGCAAGCACCTTACTAGTTCTTTTTTTATTTAATCTATTCATGAAAAACAACCATAATAAACAAAATCGTGGACTCCTATTATTTATATTAACACCTATTTCTATTTTATTTTCAAGTGATTAAATGATAAAACAACGAGCATTTACGTATATTCATCGAATGAATTTAAATAGTTATTAATTAACTAAATCTAGCTCTACTTGCCCTCATTTTTGGTCGCTTTGTGAAGCCTTCACGCATGCTTGTAGTACTTTTAAAGCGCATTTTGCTTTATACATGAACAGTGCTTTATCTGTGCTTAGCATGTGCTTTATCCCTACTGGGGCTGTGAAGATTCCGTTTTTTTCCTTCGAAAAGGCACTAAAAGGAAAGTGAATATTAACCTATAGTTATAGAAAAACACTTGTTTTTTTGCCCTGTATCAATGTGTTTTGATAGGAAACAGAATGAACAACTTTTTGTTAGGGAATAAAATTTCCAGTCACGAGTGAGTATGGTGTTACGAGGAACAGTTTTCGAGCTGATCCAAGGCAACTGATCGGTTTGATATGTAACGAATACAGAGATTGGGGTCACGAAATCTGAATAACTTTTGTAAATTAGGAAAGCAGCAAAAGACGTTGTCTGTTGACAACAGACAACGCTTTTTTTCGTTTGATTATTTACCAGCGTCTAAAGGAACAAGATATGGGCGGAAAATTGATCCTAAAGTTCTCACTTTTGGTTGGACAGCTATTCTTAGGAGAAAGCTGTACCCATAACTCACATCGGGTGAAGGTAGAAAATACTAAAACTGAGATTACAGCAGTGTCATTTTCTACGGTTGGCGGATTTACAGCAACACCTTCAAAAGGTTATACGATTAAGATAACAAGAGATAGTGTTTATTGTCTGTTTTCTGCAATTGATACAGCCCAGAGTACCCTAAAATCATATGGCAATACGGAAGACAAATGGAACTTCCTATTGGATAAAATTGATTTGGAGAAATTTATTGCCGCTAAAGAGGAGGAGTCGCGTCAGCCATACGACGGAATAGATATAAAAATAAGCATTGCAACAAAAAAAGGGCAATATGTAAAACTGAATGCTTACGATAGCCCTAGCTGGAATCGCGTATATAGACAATTGGAGGAATCGTTTCCCCCAAAATCATATGGAAACGAAAATTAGACAAGTGAATCAATTAAAGACTGTATTGCTTACAAGAGCTTTTCGTAACTTAGGTTGCTCTTCATTTTTCGCCGCGGAAATAGGAAAGAAGATTTTTTGACATGCTAAACAGCGCAAATAAAATATAAATTAACATGGATGAGCAATTCAAACAACAAGTATATGAGGTTGCAAAGCTGATTCCCAAAGGTCGAGTAACGACTTATGGAGCCATAGCAAAAGCTTTAGGTTTTCCTAACCACTCAAGGCACGTCGGGAAAGCGATGGGAGGATGTCCCAGCGATGTACCCGCCCACCGTGTTGTATCCAGTGGCGGCACGCTTGCAGTGCCTGAATTTCAAGAACGGCTTGAAGCCGAGGGGCTTGTTGTCAATAATTTACGGATCAAGGACTTTAGAAAGCTGTTTTGGGATCCGATGGACGAAATAATCGATTAATGTAATACTATGAAATACTGTGCTTTTCTACGCGGCGTCAATGTGAAGGGAACCAATATGAAGATGTCAGATGTCTGTCAGGTTTTTAAGGACGCCGGTGTAACGGACGTTACTTCGGTACTGGCTTCCGGAAATATTGTTTTTTCGTCGGACAAAGCTCCCGCCTCGCTTAAGCAGTTACTAGAGGAGTCCATGTCGGAATATTTTTCTTATGAAGCTTTTTTGTTCATCCGATCACAGGAAGAAGTGGAATTGCTGCAGGCAAATATTCCTTTTGAAATACATACAGACTTCCATGTCTATGCTTTTGTAGGGACAACAGGTGTCGAAACAATATTGATGGATGAATTCAGCAATTCGACACATGTGCCGGGAGAGAAGGGAGAAATTGTGGATACGGTCTTTTATTGGTGCGTACCCAAGGGCAATACCTTGGATTCCAGCTTCGGAAAGGTGTTGGGGAAAAAGAATCTGAAAGATAAGATGACAAGCCGGAATATCAACACCTTTGAAAAGATATTGAAAAAAATGGGTTAATTAACGGAATGAGCCCGGTATTATCCAGGCTCATTTTTAGTTTATGGAATTCAGCCATGCGTGAAGTAGTTACTTGGATGAAAACTTTTATGGCATTGATCTTAATCAATCTCAGCCGATTTAGCCCAGATGTTAATATGGCCGTCTTTTGCATAAAGATCAATTTCGTGAATTTCTTCCGGGCTAAACGTCAGATTCTTCAGCGCACCCACGCAATCAATGACCTGTTGTGGTCTTGAGGCGCCAATTAGCGCCGATGTAACTTGCTTCTGGCGTAAAACCCATGCTATAGCCATTTGTGCCAGTGATTGCCCTCTACGCTGTGCAATTGCATGTAAGGCCTGGATGTTCTTTTGATTTTCTTCATTCAGAAATTTTGTCTGAAGTGATTTGGATTGCGCCGCACGGCTATTCTCGGGGATATGCTGTAAATATTTATCGGTGAGCATGCCCTGTGCCAAAGGGGAAAAGACGATAGAACCAATGCCTATGTCATCCAAGGTATCGAGCAAACCATCGGTTTCTACCCATCTGTTTAGCATAGAATAGCTAGGCTGATGAATAATAAAAGGTGTGCCCAATGATTTCAGGATTGCATGGGCTTCTTTTGTGCGTTGCGAATTATAGGATGAAATACCGACATAAAGCGCTTTTCCGCTACGGACAAGCTGATCTAGCGCCAGCATGGTCTCCTCCAAGGGGGTATTGGGGTCGAAACGATGTGAATAGAAAATATCGACGTAATCGATACCCAGGCGTTTAAGTGATTGCTCACAGCTTGATATCACATATTTACGGCTTCCCCATTCTCCGTAAGGCCCGTCCCACATATGATATCCCGCTTTTGATGAAATAATCATCTCATCGCGTAATCCGCAAAATTGTTCTTTTAATATTTGTCCGAAGGCCTTTTCGGCACTTCCAGCAGGCGGACCATAATTGTTTGCGAGATCGAAATGGGTAATTCCCAGGTCAAACGCTGTTGTGCAAATATCAACTTTCGTTTGATGGGCTGTGTCGTCACCGAAATTATGCCACATTCCCAATGAGATGGCAGGCAATAGAAGACCGGATTGACCACAACGATTATAGATCATATCTTGATATCGGTCTGGATTTGCTGTATACTGCATAGTCTTGAATAGTTTTAATCCAAACTAAGATAAATTTACGCTTATTTGCAAGTTTTAATTCCATACGATGGCTGTAATTTTTTAGTGCAGGAAAAGTTTTGAAAGTATCCTGTACAGATATTCTTCGAGAGCATTTGGAAAACTGCCGCTCAATGTCTCTCAAAAATCGAAATTTAATGTATTTTTATATGAAATCTAAGAAAACGATTAATTCATACGATGAGGAAAATTCTAACCATCCTAAGCTTTGTTTTTATTGTATTGGGGAATTGTTATGCCCAATCAAAACATTTACTTTTCAAGACTGATTTTGGCGATTTTAAAGTTGTACTTTATGATTATACCCCCAATCATCGCGATTTGATGTTGCGATCTATTCGGGATACGGTCTATCAAGGAGCATTGTTTAATCGCATTATCGAAAATTTTGTTGTGCAGGGCGGAGAGCATGATATCGATATTGAAAAACGTGAGGCGGCAGATCCTCTTCATAGAAAACCGCGATTGGCGGCAGAGTTCGATGACCGGGCGTATCATAAAATAGGTGCCTTGGGTGCAGGACGGGATGGAAACCCCGCAAAAGCATCTTTTTTGAATCAGATCTATTTCGTGGTCGGAAAGAAAATCACGGCAGCAGAACTGGATAGTCTGGAATTGAAGAAAGGGATAAAATATACTGCAGCACAACGTCAGGAGTACTTGGCTCGTGGCGGACAGCCAAGACTTGATCACGATTTTACCGTTTTTGGCGAGATTTATGAGGGATTAGAGGTGATCATGAAAATCAGTCGGGTAAAGACGGATAAACAAGATTTTCCACTTCATAATGTGCCTTTTAAGATTGTCGAAATAAGTAAATAAACTTAACAGTCGGAGCAATATTGATAAAAAAAGGGCAATTAAGCCCTTTTTCTATTTGCGGTGTTGATCAAATTCTTCTTTAAGCTTCTGATAACGCTCTTTCCACCCGTCTGGCAGCTTGCTAGGGATGTCTTTGAGACTTTTCAGCTGAAATGCAAAGACACAGGCTGCGAAACCAACCGTACTAATAGCCATTCCTGTCCAGATCACCAGTGAGAAACCGGCAAATAGTGGATTCCAAAGTAAGATAAAGCTGAAAATAATGCCTAAAATGGCAAATAATAAATTCCAGCCCCAAGATTTACTGCCGTAATTTTTGAGGTCAAAAGAAAAGGATAGCAACTGAAAGGATTTAAAGAGCGCATAAAAGCCTACAATAAACGCCAACGTGTTGGCTGAAAGCAACGGGTTGGCAATCAGTAATATGCCGAATAGGGTATAAAGAATCCCTCCGGTGAGGTACCAACCCCAACCGTCCACTTCATCTTTGTTCTGCACGGCAAAGATAATTTCCAAAATACCGGAAATAATAAATGACCATGAAAATAGAATCGCTAATGTGAGAAATGCGGCAACAGGTGTGGAAATGGTATAGAACCCCAAAAGAATTAATAGAATGCCGATAATCAATGGAATATACCAGTGCTTGATGGATGATCTGATTGTTTTAAAAAATGAATTTGCCATAATAATGAGTTAAGATGATGCAGTATTGTCGATAAAAAAGCCCCATTAATTACTTAATGAGGCCTTACATATATAAAACTGATTAAATTAGGCAAAGGGAAAATGTACTAGATCTTTCCAGTCTCTTTTAAAAGTTTGTAATATGCATACACAATATTGATTTCAGCATTTGTGTATTTCAATTCCGCTTCAAGTTTTGAGTTTGAAGCATCCATGATATCGACGATCAACGCCAATTGGTTCAAGTACTTTTTCTCAATAATACGATAGTTCTCATCTGCAAGAGCTTTATTGTACTCCAGCGTCTTGCGTTGTGAGTAGGCCTCATTGTATTTAATGTATGCAGTATTAACAGCGACGCTGGTTTTTTGTTTCAGAGCACTTGTGTATTTTTCGTTCTTTTCAATTTGTAGATCATTTAGTTTAAGCTTTTTTCCTGTCGTGTAGATGGAAGAAATCGTATAATTCAGGGAGATACCGGTATTCCAGGTATTCATATACTTGTCGATCACCGGCATCACATTGGTGATAGGTTTCACAAGACTGTTTCCCGCGAATAGGCTGAGGGCAGGGGATCGCTCTGATTTTGTAATAGCCTTTTCTGTCAGTAAAAGTTCGGTTTCCTTGGCCGCAAGCTGTAGACCGGGACTGGAAACGTAAGCGTCTTGTTTTAAGCTCGCGAGGTCTGCCAGCTGAAAGCTGCTGTTTAATAGTTTGTCATCCGGCTCAATTACTGTGCCCTCCGGTAGCCCTAATGCGACTATAAGCTCGTCATTCAGGATTTTCCGATTATTCTGAATCACCTCTTTGGCTAACTCCAACTCGGATATTTGCAATTGGTTGCGGATAACATCATTTTTGGTGATCATGCCCTGTTTATATAATTTTTCCGTCAGGTCCAGTCTCTTGTGCGCAAGCTCAATATTTTGATTGTAGACAGCTTCTTGATTTTTCAGTTTAAATAGATCAAGGTAATAGCCTAAAACCAAAATTTTAATGTTCTGTTCTTCATTCTTATGGTCCAATTCAGCCAGTTCTTCGCCCAGCGAGGATGCTTTGATGCTATTTTTTACGACACCGCCCTTCCAGATAAGTTCTTTCGCTTCCAATGCATAGTTGTTACCGAAATGGGGTAAAGGGACTTTTTCCGACCCCGAAAGGTCTTTGTCGATCAACGCAGCGTTGCCGAGGTAAAAAGCCGATGCTGAAGCACTGATTTCGGGAAGCCTTCTTAATTTTGCAACTTCCGTTTTTTGTTGGGCGATACTTACGGCCGACGCCGAAACAATAAGATTTGGGTGGTTATGGATAGCAAGTTCGAACAGTTTTTCAATTGATATTTTTCGGCTGTTTATGCTGTCTTGACCGTATGTTTGATTGCAAAAGAATGTAAAGAAGCATAACGTCAAGTAAAAACCTATTTTTCGGGCTCTTGACTTTGTATTCATGGTATTTAACTTTGTTTATATATGTGCTACAAAGTTAGCATGCCCTGGGGTGACAAGAAATGTTTGATTACTGCTTTATGATGTTCAATTGGTAACAAGATTTACCTGTTGTTCACGAAATAGCTTAGGTGTTATGCCGACATGTTTTTTGAAAAACTTACTAAAAGCATATTGATCTGAAAAATTAAACTCTTGTGAGATCTGGTTGATTGTTTTGGTAGAAATGGTGAGCTGCGCTCTAGCTTCTGTGACTAGCCAGTTACTGATAATTTCCGAGGGCGATTCTTGTGTAATCTCCTTGACGCTGATCGACAGGTATTTGATTGAAATATGGAGGCGGTCGGCGTAGAATGCGAGATCGCGCTGCGCTTTGTAGTGATCAGCTATAAGCTGTAAAAAATGTACGGTAATTTCTTCCTTTCTCTTGTTGCGTGTCTTTCCGGAGCTTTCACCAGCAGTATAGATCACATCGGCCAAAAGGTAGATAATAGCCATAAAAATATTGATGTTGGCTTTTTGGAGAAAATCCTTCTTCGGGTCGATCGGTTTTTTACGATTGCTATGCAAAGTGCATAACAATGTCCAGATAGCTTCAAAATCGTTGGGGGCGGGAGTAAAAGGTGTGGAACGATTGGCATTGATTAACCGATACGCATCATATCGACTGATCGACAAGCGTATTCGGTTGGAAAAATTCCGGTCATAATGAAGGATTTTAAATATAGCATCGGTACTAATTGTTGTAAAGCTGTAGTACTTATTGTATCCGATAAAGAGGATACTGCCAGCTTGGAGATCGGTAAGCGTACCATTGCTATTGACCTGGATAGAGCCTCTATACAGCAGTATACAAGTCGTCCATAAGGGGTGATAGTAGTAGTCTTCTCCCTTCGCAGGAAGTTCCGATTGATCTATAAGTTCTATTTCATTCATTTTTTCAATAAAAAAGTAAGGAATAGTGTAGGCAACTTTACCGCTATAATAGCAAAAAATTGTTATATCCTGTTTAGGAAAAAGGGACAATCAGTTTCTTTGGTACTGGAAGCTCAACAATATAAGATTGGAGGAGCAGCCCAAGAGCGACTCCATCAATCCTATATTATCACCTTTAAAAAGCGACTTTTTTAGGGTCCGATCCGGAAAACCCCATTTCAGGTAAATCGAGTATAGTTTTGATATCGCTTGCTGTCAGCTCAAAATCGTCGATCACTAAATTTCTTTTAATATTATCGGGATTGGTTGATTTTGGCAGCGGCAAGATACCCTGAGATAAAGCAAATTTGATACAGAGTTGTCCAACACTAGTATTCTTTTCCTTAGCCAAAGCAACGAGTGTTTCATCCTGTAATATTCTGCCCGAACCCAGGGGTGACCAAGCCTGAACAAGGATGTCATTGGATTGGCAGAGTGCCACAGTATCTTGCTGAAGGTAACCCGGATGAAATTCAATTTGGTTCACTGCAGGGATGATTGTCGCTGACTCCAATAATTTGGCGAGGTAGTCTTTGGGGAAATTACTCACGCCGATCGCTCTAACTTTCCCCTCTTTGTACAGCTGCTCAAAAGCCCGCCAGGTATCGGCGTTGATGTCAGACCAGTTTGCAAATTGCGTTTCGTTGGCAGGCCAATGAATCAGGTAAAGATCGAGGTAATCCAATTGTAGATCGCTGAGCGATTTTTCGAATGCAGCAATAGTCTTATCGTATCCACGCTCGGTATTCCAGAGTTTTGTTGTAATAAACAGCGAATTACGATCGATACCACTGTCTTTTATCGCTTTTCCAACACTCTTTTCGTTGCCATATATGGCCGCAGTATCAATATGTGTATATCCAGCGGCAAGTGCTTCTTTAACTGCCTGATAAGCTTCGTCGCCCTCAGGAATTTGCCAGGTTCCAAATCCAATTGCCGGAATTTCAATTCCATTGTTCAATTTGAATGTTTTCATTGTAAGTCGTGTTTTTATGTTGAGCTAAAATAGGATTTCGCCTGTAGTATCTGGTCACTGAAATGTCAAGAGGAAATACTTTTGGGTAGAGGAGGGGCGACTTATTCTGTATTGCCAAAATATATTTATTTTCACAATTTTATTGTCAAAAGGGGTGCAATTCCTCGTTAATTATGGCATTTATTCTTATCTTTAGGCGAATTTTTGAGAAATTCAGATTTTTCAATGATTTCACATAGCATTAAAAATTAAACATATTTCTAATAGATTACTATGTCAAACAAATCAAAAATTGTTTGGACAAAAACAGATGAAGCTCCTTTATTAGCGACTTATTCGTTTTTGCCTATCGTTCAAGCGATTACAGCTACAGCTGATATCGATGTTGAATTGAGAGATATCTCTTTAGCAGGCCGTATTCTTGCTAGCTTTCCAGAATTTTTAAAAGAAGATCAAAAAATTGCTGATGCATTGGCTGAGTTGGGTCAGTTGGCAACAACTCCTGAAGCAAACATCATTAAATTACCGAATATCTCCGCCTCGATTCCGCAGTTAAAAGGTGCTATCGCTGAATTACAGCAAGCAGGCTACGCTGTTCCAAACTATCCTGATGAAGCGACAACAGAAGAGGAAAAGTCAGCTAAAGCGAAATATGCCAAAGTATTGGGTTCTGCGGTAAATCCTGTATTACGTGAAGGAAACTCAGATCGCCGTGCGCCTAAAGCGGTGAAGAACTATGCAAAAGCAAACCCACATAAAATGGGTGCTTGGGCGAAAGATTCTAAAACAAAGGTTGCGTCAATGACTTCAGGTGATTTCTATGGCTCAGAGCAGTCTGTAACCGTAGAAAATGAAGGCCAATTTAAAATTGAGTTTGTTGATGAGCAAGGTGCAGTAACAGAATTAAAAGGACTTTCGCCATTGAAAGAGGGTGAAGTTATTGATTCTTCAACGTTGAGTTTAACAGCATTGAAAGCTTTTGTAGCAGATGCTATCGCTGAAGCGAAAGCGGCAGGGGTATTGTTGTCTGCACATTTAAAGGCAACAATGATGAAAGTTTCTGATCCGATTATCTTTGGTGCTGTTGTTGAAACTTATTTTGCAGATGTTTTTGCGCAATATGGCGATTTATTCAAAGAGCTGGGTATCAATAAAAATAACGGCTTAGGTGAGGTTTATGCTAAAATCGCGGGCCATGCAAAAGAGGCTGAAGTGAAAGCTGCTATCGACGCTGCTATCGCAAACGGCCCTGCTTTAGCGATGGTAAATTCGGATAAAGGCATTACAAATTTCCACGTGCCTTCTGATGTTATTATTGACGCTTCTATGCCAGCAATGATCCGTATTGGTGGTAAAATGTGGAATAAAGACGGTCAAGAAGAAGATACTATTGCGATGGTTCCTGATCGTTGTTACGCTGGCGTTTACGAAGCTACAATTGAAGACTGTAAGGAGCATGGTGCCTTAGATCCTAAAACAATGGGTTCTGTGCCAAACGTAGGTTTGATGGCGCAAAAAGCTGAGGAATACGGATCTCATGATAAAACTTTTCAAGCTGCAGGAAACGGCGTTATTCGCGTGGTGGATGCTGAAGGAAATGTTTTCATGGAGCAAAAAGTGGAGACAGGTGATATCTTCCGTATGTGTCAAACGAAAGATGCACCAATTCAAGACTGGGTGAAATTGGCTGTGAATCGTGCTCGTTTATCTGAAACTCCAGCTATATTCTGGTTAGATGAAAACCGTGCACATGATAGAGAAATCATCAAAAAAGTAGAAAAATACCTGCCAAACTTTGATACAACTGGTTTGGATATTCGTATTTTATCTCCGATTGATGCGACGAAATTCTCTTTGGAACGTATTCGTAAGGGCGAGGATACCATTTCAGTAACTGGTAACGTGTTGCGTGATTATTTGACGGATTTATTCCCGATCTTAGAAGTGGGTACATCAGCTAAAATGTTGTCTATTGTTCCATTGATGAATGGTGGTGGTTTATTTGAAACAGGTGCTGGTGGTTCGGCTCCGAAACACGTAGAACAATTCCTTCAAGAGGGTTACTTGCGTTGGGATTCATTGGGTGAATTTTTGGCGCTTGGTGCTTCTTTGGAACACTTGTCTCAAACACAGAATAATCCAAAAGCGCTTGTATTGGCGGAGACCTTGGATGAAGCAACAGAAAAATTCTTAGCGAACGATAAATCTCCGGCACGTCGAGTTGGTCAGATTGATAATCGCGGATCACATTTCTATTTGACACTATACTGGACTCAGGCTTTGGCGGCACAGACAAAAGATGCTGAATTGGCAGAGAAATTTGCAACTGTTGCAACGGTGTTGACAGATAATGAAGCGAAAATCAATGAAGAACTGATCGCTGCACAGGGGCATGCACAAAACATCGGCGGTTACTATTTCCCGAATGATGAATTGGCTGCTAAGGCAATGCGTCCTTCTGAAACATTAAATAATGCAATTTCTAGCATTTAAGCGGTAATTGTTTTCATAAAAAAAGAAGCCCATTTCGATTGATCTGGGCTTCTTTTGTTGTTTGCAAAAACGAGTATTTTTGCTATTTTAATGGATACTTGACACCTGTAAAGGTCATCTTAACAGGTATGATATGTCCATTTTTGTCAAATTTCATTTCCTCGATACAGGTGACGCGCTCATTGGCCCCATCTTTGCCAAGCGGTCTACGGTGGTAGACGATAAAATACTTGTCTTTGTTGGGTACTTTGATGACTGAATGATGTCCGGCGCCAACAGCGACTTCGGGATCTCGTTCTAATATTGTCCCGATGCGCTCAAAAGGCCCAAATGGCGAATCGGCGATGGCATAAGCGACTTTGTAGTCGGGGCCTGTCCAACCGCCTTCCGACCACATGAAGTAATATTTTCCATCTTTTATAAACATAAATGGTCCTTCAACGTAATCTTTAGGGGTGATTTCTTTGTAAAAGCTACCATCATCAAAAGGGAGCAAGCCGGTGAAATCTGGCTTGAGCTTCACCATATTGCAATGCTTCCAACCGCCGTAATACATATAGAAAGTTCCGTCTTTATCTTTAAAAACAAACTGATCTATCGGTTGAGCGCCATTGATAATATCGTTGATTAAGGGTTTGCCCAATAGGTCGCTATAGGGACCTTCTGGCTTGTCGGCCACAGCCACCCCGATGCCTCCGATCTCGCCTTGATGTACATCATTGGCTCCGAAAAATAGGTAATATTTGCCTTTGTTTTCCAATACCGCTGGTGCCCACATAGCTTTTTTCGCCCATTTGACATTGCTGTTTTCCAAGATGCGGCTGTGTTTTGTCCAGTTGGCCAAGTCGGAAGATGAAAACGCGTCGAAGAATATCTGCTCTTCATAAGGTGCCGAATAGGTCGGGAATATCCAGTATTTATTGCCATAGATAATACCTTCAGGATCGGCATAGTTTCCCTTGATGACAGGGTTCTTCTGGGCAAAAAGTGTCGCGGTTAAAAGTAAGGCTGTTGATGTTAAAAATGTTTTAATCATTGTATCGGTTTAAACCTGTAAGATACAGGATAAATATGGATCGGGATGAGTCAAAATGAATCATTTTTATGCTCATTTATCTCATTATTTTTTGAAATGTTAAAATTTTGTTAAAATAATATTGTGCTTTCGATTGTTTCCGATTTATTTCACATATTTGTTTATGTCATTTCCAAATGGCATAAATACTTTTCATAAAATAGGTTAATAATATGGCTAAGATACCCAAAGTCTCCCAGACTTTGGGTGTTTTTTATTCCCGCTCTAACCCAAAAATCATGACTAGTTTTCTGTCGTTGTATAAATTTAAGGTTTGTTCGGCTATGTCAAATTGAATTTGTTTTTGTTCAAAAATTTGGAAAAAGTCATTTTCGATATTTTGGCCATTGCAGGCACGCATGGTGCTTGCTAGGTGTATAAAGCTGATTTTGTCCCCTTTAATAGTGAAATTTCCCCAAAAATTGTTGCATCCCGTTGTTCCGGTAATCGTGCCATTTCGGGCATCGAACCCGATGCTTGCTTTGCTGTCGGTGACATCCTTTCCATTTAACTGAAGTAAATTCCATTTAAAACGAGCCAGAAATGCGGCCACACTGGGCAGTTCATTTGTACGTTCTTTTGAGACAACTTCAATTAAGCTGTATCTGATGGTGTCTGTATCTTTTTGTTTCGTTTGTTTTACCCGAATGCGGTAACGGTAGCCCTCTTGGTAATCGAAACCTTGAATGGTTGCAGCGAGGTATTCCCATTTATTTTTTTTATCAGATTTTATCTGCAGACACTTCAATTTACCAAGGTTCTGAGCATTTACGTAGTTTTCTCCAACTTCCCATGTGTCCACAGCCGTCTCTTCCGATAATGATTTTGTGATCGTTTTGGCTAAGCTGTATGTTGGACGTGAACCGTTTTGACGTTTGAGGATCTTGATGTCATATTCAAATTTGGGATCATAATCAAATTGGCGTATCTCGGTATTGAATTTCTCCCAATCTTTACTGTTGTAGTACTTGACAAGATAAGGTGGTGTTTGGCGAAGACCGGATTTTACTTTTACACGAAATGAAGAATTCTGCGCGAGTAGGCTGTGACAGGGGAATAAGAGTGTTAAAAAAAGGAGTAATGAACTGTATGTGGAAGGCTTCTTCATAATTAGAAAGTAAATATCAATAAAAACGTATCTTTAAACATGAATATTGCACGATTGAATCTGTGCCTGCTGTTTACATTTTCTCTGTTAAGTTTGCAGGTGTACAGCCAAAATAGGAAGGATTATTTTAAAACGCAAATTGCTCTTGGGGAACTGACTGATCCACAATTGAAGGAAGTGTCGGGTATTACACCGGCATATCAGGAGGGTAATTTTTGGGTACACAATGATAGTGGTGACGGTGCAACTATTTATTTAATTGATCGTCAGGCCAAACTACTGAAAAAATTTTCACTTGAAGGAGTCTCTGTCGTCGACTGTGAGGATATCGATCGGGTGAAAATTGGAGATACCTATTTTCTCGTCCTCGCGGACATCGGAAACAACGCCGGGAAAAGAACCTGGACATGCCTGTATGTATTTCCTGAGCCTCAGGCCGATGATCCTGGGCTTATTCCGAAGAAGTCCATTCGGGCTATCTTTCTTAAATTTCCTGGCCAGCAACGGTTAGATGCCGAATCGATTATGATTGATCCAATTGACAACATGTTGTATGTTATATCTAAACGTGAATTTCGATCGACTGTTTATGGCGCCGAAGTATTTACAAATGTTAAACAGCAATATTTCACCTTAAATAGGATAGCAGAGCTGCCATTTACTTTTGCTACGGCTTCTGCTATAGATCAGACAGGTACACAACTGCTTGTAAAGAATATTACCCATATTTTCTATTGGCAGAGAAACCGAAGTGAATCCTGGAAGCAGGTATTGCAACGAAAGCCAGCTATTCTGCCTTATCAGGTAGAGCCGCAGGGGGAAGCAATAGCTTTCGATAGCAATGGAACTGGATTTTATACAATTAGCGAGCGTCCATTTGGTTTAAAATCCTATCTTTATTTCTTTGAAAGAAATCAATACATTTATGATAAACACTAGACCTATTTTCAGTTATTCGATGCATAATTTTCATCAAACCGATCCTATCAAAAGCGGCCTATTTTGTCTGGCCGGTATTAGACAGCTGTTAATTGCATTCACTTTATTTTTATGCACACTCACGAACTCCTACGCTGCAAAAGTGGATACTCTTTCCATTCAGAGCCCGTCCATGGGTAAAGCAATTAAGACAGTCGTAATTCTTCCGCAAAATTACTCGAGCAAAATCAATTATCCCGTCCTTTACCTATTGCATGGTTATTCCGGTAATTATAGCAATTGGGTTAAAAATTCAAGTGTAAGCGCATTGGCAGATCAGTATGGTTATATGGTGGTTTGTCCCGATGGCGGTTTTGGAAGCTGGTATTGGGACATCGCGAACGATAAAAACTACCAATATGAAACCTTTGTGTCCAAAGAGCTGATCGATTATGTAGATCAGCATTATTCAACGATCAAAGATCGGAGCGGAAGGGCTATTACGGGTTTAAGTATGGGCGGGCATGGCGCGCTCTCGCTGGCCATAAAACATCAGGATAGTTATGGCGCTGCAGGAAGTACGGCCGGTGGGGTAGATTTTAGACCTTTCCCCCTAAATTGGGAAATTAAAGATCGCATAGGGAATTATGCTGATGTATCGCAAGAATGGGATAATCGTGTTGTTATGAATATGGTTCCCAAATTAATCAATAATAAACTTCGCTTAATCATCGATTGCGGTAAGGAAGATTTTTTCTACACGGTGAATGTTGCGCTGCATGATAAATTGATGTACCATAATATAAATCATACCTTTGTTACAAGTGAAGGTGGACACAATTGGGAGTACTGGTCTCGGTCAATTGTTTATCAAATGGCTTTTTTTAAGGGATATTTTGATCAAGCGAAGAAAAGTGAAAAGAAAAATGGATAAATATTTGGCATAAATGAATAAAATGCTATTTTTGTTAAACAGAGACCTTAACTAACAAATTATAAACTTATTATTAAGCCTTACAAATTGTAAGGCTTTTTTATTATTTTCAGCAAAATTTTGACTTCACTTGATTATGTTTAAACCTATAAAGGTTGTTTTTTGTCTTTCTTCCATTTTGTTCTGCGCGCAGCAAGCGTATAGTCAACAGTCTAAATCTATTTCGGGGTTTGTTAGGGACAGTATCAGCGGTGAGAATATTATTGGTGCCGTGATACGAAACGATGCGGAGGAAAAATCCACTGCGTCAAATAAATATGGTTTTTTTAGCTTGTCTGTCCGTGATGGCAGCAAAGGGATAGAAGTATCGTCGGTAGGCTATCGAACAAAAGGATTTTCTGTTTATCTGGATAAGGACTCCACTTATATTATTCAGTTGGTACCTGAGGAAAATCAGCTCGCCGAGGTTACCGTGACCGGAAATAGGCGCAAATCAATAAAGGATCTAACGCCTGGGCTTACGCAGTTTAGCCCTAAAGAAATCGAAAAAGTCCCTATACTATTTGGAGAAAAAGATATTCTCAAGACCATACAGCTATTTCCAGGAGTAACCAGTGGTGGGGAAGGAAGCAGCAATTTTTATGTGCGTGGTGGTGGTGGCGACCAAAACCTGATTTTGCTGGATGAGGCTCCTGTCTATAACAGTTCCCATCTGTTCGGTTTTTTCTCGACCTTTAATTCCGATGCGATCAAAGACGTTAATTTCTACAAGGGTGGGGTTCCGGCTCAATATGGGGGTAAAATTTCGTCGGTTATGGAAATAACCACCTTGGATGGAAACAATAAGCACTTCAACGTAGAAGGTGGCTTGGGACTTATCGCCTCGCGTCTTAAATTGGAAGGACCTATTCAAAAAGGCAAGAGCTCATTTATGATCTCCGGCAGACGTACTTATGCGGATCTTTTCTTAAAACTTTCAAGTGATGAGAATATTAAGAAGAGTGCGCTCTTTTTTTATGACCTCAATGCAAAGTTTAATTATCGCATCAATGATAAGAATACACTTTACTTGTCTGGATATTTCGGTAAGGATGCAATGGCTTATCATGATTTGTTTGATTTCAATTGGGGAAATGCGACTGGAACCATGCGTTGGAACCATGTCTGGAGCAATAGGTTGTTTAGCAATACAACGTTAATTTTTAGTAAATTCAATTATCAGGTTAAGATTGAGGATGATAATAACTTTAAGATCCGCTCAGATATCTTTAATTACAATTTTAAGCAAGATTTTCAGTACAATCTTTCGGACCGTCACAATCTAAAATTTGGATTGCAGGCAGCCCTGCAGGAAATCCGACCGGCAAGTATCGAAGCGGGGGAAGATTCGAAGGTGAATTCATTGCAAATTCAACATCGTAAGGGTGTTGATGTTGCTGCATATCTAACCGATGACTGGTCAGTTACCGACCGTTTAAAATTAAACTTTGGACTGAGAGCATCCGCTTACGCAGCATTGGGACCGGGAACATTTTATACTTTCGATCCTGCTGGCGAGGCCGTGGATTCTACCTATGTAGGAAATGGCAAGTTGGGTAAAAAGTACGTCTATCTGGAGCCTCGCATTTCCTTAAACTACGCGATCAATGATTTGACAACGGTAAAGGCTTCGTTTAATACCAATGTTCAGTATTTGCATCAACTGAGTAATACGACCAGCAGCCTTCCTACCGATCAATATGTACTGAGCAATAATACAATTAAGCCGCAGTTATCCAATCAGTATTCGCTGGGTTACTTTCGGAATTTTGCATCCAACAGATATGAATTCTCTGTTGAAGGTTATTATCGAGATTTAAAGAACCAGATTGACTATAGGAATGGCGCCGATCTACAGGCAAATGAATTGCTGGAAGGGGAATTGCTGTTTGGAAAAGGTAGAGCGTACGGCATTGAATGGTTTCTGAAAAAGAGACTGGGGCGATTTAGCGGCTGGCTGAGTTATACTTTATCCAAAAGTGAGCGCCAATTTGAACAGATCAATGATGGTGCGTGGTTTAGTGCGCGGCAGGATAAAACCCATAATATAGCCATTGTGGCGCAGTATCAGTTAAATCCGAAGTGGAATTTGAGCGCCAATTTTGTCTACTATACAGGTGACGCCGTAACGATGCCCGCGGGGAAATATTTTGTTGACGATCGTACGATCTTCTATTACGATAAAAGAAATGGGCAGCGGATGCCAGCTTATCACCGCCTGGATTTGGCAGCAACTTATGATATTAAGCGAACAAAGAATAGCTACTCGAGCTTGTCGTTTGGTCTCTACAATGCCTATAACCGAAAAAATGCCTATTTGATCGACTTTAGAGAAAAAGAAGGACAATCCAATGTCACCGAGATTTATCGGATAGCATTATTTGGAGCGATACCATCGATTACGTGGAATTTTAAATTTTAGCAAAGTATGAAGAAGATATTAGGAGTTATAGCTGTTGCATTATTTACTTTAGGGAGCTGCGAAGACAAAATAGAATTGGAACTGCCCGAAAATACAGGTCAATTGGTTATCACCGCAGATTTGATGGTTTCGGATCAACAGCATGAGATTAGTATACAGCAGGTTGTAAGTATTAAAGACTCGCTGTTTTCTCCGATAACAGATGCAGAAGTGATCGTTAAGAATATGCAAAATAATCGCACTTATACGTTTCAAGCGGGGGCTGACGGGCTGTATACCAATAAGACATTACGGTTACAGGAAAAGGTCACTTACCAGTTGCAGGTAAAGACCGCTGATGGAAGGGAGATCCAAGGGGTATCAAAGGTTCCCAGCTATGTGGATGTGGATTCTATAGGGCTTTCACAGCGCATTATTTTTACTGATACCATTTATTATCCAACTCTCGTATTTGTTGACCCCCCGGAAAAAGGGAATTATTATAAGTATAAGATGTCGGTGAATGGAGGTAAACTACGTTTTATTGATGTCTTTAACGATAAGTATAACAATGGCTTAGAGGTGCAGCATGATATTGTCGACCGCGATAGAGATTTGAAAGTTGGTGATCGTGTGCGTATCCTACGTCAATGTATCGATGTAGGCGCCTACAATTACTGGAATAGTTTTCAAATGATTAATCCTGGTTCGGCTTCGCCATCTAATCCGATTTCAAATTTAAGCAACAATGCATTGGGGTATTTCAGTGTCAGTGTAGGTAAATATTATGAATCTGAGGTGACGTTTGCTAGAAGTAAACCTTAATCTATTCTCGAAAGCTGATAGTTATTTTTTAATAGAAATTCTATTGTTTTAGGGAGAACATATTCGACACGGGGAATGGCTTTGATATTATCATGAAAAATAATAACAGAGCCATTTTTAATGTTGGGCAAAACGTTTTCGAGGCATTTCTGGGGACTTAAATTCGGATCAAAATCACCCGACATAATATCCCACATGATCACACGGTATTTTTTATAGAGTTGACGGAGTTGGGATTTTGTTGCTCGGGCATAAGGCGGGCGAAAAAGATCGGTTTGGGTCAGTTCCTGGCATTTTGCAACATTTGCCAAATACTGCTCATCATTTGTCTCCCAGCCTTTGAGGTGATTGTAAGTATGGTTGCCCACCTGATGTCCTTCCGCTAAAATTCGTTGAAACAAATGTGGATTTTTTTTAATATTTTCACCAACACAAAAAAATGTTGCCTTCACCTGATATTTTTTTAGGATATCGAGTATAAAAGGTGTAATTTCAGGAATTGGACCATCGTCAAAAGTAAGATAGACTTTTTTTTCATGACGTGGCATGTTCCATATTGATTTGGGATATAGCCATCTAAGGAAAAATGGAGATTTGACAAAATACATAACCGATAAATGAAGTTCAAATCTAAAAAAAAATGTATGGTTCTACATATGGACATGAAAAGATTTTATTATTCTGCAGTAGTATTTACTGGGTTATTTCTTGGAACTAATGTTTTAGTTCAAGCCCAACAGGTTGTGGGGGTGGCCGAGGCCATTCGTATGACATTGGAACGGAACGTACAGATAAAGCAAGCGGCCCTGAACAAAGATCTTGCTGAGCAGGACCTGTTTCAGGCAAAAAGTAATTTGTTGCCAAACCTGAGTGCTACTGTGGATCAAAGTTTCCGTTATGGTTTTGGTTTCGATTTAACTTCTGGACGAATCGTTAATAACACTTGGACAAAAGGAACCAGTGGCTCCGTGGGATCTAGTGTCAACTTATTTCAGGGTTTTCAGCAGGTCAATCAGATCAAAGCGAATAAATTGCAACTGGAGTCTACAGCGACTCAGGTAGATAAGATCAAGAATGATCTCGTGCTCAATGTGTTGGTGAATTATTTGGAAGCAATAACCAATCATGAGATGATGGTTGCCAGTGAAGATCAGATTGCTTTATCAAAGCAACAATTTTCTTTGGACTCCATCCAATTTGCAGTTGGTAATAAAACAATTGCCGATCTTGCTAAGTCAAAAAATCAGGTTGCCACAAATGAACTGAACAAAGTTAATCTAAAAAATTCATACGAAATGTCTTTGTTGACCTTGAAGCAGTTGATGGAAATGCCTCCTGAAACCGTTATTTCTTTGGAACGCCCGAGTCTGGAAGCCATATTGGTTCATGCAGTGGATAAGAATGCCGTGGATGTTTACCAAAAAGCGCTCACCTTACAGCCCGATATTCACAAATCTGCATTGGATAAAGAGGTGGCATTGAAACAAATCGATATCGCGAAGGGAGGCTATTATCCTACACTCAATCTGAATGTGAGTTATGGAACGAATTACTCCTCTGCAACGACAAGACAAACCGATCCCTTAGATCCTGCAACTCTTTTTAGAGTGCCCTTTGGCCAGCAAGTATCGGATAATAAGTCATTTTTCACAGGTTTATCTCTTGCTATTCCTATTTTTTCGAGAAATCAGAATAAAGTGAATGTGGCCAAGGCAAAGATTGGTTTGAAACAGGCGGAGGCATCCGAGCAGTTGGCAAAAAATAACTTAAACAAGGCCGTTAATCAGGCTGTATTGGATGTGAATGCGGCCAAACAACGCTATAGCTCGGCTACTGTAGCATTTGAAAGTGCTGAAACAGCATTCAAGGCAACAAAGGAGCGTTATGATATTGGTATGGCGAATTCACTGGAATTGTTTACAGCTCAAACAGAACGAAATAAGGCCGAATTTGACCTTATTCAAGCAAAATATAACGTAATATTCAGATCGAAGATCATCGATTATTACCTTGGAAATCCAATTCAATTCGATAACAATTAATCTATTTGAACTAACAAAAGAAATGGCAAAGAAAAAACGTAGCATTGGAAAAATTATACTGATCATCGTAGTGCTCTTGGTGGTCCTTGGCTTCATAGGTTTTAAAGCTGGCTGGTTTGGAAAGGGAGAGATTACTAAAGTCGCTGTGGATGTCGTAAAGGAGGCCGATGTCGATGAATTAGTTTCTGCGAGTGGGAAGATTCAGCCTGAGGTGGAGGTTAAGTTGAGTTCGGAGGTATCTGGAGAGGTTGTTGAGCTTAACATTAAAGAAGGTGATTTTGTTAAAAAAGGACAGGTGCTCTGTCGCATCAAACCTGATATTTTGCAGTCTGGTTATGATCGTTCGGTTGCGGCAATGAATTCACAGCGGGCCAATCTCGCAGCTGCACAACAGCAATTAAAACAACAAGAAGAAAACTTCAAAAATGTTGCCGCTACCTATAAACGGAATCAGGAGCTTTTCGAAAAACGTGTTATTTCTGCTTCAGAAATGGATAAAAGTTCTGCCGAATATTTTGCTGCACAGGCTTCTATCCAAGCACAAAGGGAAACGGTACGTTCGACAAAATATGGCATTGACCAATCACAAGCGTCAGTAAAAGAAGCACAGGATAATTTGAATCGGACGACAATCTATGCGCCCTCAGATGGTATCATCTCGCTCTTGTCTATCGAAAAGGGAGAGCGTGTTGTTGGAACGGCGCAGATGGCAGGTACAGAAATTATGCGTATAGCCAATATGAGCTCGATGGAGGTTAATGTCGATGTAAATGAAAATGATATTAATAATGTAAGGGTAGGGAATCAAGCTGAGATCGAAGTCGATGCTTTTAAGGATAGGAAGTTTAAAGGTGTTGTGACGGAAATTGCTAGCTCGTCTAAAAATATAGCAACAACAACGACGACGACATCATCGACAGATCAGGTAACAAATTTTAATGTAAAAGTGCGCATCAGTGCAGAATCGTATCAGGACTTGATGAAAGAGAACGTTGCATCGCCATTTAAGCCAGGGCTTTCAGCAACCGTTCAGATATTTACAAAACATGATAAAGGGCTGGTTGTTCCGATTCAATCGGTAACTGTGCGTTCTGATGATAAAGATTCTACCAATACAAATAAGAAAGTGGAGGAGTATGTATTTGTCCTAAAAGATAAAACTGTTAAGCAGGTGTTGGTAAAGACCGGTATTCAGGATGATAAAAATATCATCGTTACCTCAGGGCTGAAAAAAGGGGATGAAGTGGTCTCTCGGCCATTTGATGCTATTTCAAAAACTTTAAAGGATGGTAGCCAAGTTGAAAAAGTGGACAAGTCAAAGTTATAAATCTCTTTGTAGATAATAATTAATAAAAAGGGAATTGTTTTTAATAATTCCCTTTTTATTTTCCTTATAATTTATTAAATTTAGATATCCCAATTTTTAGCGGCTTATGAAGAGGCTATTGGCTTATTTTAAATTTAATAAAACAGAACAAAATGGGTTTTTCATTATTTTGGTAATCATTGTGTTGTTTGTGACGATCTATGCTTTGATTAAAAGCAATACGCGCGATCCAATTCCCAATCAGGCCAAATTATTTGAACAATCCTTTCATGACTCTCTTGAGGTCTCTGGTCCGGTAAACAAACAGGAGGTCGAGGCAACCTATTCGACTAAAGACAAAAGTGCGGGGGCAATATCTGAACATTCGGTTTTGGAAGAGACCAAACTATTCTATTTTGATCCAAACAATTTACCACACGCTGATTGGCATAAGTTGGGGCTTTCTGATAAACAGATTGCGGTCCTGAAAAACTATGAAAAAAAAGGTGGAAGGTTTAGAGTAAAAACCGATCTGAAGAAAATTTACTCGATCAATGGCCGACTTTACAACAGATTAGAGCCCTACATTCAAATCAAAACAATGCCTGATTCAGCGCGAACAAAACAACAAAATAAAGCGCCTTTGCTTTACGATAAGTTTGAAAGAAATAAAGCCGAGCTTATCGATATTAATACCTGTGATACCACAGCATTAATCAGTCTTAAAGGGATAGGTTCGGTTCTATCCAAACGCATTTTGAAATATAAAGAGGTTCTTGGTGGGTTCTACCGCATAGAACAATTAAAGGAGGTTTATGGAGTTACAGCCGAGACCTATGACCAGATTAAAGACTATATTGTTGTAGCCAATTTAGATGGAATCAAAAAAATCAATATTAATAAGCTTGATGCAAATTCATTGGCCAAACATCCGTATCTTAGCCCTAAAGATGCGAAACTAATCGTCAATTATAGGGATCAGCATGGAAGTTATGTCAATATTGAGGACTTGACAAAAATAGGAACACTTTCAGATCTTGCGATTGCGAAGATTGCGCCTTATTTAATATTTGAGAATGATTCAAGATAAATTGAAACTGGAAATCCGGGATATTGTGGATTTTCCTAAACCTGGTATTGTCTTTAAAGATATTACCCCTTTGTTGAAAGATGCGGCATTGTGTAGCGAAATGGTTGATGCGATTATTGATCAATTGCAAGGCATAGAGATAGATGCTATTGCTGGAATTGAGAGTCGGGGTTTTCTATTTGGATTTTTACTTGCCAATAGGCTGGGCTTGCCTTTTATTCCAATCCGAAAACAAGGTAAATTGCCTTTTAAAACCGTATCTGAATCCTATGCACTGGAATACGGCCAGGCAACCATTGAAATCCATGAAGATGCTTTTGAAAAAGGAAGCCGTATATTGGTTCACGACGACCTTTTAGCGACAGGGGGTACCGTCGTTGCCGCCAGTAAACTTATTGAACGACTTGGTGGGGAGATTGTCGCCTACAGTTTTATTATCTCTTTGGATTTCCTTAAAGCGAAAGGACGGTTATCTAGGTTCAGTGATAATATCTTTTCATTGGTAAGTTATTAATTTTGAAATATACGATTTAGAGCAATTCACATGATACTTTTTGCAAACGCTAAACTAAATATTGGGCTGCAAGTCATTGCCAAGCGTACGGATGGTTATCATGAACTGAATAGCGTTTTCTATCCACTTCCGATTTACGATATTATCGAATTATTGGAAACGACTGCTGCGGAGACAACACTAAACATTCAAGGGGAACGTATCCCAGGGAATCTCCATGATAACCTTTGTATAAGAGCTTTTGAATTGTTGAAAAAAGATTATGGCATTCCACCCGTTTCCATTGATTTGGTCAAACAAATTCCGATTGGAGCAGGATTAGGCGGCGGTTCTGCGGACGCGTCTTTTGTTTTGAAAGGACTTAATACGCTCTTTCAATTGAATCTTACTGAAGAGCAGCTGGCGGGATACGCCGCAAAGCTAGGTGCCGATTGTCCTTTTTTTATCGCAAATAATCCTGTTTTTGCAACAGGTATTGGGACAGATTTTAAAGACTTAAATCTAAATCTGGATGGCTACCATCTTGTGGTAATTATGCCTAATATTCATATTTCTACGGCTGAGGCTTTTGCTGCTGTGCAACCTAAGGCACCCGAAGTTAATTTGGAAGAAGCGATTCGTTTGCCCATCCAAGAGTGGAAGTTTCATATTCGAAATGATTTTGAGGATGGTATTTTCGAAAGTTACCCCTTGTTGAAAGAAATCAAAGAAACTTTATATCAAAAAGGAGCAATTTACGCTTCTATGTCAGGGTCCGGAGCAGCCATTTATGGTATATTTTGGGAAAAGACAGATTTAAACGAACTTGCGAAATATGGCAAGATCTATCATCCGACCAAGCTTTAGAAGTAATATCGACTACTGAAAAAGGTGTTATGTATAGCTGTCCAAACAGGTATACATAACACCTTTTTTTATAATTAATATTCTTCTTCCACCTGATAGTTGATGAGTTCGCGAGCCTCGTTTAAGACCTTTTCTTTCCGTTCTTTTGTTAAGTTTAGGAGATCCAATTTCTCGGGATTACTCACGATATCTTTTACCAAAATAAGTTGATTTTTGAGCAGTTGCTGTTCCTCAAGGTCGGAAAGAGTTGTGAGACAAGTGACCGGATAGAAAACAGCTTTGTCTACTCTCTTTTTGATGCTATTTTCTTTTGGATAATCCCAAGAAAGCAAGTTGATATGATAGTATTTGGCAAAATCAATCGAGTCGGAGGTGAAGTATGCATTGGTAATCAGCCAGCCTTCTTGAAACTGCAGCTGTTTTCCAAAAAACTGATAATTGATATTGCTGATATCTTTGAATCTTGAAAGATAATACATGGGCGTCGTTACGGATATTTTTGCGTCAATATCGTTTCGAAATTTGCATTCGGCGGTGATCAGTTTACCGTCCTTATAGGCTACAACATCCAATTCATGGGAAACGGCATGTCCCTGTACGGTCTGTCCGGTGGTGCTTTCATATCCGATGGATCGCAGAAGGTGGGCAATGTATTTTTCGAAGTAGAAACCTTCGGGGCCAAGTTCACGCAGGGCTTTCTTAAGGCTGTAGCGAGCGGCGTAAGAATTTCGCACAGTTTTTAACGTATCAAAGGCCAGCTGATAGAGTTCTCTTGTTGAAATCCCATCATATATTTCGTTGAGTACCTTATCGTAGACCTGATTGACCTGGTCAGCATTGGCACCGGAACGAGAAAGCGAATGACGAAGCGATTCACCATTAAAGGGTACCAATTCACCAGAATATTTTTTGATTTGCATGTATCTCTAATTTGTTAAATACGAATATAAGAGATGTCGTCGGAGAAACAACATAAAAAACTATTATTCTATTCCTAAACTTTTTTAGGACACCATTTGTTTATAACATGTACGATAAATAAAATGGAGATAATTATGAGTAACCTACTAAACTTTGCATTTGATAAGATAAAAACAAAGATCGAAGACGATTGTATCGAAGAAAATATTGGCACCTCTGAGCGTGTTCTGTCGGTGATTGCCGGCGGATTCATATTGGGCTTGGGTGTTAAAAAACTTTTTAAATCACCACTGACTGGATTATCAGGATTGACCCTTGGCGGAGCGCTGATCTATCGCGGCGTAACTGGTCATTGTGATGTTAAGAAAGTGCTGGAAGATAAGGATATCAAAAAAGTAGAGGTGATTGAACACCGCTATTTTGTTAAATAACACAAAAAAAAGAGGCCAGTACATTTCATGTACTGGCCTCTTTTTTGTATTTATCTGTTTGAACAGGTGGGAATGATTATACATTAAAACGGAAGTGCATGATATCGCCATCTTGGACAATATATGTTTTTCCTTCCACCGATAACTTTCCAGCTTCTTTTACCGCATTTTCGGAGCCAAGTGAGACAAAATCGTCATACTTGATTACTTCAGCGCGGATAAACCCTTTTTCGAAATCTGTGTGGATTACACCTGCAGCCTGAGGGGCTGTAAATCCGTTCTCAATCGTCCAAGCGCGAACTTCCTGTACACCAGCGGTAAAATAAGTCGCCAAATTTAAAAGCGAATATGCAGCGCGGATGAGCTTATGTACGCCAGATTCTTCAAGACCCAAGTCGTCTAAAAACATCTTTCGTTCTTCGTAGCTTTCCAGTTGTGCGATTTCAGATTCGATCTGTGCTGAGATAATCAATACCTCGGCTTTTTCATCCTTTACAGCTTCCTTAACACGTTCTACGTAAGCGTTACCTGTATTAACAGAACCTTCATCTACATTACATACATAAAGTACAGGTTTAGCCGTTAACAAGGCTAAATCCTGGATAAACTCAAAATCTTCAGCTTCAATTGCTGCTGTACGGGCGGATTTTCCAGCTTCAAGATGATCTTTGACGATTGATAGGATGTCAAACGTTCTTTTTGCATCTTTATCGCCGCCTGTTTTAGCCATTTTTTCTACCTTCTGGATACGTTTTACTACAGTGTCCAAATCTTTAAGCTGCAATTCGGTGTCAATGATTTCTTTATCTCTGATTGGATCTACCGAACCATCTACGTGGATCACGTTCCCATCGTCAAAACATCTTAAAACGTGAATAATAGCATTTGTTGTACGAATATTTCCTAAGAATTGATTGCCTAAGCCTTCACCTTTTGAAGCTCCTTTCACAAGACCGGCGATATCGACAATCTCGATGGTGTTTGGAACAATTCGTTGCGGGTTGACTAATTCAGCTAATTTATTGAGACGGGCATCCGGTACGGTAATTACCCCAACATTTGGTTCAATTGTACAAAATGGAAAGTTAGCCGCTTGCGCTTTCGCGTTCGACAAACAGTTAAATAATGTTGATTTACCGACGTTTGGTAAACCTACGATACCGCATTGTAAAGCCATATATAGTGCAAATTTTTGAAATTGCACAAAGATAGAAAATTCACTGTAATTTTTAGCTATCTTGTCGAATGGTTCATTGGTACAAAATTGAACATGCCGATTTTCTTAAAAATCAGGGCATCAGCGAACATAAATTTGGTGGAAAAATTATTTGTATTACCTGGTACGAAGACCAACTCTATGCTTTCTCGCCTAAATGTCCACATGCTGGGGCACCATTGAAAAATGGCTGGTGTGAACGTGGCAAAGTAATCTGTCCTTTTCATCGCCATGAATTCGATCTGGTGTCGGGAAGAGGTAATCCCGAACAGCATGATTTTATTCGCGTTTACCCCATAAAATTCGAAAACAACGATTATTATGTTGGCTTGGAATTAGGCTTCTGGGAGCGTTTATTTGCTTAAAAAGTAACGAAAGTATCATATCTCACCGCGTGAATCGTATATCTCGTTAGTAAATAAGTATATTTGCTGTCGAAAACAAATTAAAGACATGCAGGGGAAAAAGATTGGTATAATTGGTAGCGGAAGTTGGGCTACTGCTATGATCAAGATGCTATGTGAAAATGACCAAGACAAGCATATTTTTTGGTGGGTAAGAAAGGAAGAGGATGCAGAATATATTCAAAAATTCAAACATAACCCGACTTACCTGAGCAGTGTTTCGGTTGATCTTAGTATTACGACGATTGATACCGATGCTAAAAATGTAATTACTAATTCAGATATTGTCATTTTAAATACGCCTGCGGCCTATTTGAAGGATGCACTGGCCAATGTGACGAAGGAAGATTTTAGAAATAAAATTGTTGTTTCAGCCATCAAGGGGATTATTCCCAAAGATAATTTGATTATCGGTGAGTTTTTGGAGCAACGCTATGAGGTCGATATTGAACAGATCTGTGTGGTTGGTGGTCCCTGCCATGCGGAGGAAGTTGCCTTAGGCAAATTGTCGTATTTAACTTTCGGCTGTAAGAACCTGGATAGTGCAGCATTGGTTGCTTCCTTTCTGTCGTCAAGGGTTATCAAGACGATTCTTTCGGAAGATGTACTCGGAATAGAATTTGGTGCAGTATTGAAAAACATCTATGCGTTAGCTGGAGGTATCTGTCACGGCTTAGGTTACGGTGATAATTTTCAGGCTGTGCTGGTCTCCAATGCAATTCGCGAAATGCGTCGTTTTGTAGGTAAAGTAGATGGTGATACGTCAAGGGATGTGAATACTTCGGCTTATTTAGGGGATCTTTTGGTAACAGCCTATTCCCAATTTAGCCGAAATAGAACCTTTGGTAATATGATCGGAAAGGGCTACAGTGTACAATCTGCGCAGTTGGAAATGAATATGGTGGCTGAAGGGTATTACGCATCGGCATGTATTCAAGAGTATGCGAAAAAATATGCGGTGGAATTGCCAATATGCGATGCCGTGCATCAAATTTTGTATGAACACCTCCCTGCATCTAAAATTATTCAAGCATTGAGCGAAAAATTAACATAATAAAGTAGCAATAGAGTAGATGATAACAAAAGAAGCGATTGCTTTAGCTTATAAAGAAATTCAGGACGAAATATGTCAGGCGCTGGAGAAATTAGACGGATCGGCACGCTTTGAAGAAGAATTGTGGGAGCGTGAAGGCGGCGGTGGCGGTCGCACCAGGATCATTCAAAATGGTCAAATTTTTGAAAAAGGAGGCGTTAACTTTTCGTCTGTGTATGGCAAATTACCTGAAGCGATCAAAAAGTCATTTGCGGTGGAAGAAGATGATTTTTTTGCGACAGGAGTTTCCATTGTAATCCATCCAAACAATCCCTTCGTACCTATTATACACATGAATATCCGCTATTTTGAACTGAACGATCAGATTCGTTGGTTTGGCGGCGGTATTGATTTAACTCCGCATTATATCGATGAAGAGGATGCGCGTTATTTTCATCAGCAGCTGAAAGATGTCTGTGATAGACATGATTCTACCTACTATGAAAAGTTTAAAAATTGGGCGGATGATTATTTTTATATCAGACATCGCCAGGAAACACGTGGCATAGGAGGTGTATTTTACGATAAGTTGAATACTGAAAAAACGGGGGTGAGCATGGAAGATATTTTTGCTTTTTCCTGTGACCTTGGACGCACGTTTGCACCAACCTACACTGCATTGGTGGAGAAAAATCGACATAAAACCTTTACAGATCAACAGAAAAATTGGCAATTGATCCGTCGCGGACGCTATGTCGAATTTAACCTCGTATGGGATTCGGGGACTAAATTTGGACTTGAAACGAATGGTCGGATTGAGTCCATATTGATGAGTCTACCAGCCCAAGCCAATTGGGTATATGACTATCGTCCTGAAGAAGGCTCCGAAGAAGCCAAAACCTTATCTTTATTGCGAAAAGGTATTAACTGGATTTAAAAACATCGAAGAAAAAATAGATGGTTTCTTATCAAAAATTTACGTTGGAAAACGGCCTACGTGTATTGGTACACGAGGATCATAATACAGCCATGGCCTGCGTCAATATCTTGTACGATGTGGGAGCAAGGGATGAATCGCCGGAACAGACCGGATTTGCGCACTTATTTGAACACCTGATGTTTGGTGGAAGTATCAATATTCCTAATTTCGATACCGAATTACAAAAAGTGGGTGGCGAGAATAATGCATTCACCAGCAACGATATTACAAATTATTACATCACTTTACCCTCTTCAAATCTAGAAACGGCATTGTGGTTGGAGTCGGACCGGATGTTAAGTTTGGCTTTTTCCGAACAAAGCCTCGAAGTGCAGCGGAATGTCGTGAGTGAAGAATTCAAACAGCGTTATTTGAATCAGCCTTATGGTGACGCTTGGCTAAAATTACGTCCATTAGCCTATCAGGTACATCCGTATCGTTGGGCAACCATCGGAAAAGAACTGAGCCATATTGAAGAGGCTACAATGGAAGATGTTAAAGCATTTTTCAAATTACATTATAATCCGCAGAGTGCAATTATGGTTGTTTCTGGAGATGTTCATTTTGAGGAAGTAAAAGCTTTGACTGAAAAATGGTTTGGCGATATCGAGGCGGGCGAAAAATACAATCGCCAATTGCCTAAAGAACCCGCGCAAGATAAGATTAGGCGTGAAACGACTTGGGCAGAGGTGCCTTTGGATGCGCTTTATATGGCATTTCATGGCCCTGCTCGATTGGAAGAGGGGTATTTTGCAATGGATCTTCTGTCGGACATTTTATCGAGGGGCTCTTCTTCACGTTTGTATCGTCGATTGGTAAAAGAGGGGCAGTTATTTAGTGAAATAAATGCTTATGTGATGGGAAGTATCGACAATAACCTCTTTGTTATTGAAGGAAAACCATCGGAAGGCATCTCGCTAGAGGAAGCTGAACGTGCGGTGTGGGCAGAATTGGAGGTCATAAAATCCGAGTTAGTACCTGCAGCTGAATTGGAAAAAGTAAAGAATAAGATCGAATCGACCAATGTTTTTGCAGAACTATCTATTTTGGATAAAGCCATGAACTTGGCTTTCCATGAGTTGCTGGGTGATGCAAACGGCATCAACACAGAGGTCTCAAAATATTTGTCGGTGAGTGCTGAGGAAGTTCAACAGCAAGCTCAGGTTATTTTTAGACCGGAGAATGCTTCTATATTAATGTATAAATCAAAACAAGAGGAGGCTGTACATGTTGGATAGAACAAAAGCACCCGAGTTCCGTGAAATTGGAAATATAAGTTTGAAAGAACCAATCAAGAAGCAGTTTGCAAACGGATTGCCTGTCTATGTATTCCAGTCGCCCGAGCAGGAGCTGGTACGGATAGAATGGATCTTTGAGAATACCTATCTTGACGGTGCGGCTGAAAATCCGTTGTTAAATAGTACTTTAAGTGCATTGCTTAAGGAGGGGACAAAGACCATGTCGAGTGCAGAGATTGCAGATAAAGTGGATTTCTACGGAGCATTTCTTGTTCCTGAATATTCTTTTGACGTAACGTCTCTGTCGCTTTATACATTGAATAGACATAGTCAAGTACTCTTGCCGCTTGTAAAAGATATTCTGACGGAAGCATCGATTCCGCAACAGGAGTTAGATACCTATTTGCGTAATAACAAGCAAAAGTTTCAAGTTTCTATTCAGAAAAATGATTATCTGGCGAGACGCAAATTTTACAATTTGATCTTTGGTGAGAACAATCGTTATGGGCGTACACCAAAACTAACAGATTACGATGCAATTACGCGTGCGCAGCTGATCGAATTGTACCGTAGGGAAATTGTTCCTACCAATTGTACATTAATTGTTTCAGGTAATGTTTCTGAAGAGCTTTTGCAGGAGTTGGAGCAAATCTTCGGTGTCGATTGGCAAGGAGCAGCTGCTGTATCTCCTTCGGAAGTCCCAGTTTTGGTGCAAGGTTCAAATAACCTGGCTTATGAGGAAAAAGATAATGCCTTGCAGTCTGCCATTCGGTTAGGCTGTCAGACAATCGGAAGGGAACATCCCGATTATCCGGCATTACAATTTGTCAACACATTATTAGGTGGTTTTTTCGGTTCCCGCCTAATGCGCAATATCCGAGAAGAAAAAGGGTATACCTATAGCATTGGTTCGGCTGTTGCTACCTTGAAACATACTGGTTTTATGACCATTGTAACTGAAGTTGGGGTAGATGTAACACAGGCCACGTTGACTGAAATAGAAAAGGAGATCAATTTGTTGAAAACAACTTTGGCCTCCGAGGATGAGGTCAATCTTGTGAAGACCTATATGGAAGGTTCTATGTTGGGTTCGTTGGAAAGTATCTTTTCGCATGCCGACAAGTTCAAAAGTGTTTTGTTAAATGGGATGACATTGAACTATTATTCTTATTATATGGAACAGATCAGAAATATGTCGCCCGAGAAGGTGCAGCATCTTGCCAATAAATACTTGGACTACGATGCCATGGTGAAGGTTGTTGTTGGGAAAATCAGTCAAGTAGAACCAGTTCATCAAGCGGTTGTAAATTAAATTTCTTAGACTACAAAAATCGAATACTACTTTGTATTTTTGGTTTTTGATAAAAAAGTGTATTATCCAGCATGGAATTAAAATTAAAAAGACCATTGGTATTTTTCGATTTGGAAACTACAGGTGTTAATGTAGCGACCGATCGTATTGTGGAAGTATCATTTCTGAAAGTGATGCCCAGTGGTGAAGAAACAGTCTATACAAAGAAGATCAATCCAGAAGTGCCTATCCCTGCGGAATCCTCTTTTTTTCACGGCATTTATGATGAAGATGTGAAGGATGCTCCTAATTTTAAAGCAATCGCAGTGGAACTTGCGGCTTTTATTGCCGATGGAGATCTCGCGGGCTATAATTCCAATAAATTCGATGTCCCAATGCTTATGGAAGAGTTTTTACGGGCAGGTGTTGATTTTTCATTGGAGGGTAGAGCATTTGTGGATGTTCAAAATATCTTCCATCAGATGGAACAACGTACGCTGAAAGCTGCATACAAGTTTTATTGCAACGAAGATCTTGAAAATGCGCATACAGCGGAAGCGGATGTTCGTGCCACATATGAGGTCTTGAAAGCGCAGCTGACAAAATATGAAGGCGCTGCATTCGAAGATAAACATGGGACAGTATCTTATCCTGTCGTAAACGATGTTGAGGCGCTACATACGTTTACCAACCTAAGTAAACCTGTAGATTTTGCCGGACGGCTCGTCTATAATGCGGAGGGATTGGAAACGATCAATTTTGGTAAACATAAAGGAAGACCTGTTATAGAAGTATTTGAGCAAGAGCCCAGTTACTACGCTTGGATGCAGAATGGTGATTTTCCATTGTATACCAAGAAGGTCTTGGAGAATATCTGGAATCGGTATAAAAAGGAAAAGAGTGAGCAAAAGGCAAAAGCAGCTGCAGCCACCCATTCTGTAGAAGATAAAAAACTTGCGAAAAAGGAATTCAATCAACAAAAAGAAGAAGCGCCGCAGAACATTTCTTTGGATATGTTGAAAGGATTGCAAGATAAATTTAAAAAATAACGTTAATTAATAGCTTAGAAAAAGGATTATGGAATTCAAACAAGAAGTGGAACATGTACAGTGTTTGATTATTGGTTCGGGACCAGCAGGTTATACTGCCGCGATTTATGCAGCCCGTGCGGATATGAAACCAGTCGTTTATACCGGTATTGTGCCAGGGGGACAGTTGACTCAAACAACTGAGGTGGACAATTTCCCTGGTTATCCAAAAGGTATCACTGGACCAGTGATGATGGAAGATTTGCGTGAGCAAGCTGAACGTTTCGGAACTTCAGTGCGTTTTGGATATGTGACTAAAGTGGATTTTACAGGTGAGGTACACCGTGTTGAGATCGATGGAATGGTACAAGTTACCGCAGATACTGTGATTATTGCGACAGGAGCCACAGCAAAATGGTTAGGCTTGGAATCTGAACAAAAATACAATGGTTTTGGTGTTTCAGCATGTGCTGTATGTGATGGGTTCTTCTTTAAAAACCAAGAGGTTGCTATTGTAGGTGCTGGGGATACAGCGGCAGAAGAAGCAACGTATCTTGCAAAATTATGCTCAAAAGTACATATGTTGGTTCGCCGTGACGAGTTTCGTGCTTCTAAAGCAATGGTACATCGCGTTATGAATACACCAAATATCGAAGTTCACTACAATTCTGAGGCAAAAGAAGTCCTAGGAGATGGTCAGGTGGTGACCGGAATACGTGTTGTAAACAATAAAGACCAGTCTGAAAATGATATCGAAGTAACAGGTTTCTTCGTTGCTATTGGGCATAAGCCTAATACCGAGCTTTTCACAGGTGTATTGGATATGGATGAAACAGGTTATTTAATTACAAAACCAGATAGTACTGCAACAAATATCCCGGGTGTTTTTGCTTGTGGTGATGTTCAGGATAACATCTTCCGTCAGGCAATCACTGCTGCAGGTACAGGTTGTATGGCAGCTTTGGAAGCTGAAAGATACTTAGCAGCTAAGGAAAGCGGCGAATAATCGCATGGAAATAATAAAAACGGGGCATTGTACAATGCCCCGTTTTTATTTACCTTCTTCCATTTCAAAAACACTATCGATTTTCCAATTTGCCTTATCTTTGGATGCTGCGACAGCTAAACGATCACAGCGCTCATTTAACGGATGCCCAGCATGGCCTTTTACCCATACAAGGCGTACGGTATGGAGCTTATAGGCGCTCATTAAGCGCAACCAAAGATCTTTGTTCTTTTTTCCCGCAAAACCTTTTTGTATCCAACCATATACCCATTTCTTATCAATGGCGTCAATGACGTATTTGGAGTCAGAATACACGGTAACATGTTGTTGTAGATTTTTCAGTGCCTCGAGGCCGACGATCACAGCCATCAATTCCATCCTGTTGTTAGTCGTTTTGCGGTAACCGCCCGAAAACTCTTTTTCGATCAGTTTACCTTTAAAGGCTTCATTATCGCCTGTATAAATAGTTCTTAAGATGGTTCCGTAACCTCCAGGGCCCGGATTTCCACTTGAAGCCCCATCTGTATATAATTCGATCATACCGGCCAAATATACATGAAGTTTTTGTAAGCACATACAAACAGGTAAAAATGATCAAGACTAGTCCATATTTTGATGCTCGAAGTAGAAGAATTTTAACACTGCGACATGTTCAATCAATTCAACGATAGGGCATAGTGCTACAAGCATCAAAATTCATAGGTATTTAAGACTGACTTTATAGGTGTTTAAAAGGGACTTTACACGGCTTTATCCGAATGAGGTCCGAATGAGGTCCCTATAAAGTCCCTATGAGGTCCGTTTAAATAATAGGAATATTCCCTGCGTGTTTTTAGTTTGAGCGAGAGAAAATACAATGTTAGATTTCAATTGCTCTCCAACGTAATTTATCCCTTACATAGTTGGATTGTGCTGATTTATGTGTATTTTGCCCGCTTAAACTGTTATGTAATCGATAAAATAGCTTATGAAGTTTCGAAAGATTTCTCTTTTTGTTCTTTTGGCGTCCGCGTGCTTAAACGTTTCAGCGCAGAACAATGTATCACCGCAAAAAATGGATTGGTTTGAGGATGCCAAACTGGGTATTTTTATTCACTGGGGGATTTATTCTGTCGATGGAATATCAGAATCTTGGTCATTCTTCAATAATTACATCAACCATGACAATTATATCAAGCAACTGAATGGTTTTACAGCAAAGGATTATAGACCGAAGGAATGGGCCAAATTGATCAAAGAAGCCGGTGCGAAATACACGGTGATTACGACCAAACACCATGACGGGATCTCGATGTGGAATACGAAGGCTGATAAAGCGATCACGACATTACAAGACGCAGCTGCCAAACAGGATGTAATCACACCATTTGTGAAAGCCATACAAGAAGAAGGCTTGCATACTGGACTGTATTATTCTTTGCCCGATTGGAGCCATCCTTATTACGATGTTTTTACGCGCAATCGAAAACGTTATGAATTGAAAAGTGAGCCTTCTCGTTGGGATAATTATGTAAAATATTACCAGAAGCAATTGACTGAGCTATCCGAACAGTATAAGCCCGAATTACTTTGGTTTGACGGGGATTGGGAGCATAGTGCCGAGGAGTGGAAAGCTAAAGAGACCTTGAATCTTTTGCGGAAGTATAATCCGAATATTATTATAAACTCGCGATTGAATCATCATGGAGATTACGATACACCTGAGCAAGGGATTCCAGTAAACCGTCCTGATGCTAAATTTTGGGAACTCTGTTATACCATGAATGATTCTTGGGGCTATCAACCCTTTGATAAAAAGTACAAATCACCGAATATGATCATTCGAACGTTGGTAGATTGTATTTCCCTGGGTGGAAACCTATTGTTGGATATCGGTCCAAAGGCAGATGGAACGATCCCTGAGGAACAATTAAATATTTTGAAACAGCTGGGGCGATGGACACATAAGCATGCAGCTGCGATCTACGGTACAAGAGCCGGTATTCCTTTTGTGAACTACGGCGGGAAATCTGCTTTATCAAAGGACGGAAAGACACTTTACCTGTATGTATACGACCAGAAACCCGAATTGCAGCTCAGAGGTTTGGTCAATCATACAGCCATTAAAGAAGTCTCAGTTGTTGGTGATGCATCCGCGAAAGTGAACGTTAAGTCTGAAAACGGAACCGTTCAAGTCGATTTGACGAAAGTAAACTTTGATCAGGATGTGACTGTGATTGCACTAACCTTTGCGGAGGTGCTTCGTTGGACTGCACCGCAAGATACTGAAGTTACGTTGAAATCTGTACTGGATAATAAGTTGACAGGTCGTGCTTTAGGTCAGATCGCTTCAACACTGCATGCCGGAAAAAATATCTTTGATAATTCCGGATTGACCGTGGATGGCTTAGAGACCAAATTGCCAAGTAGTAATGCGACTAATCCAACGGTATTAAAGTGGATTAAGGATCATGCCGAAGCACTTTATGAGACTGGAAAAGGCTTACCTGAAGGACATTATGAAGGACTAAGCGCGCTCTCTAAAGATCGCCAGACATTGTATCTGTTTGTCGAGGGAAAACCTACGGGTCCTATTGCACTAAAAGGTGTTAAAAATGGAGTCGCCAGGATCCGCGTGGTCGGTGAGGGCTCCATGATAAATCATGAGATTTTCAATAAGCTTTATTGGAGTAGCATCCCGGGTATTATCTACATTCAGGCACCAGCAGAGCGCTTGGATAAAAATATGACAGTTATTGCTGTTTTGTTGGATGCGCCAATACAACTATATCGCGAGAAAGTGGGCGCTATCGAAAATAACCTTTAAGAGGTCGAATAGCAATTAGCGTTGAAAAAAAGCCTGGGATAACAAAATATCCTGGGCTTTTTTGCGAGATATAAACTATGCTGATTTATTAATTCTGATCCATTTTCTTTCGGTATTCGGTGCATTTTCTCCTGAATTGTGGCGCAAAAGCATTTTTTATTATAACTTAGGCCTATGAATCCAATCAAAGCTGTTTTGATCCCAATTTTTGTTCTTCTTTGTGTTTGTTGTTCTTCCGGTGACGGAAGTAAATCCGAGCGATTGCGGGCAGATTCGTTAGTGAATGAAGTGGTCAATGGAAGGTTAGCTCTAGCAACATTAGCAGAGTCAAATGAATTTATGTATTTCAATGATAAATACTTTCATGAACCGGCGGATTTAAAGGTCATTCCGAAATTTGATAAGGTACAGATTCAAGTTGTTACTTATCGGATTTATCAGCATGTCAAATTAAAAAATAATCGCTATGTGTTCAACGTGCAGAAAGCCAGTGAACTGCATATACCAAATAGCGCTTTTGTGTATTACCAACGTTCTTTTGATGATATGAACCGTAAGGCAGCCTTGAGTAAAGATTCGATCCGACTCGAGCTGCCGGATAATTATGCATCTTTGTTGATAAATGAATGATCTAGATCAGGCCTACAGACATGATGAAGGTCATATCAAAAGTCAATCTTAACTATACAATGGTGCAACAAATAGATTTAAGATGGAAAAGAAAAATATCGTTGTATTGACGGGGGCCGGTATTTCGGCTGAAAGCGGTATACCTACCTTTAGGGATGCCAATGGATTGTGGGAAGGACATGACGTCATGGAAGTTGCTTCCATTGAAGGTTGGCATAAAAATCCAGCCTTGGTGCAGGAGTTTTATAATCTGAGACGGAAAGCCGCTTTGGTCGCACAGGCAAATGCGGCTCATCATGCGCTGGTAAAATTGGAATCAGCATACCGGGTGAGTATTGTGACGCAGAATGTAGATCTACTACATGAACAGGCAGGTTCATCCCATATCGTTCATTTGCACGGACGCCTGGATCAGTCGAAGTCATCTGTCGATGACCGTTTGGTGTATCCCATTGTTGGTGATGAGATCAAAATGGGTGATCTTTGTGAGAAGGGTAGTCAGCTGAGGCCAAATATAGTCTGGTTTGGAGAGGCTGTGCCGGCCATTGAGGAAGCGATAAGCCTGGTTTCGAAGGCCGATATTTTGATTATTGTGGGGACCTCCCTACAGGTTTATCCCGCTGCGGGACTTAAAGAATTTGCGCCTAGTCACTGTAAATCGTTTTTAATTGACAAAAAGATTCCTCATGACAACGCTTTACGTAATATACAGTGTATTGGAGAATCGGCGACCATAGCTGTTCCTGAACTGGTAGAACAATTACTTAATTAAATGTTATATAGTCGTTTATAAAATAAGGGTTTATGAAGAAAATAATAGGGCTTCTTTGCATGTCCGTTGCTTTTGTTGCATGTCAAAATAATTCAGCGACCAAAGTAAATACGAGTTCAAATGATCAGCCTTTAACCTTGGATAGCATTCAGGCCAAGCATCTGCTCAGTTTGCCACTGCATTGCATCGAAGTGGAATATCCCAATAAGCTGGGACAGGTACTCGGTAGTGATGGTGATCTAAAAGCACCGCGTACATTGCATCCAATTTTTTACGGTTGTTTTGACTGGCATTCTTCTGTACACGGGTATTGGTCAATTGTGCATATTTTGAAGGAATTTCCAAATTTGGATAGCTCAGGTGAAATTCGACGCCAATTGAACCGAAATATTACAGCAGAAAATGTGGCTGTTGAATTAGATTTCTTTCAAGATAAGAACAATAAGAACTTTGAGCGTACGTATGGCTGGGCTTGGTTGTTGCAGCTGCAGAAGGAATTATTAACTTGGGAAGATGCCGATGCAAAACGCTGGGCATCGAATCTTGAACCGTTGGTGAAACATGTGGTAAAATCGTATCAGGAATATTTGCCCAAATTGGTCTATCCGATCAGGACAGGCTATCATGATAATTCGGCCTTTGGCCTTTCGCTGTCCCTGGACTATGCAAGAAGCACGGGAAATGTGACGTTTGAAAAATCATTAATGACGAATGCTTCTCGTTTATACAGTCAGGATAAGAGCTGCAACATTTCTTTTGAGCCAAGTGGAAGCGATTTTCTTTCTCCTTGTCTTGAAGAAGCCCTTTGTATGAGTATGGTGCTGCAACAGGAGGATTACCGTAAATGGTTAAAGGATTTTATGCCAGATCTGTTTAATCCCGATTTCAATTTAGAACCAGGAATCGTGAAAGATCGAACCGACGGACATTTGGTCCATCTGGATGGACTTAATTTTAGTCGCGCCAACTGTTTAAACGGTATCGCCAAAGCGCTGCCTGAATTAAGTTATTTGCATAGGTTGGCGAATAAACATTTAAAGTATTCTTTGCCCAATATTACAACCAAGGATGATTACATGGGGTCACATTGGTTAGGTACTTTTGCACTCTATGCACTATCAAAGCATTGATTCGGGGAGATTATCTTCTCCCCATCTATCCATTAGGTTTAATATTTCCTCGAGCGAACGGCCGAGCTCGGTTAATTCATATTCTACCTTTGGGGGAACTTGCTGGTATACAATTCTATTAATCAGCTTGTCATGCTCCAGTTCCTTTAATTTGGCGATCAGCATACGTTCAGATATTCCCACGAGTCTTTTCCGCAACTCACTATAGCGGAGTTTACCTTCATTTAGCAAATAGGAAAGGATATTGATTTTCCATCTGCCACCTATGGTGGCCAAGGTAAATGCAATACCACAACGGTCTTTCCAGTATAGCTCATTAATGTGATTGGTTGAATTCTCTTTTCGCGGGTTCATACAAACTTTTTTGTTGGTATCATACAATCTTGTATGTACTGTTATTCCTGCAAATTAATAAAGAAATTTGTAGGAAAACAAAAAGTATAACATGGAAACGATTAAATCAGTCGCTCATTGGTTGAGCAATGCGTACTACCTTTATGTATTTGGATATGCATCATTATTCAAAGTTTTTCAAAAGAGCGCCATGATGCAAAGCATGCAGTCCCTGGGTTTTAATAAGACTTGGATGATCATTATCGGAATAGGGGAACTAATGGGGGTAGTATTGCTCTTAATAGGTTTGTATAACCCGCAATTTAAGAATGCTGCAGTGCTGCTGTTGTTTCCATTTGCGGTTGCTGCGTTTACGGCACATATGGCGCATCAAGAGTATCATCATTTCTACAACTCCTTGCTGATGTGTGTACTTAGTATTGTGCTGTTGGCCACAGACAAAACCTTTAAAATTATACTTTAAATCCTGCGTCAGCTTTAGCATGATCATTAGAAAATTAGGATTATTTTATAGCTTAATTTTCTAATGATCCTATGTTTATCCGGAAGCAAGTGGTGCTGGAGATGCAAGAGGGAAAATAATGTGATAGACTACAATTATAAGCGGTATGGCAAGCCGGTCGATAGCCGAAAATATAGGAGCGACTTGATCGGTTGTAAATCGTGATTTGTGCTAATTTAACTCTGTTGATTTATGCTGGGATATTTTGTTTTTCTACCGTTTTATTGCGTTGTTATTGGTATAAGTAAAGTTTTCGCGCTGTTTTTTTTAGATATACATTTTTTAGCAAGTTAGAAAAAGACTATAAAATTCAAGATTTGTGCTACTCTACACGATCAAACTTATAATACATTTGATCTATCAATCCCATAGGGATGTTACATGCTATGTATAGGTATTTAAGACAACTTTTAATGGTTTTGTCCATTGTTTTTTTCTGTCTGTTTTTTACAGGTAAAATAAACAAGGATGTCTTTTCACATACTGCCTATAAAAACACCTCAAAAACGGCAATAACTTCTTCACAATCCCATTTCGATTTTTATGTCGGATCGATCGAAGAATGCTCGTTCGAATGGCGTTATGATCAACATTTAGCATATGCCGTTCGGCTCTGTACCTTGGGACTGATTCTACCAATTTTCTTGCTATTTGCGGATAAGAAGTCATGGCATAGTTTTTATGAACTCCAAAATAAATATCTATCGAACAGGCTGCCAGACAGGTGTATCCTATACCATTCCTTTAAAATTTTCGGTTAAATCCCTTTTCCTTTTCGTGAATATCATCGGTTGGGTCGACAGACGGCTATAAAACCGATTTAATAAATCATTGCTTGAAGAAAGCGGCTTAATCAGCTGCTTTGCTATTAAATCATTTATATGAACACAACACTTTACGCATTAGCTATTACAGCTATTACGATCAGTTTTTTTCATACTGCATCGGGCCCAGATCATTATCTGCCATTTATTGTATTGTCCAAATCGAAAAAATGGTCGTTGGGGAAAACCATATTATGGACCATTATATGTGGGCTTGGGCATGTTTTCAGTTCGGTCATACTGGGGATTATTGGCGTTTATCTTGGATGGCAGCTCAATAAGATCAGCTGGTTGCAGGACGTGCGCGGCAATGTTTCGAGTTGGGCACTATTTATTTTTGGACTTGGATATTTGATTTACGGGATCTGGAAAATGTCAAAGAAGAATTCTCATAAGCATTTTGATGTGATGGGTGATGAGGTGTATGTGCATGAACACACGCATGGGAAAAGCACATCAGGGCATCATCACCATCATCAAAAAACGAAGGTAACGCCTTTGGTATTATTTGCAATTTTCGTCATGGGACCATCGGAACCATTGATTCCACTTTTATTTTTTTCAGGTGCTCACCGCTCAATGCCAGAGGTGATTACACTGATTAGCACCTTTACCATCACAACAGTGGCAACCATGGTTGGGATGGTCTTGTTGGGAATTTATGGTTATAATTTGCTCAACACCGAAAAACTTGATCGATATGTACACGCTATTAGTGGTGCTGTCCTCTCAATTTGCGGTGCGGGGATGTTATTTCTGGGATGGTAATTTTTTAAATAGGATATGAACAAACATCAAATCACCTTTTTTATAAGCCTAATGGCTACTACACACAGTTATGCCCAGCAACATGTAATTCAGGGAACTGTGAAAGATAAGGATAGTAAACAGAGATTAGAAGAAGTCAATATACGTTACCAACGTGGAATAAAACATAGTCATACAGCATCGAATGGTACTTTTTCCGTACAGCCGGGAATATTTCCGGATACTTTATTGTTGAGCCGGATTGGCTATCTCGATCAGGTATACATCCTAAAAGAAGCGAAGTCTCCGATTGAAATCGAGATGCAAAAAAATGAAGTGCAGTTGAGTCAAATTCAGGTGGATGCATTCAATAGCAGTAAAACATTGAGCAAAGTTGATTTAAGTAAGATTCCGGTTAATTCGGCGCAAGATCTGTTACGAAAAGTTCCTGGGCTCTTTATAGCACAGCATGCCGGTGGTGGAAAGGCTGAGCAAATATTTTTGCGTGGATTTGATAATGATCACGGTACAGATATTGCCATTACTGCAGATGGCATTCCCGTTAATATGGTCTCTCATGCGCACGGTCAAGGATACGCAGATCTCCATTTTATTATTCCAGAAACGGTAAAAGACATTGATTTTGGCAAGGGTGCTTATTATGCAGACAAAGGCGATTTGAACACATCGGGTTATGTTAATTTTACGACCTTGGATCATTTGGATCATAATCTTTTTAAGGTTGAAGGCGGTTCTTTTGATTCCTGGCGTACCGTGGCCATGCTTAATCTGCTGAATAACCATGAGCAGAATAAATATGCCTATGCCGCAGGAGAGTTCAATTATTCGAATGGTCCTTTTGACATCAAGCAAAATTTTAGTCGTGTCAATCTATTTGCGAAATATAATCAGTGGATCGATGAGAAACATTATATCAATCTCCAGGGGTCCATATTCAGTTCGGGTTGGAATGCATCGGGTCAGATTCCGGAGCGGGCTGTTCGTCAGGGACTGATTAGCCGTTGGGGTTCGATTGATTCTACAGAAGGCGGGAATACATCCCGCATGAATTTGGCGATGCAATACCGTGCGCTGATCAGTGATCAAGAAAGCTGGGAAAGCAATGTTTACTTCTCGCGCTATAAATTTCAGTTGTTTTCGGATTTTACTTTCTTTCTGAAAGACCCCATTCATGGCGATGAAATAGAGCAGGTTGATAATCGATACTTGTACGGTATCGAAAACAAATACAATCGCCAATTTCATTTTGATCATAGTCAGCTTTCTTGGACATCGGGGTTTGGGCTCCGAGTGGATGATATCAAAGATCTTCAACTGAACCATGTCTATCAGCGCGACGAATTATTGGATCGGCTTTCGCATATTTCGGGTGTAGAAATGAATCTTCATGCCTATAGCAATCTGGATTGGCGTATTGGAAAATGGACGATTAATCCTGCATTACGTGTCGATCACTTGATTTTCAACTTGCATGATAAGCTGAAAAGTGATCCTGCAGGGCAAGAGGCTTCTGCAACAAGAATCAGCCCAAAGCTGAACTTTGGATATACGTTCAATCATAGCGCCCAAATCTATTTGAAAACGGGTATGGGATTTCATTCCAACGATATCAGGGTGGTGATGGAACAACAGGGAAAAGATATTATGCCCATTTCCTTTGGTGCAGATCTTGGCTTGATCTGGAAGCCAACTGATAACCTTTTTATTCAGCCTGCTTTATGGGGGTTATACCTGCAGCAAGAATTTGTGTACGTCGGGGATGAAGCTGTTGTAGAGCCTTCAGGCAAAACGAAACGTCTGGGGGCTGATTTGAGTCTACGCTATCAAGCTACTCCATGGTTATATTTTGATGGCGACATCAATTATGCGTACGCGCGGGCAATTGACCAACCTAAAGGCGAAAACTATATCCCGCTGGTACCTTCTTTAACAAGTACAGGGGGAGTATCTGTGAAGCTACCGCTCGGCATTTCGGCCAATTTGCGCTATCGTTATATGAATACAAAACCAGCGAAAGAAGATAATTCGGTACGTGCTAAAGGTTATTTGGTCAACGATCTCCTGCTTAACTATGGCGTGGGAAAATGGAATTTTTTGTTGCAGGCCCAAAACTTATTTGACACCAAATGGAATGAAGCACAGTTTGAGACAGAGACTCGATTAAGAAATGAACAACAGCCCGTTTCTGAATTGCATTTCACCCCTGGAACACCTTTTATGGTAAAAGCTGGCCTGAGCTATAAATTCTAAAGACTGGGTAAAGTGGTCGCCTTAAAATTTTCCTTTGTATCTTTAATAGGAATTATAAGTCCTTATAAATGATGTATTATGGAAAAGAGTAAGTTACTTCGAATGGATAATATGGGTATCGTGGTGGAGTCGTTGGACAACGCGATTTCGTTTTTTTCAGAACTTGGTTTACATTTGGAGGGAAGGGCACAGATTAAAGGGGAATGGTCAGGTCGAATAACAGGTCTCGGTGCTCAGCATGTGGAGATCGCCATGATGGTGACACCAGATGGGCATAGCCGATTGGAGCTTTCAAGATTTATTGATCCAGCGATAATTGCAGATCATAGAAACGCTCCGGTCAATGCCTTGGGCTATTTGCGGGCAATGTTTACCGTTGAAGATATCGATGATGTGCTGCGGCGACTCATTGACAATCATGGAGCTGTGCTGGTCGGGGAGGTGGTACAATATGAAAATGCGTATCGTCTCTGTTATCTAAGGGGAGTAGAGGGATTATTGATTGGTTTAGCACAACCGCTGTAAGGTAATTGATATGAACTGGTAAAAGACAGCTATAGGAATAATTACAAGGCAAGTGATAGGAATTGAATCTTTGTACGAAAAAAGAAAATTTAAGAAATTTCTATGTTTTACAAAATAAATAGGAAACTAAGACGTTATTGATACAAATACTTTTCATAAAATAGGTTAATATATGGCTAAGACCCTAGAGTTCCCCGCTCTAGGGCTTTTTTGTAATTATACGTCCGGGAATAACGAAATTTTGTACAATCTGTCTGGATCGCGTTCTTTCCTGATCAATAAAGCGAAATTTAGCTACTTGATGAAAGCCATGAGGAGGGCCTAAGAATCTATTTTTTAGATGCTGTTTTCAGCGATGAACTCGTCGTTATCACTGGTTTTGCAATTTTGCCCAAACTGGATATAAATTAGGCAATTTTTGAACATGTGGTCATTAGTATAATCACACATAAGACGAGTAATATAATAACAGATGTGGTGTAAAGCGTTCTTCTCATAATACTTTTTTTTACTTAGTAGTTTACAAAAGCCGTGCCTTTATTTTTAGAACTTGCAGTAAGTCTGGTTGTTGTAGCTTCGTGTCTACAAGGCGTCGATATGAATAAGGAAATGATATGTTTGAAAAGGCTTTTGCCGATGTCTTGTGCATCGATTGTGGAATTAATGGATCTGGTTCCTATTGTTCGTTTGAAACGATGTTTTTTCTGATAGTCTATAGACGATGAGAATACCCAAAAGCATTACAATTGTATAGGCAATAAACGCGATGTTTTCAGACTGATGTTCGCTACCCTTTGCAACACAACGCTGTCTGTTTGGTCACAGCGGCAGCGAAAGCAAACAACACCAGCGAAGCCACGTAAAATAATATTACTTTTAGGTATATGGTTTCTCTTTTCATTTTCTAACTGTTTGGTAAACGTGAATTTACACTATTTTTGAAGAAATAGTGAAGGTTATCTGAAAGAGTGGTGTGCTTTTTGTTTATAGGGGAGAAAGATTAGAGAAATAATAATATGAAGTATCCTTATTTAGGAATTAGTATGGTATGTGCGGCCCTAGCGAGCATGGCCAATTCAAAGGCTGTATTTGCCGGAGAGCAATTAGCTGTTCAACACATTGAATATGTGCAGGTAAATTCAGACTCATTGAAGGTTGAACAATTAGCAACAGCGCTGAGAAAGATGAAGCCTATCAGTTCGGCTGATTTTAAGGCAAAGTTCAAACCGGAAATCAATGGATTTAAGCTCACAGAGGTGACGGCTTTCGAGGATGCGGAGTCAGGATCTTACGCAACGGCAAACTATGTGAAGGGAGAGCAAAATATTTATTTGATGGTTACCGACGGAGCCGGTCCAGGTTCGGATCAGGTAAAGTTAAATTTGATGAACTATATCGACCTAAAATCAATTGAAGACCTAGGAACCAAAATGCAGGTTAAGCCTTACAAAGGTTGGCTGGCGTCTTTTGACTGGAGCATGTTTGAAAACGATGGTTTGACTAGCATTCAATATCTCGAATCAAATCGATTTGCAACTGTCTCTTCAGCAAATAATGTAGCAATTGAAGAATTAGAGAGTTTTTTGAATAGTTTTAGTCTATAAGAAAATTGGCACAGTCCCGGAACCTTTAATCAAAGCCGGGACTCAGTCCATCAAACCGATTTAATCCATTCCCCGACTGCTAATAGTCGTTAAATATCTATATCTTCCGAGCCTTTCTTTCCGTAATTTCCCAGATTATCCGCTCTATAGCTGCGCTTGTTGATGCAATATTTTATTGTTTATTGCTTATTTTTCTTATATTAGGTAATAAACCAGCAAATTGTGTCTATGTTCAATCTAAATCGGAGAAAATTTATTCAAGGAGCGGGAGCAGTCTTAACTTTATCCGCTTTGCAAGTTAAAGGTCTGTCGTTTAAAGATGCGATTAAAAATTTTCGGGTCGGATTGATCGGTGCGGGTTGGTATGGGAAGAGTGATTTGTTCCGTTTAATGCAGGTTCGGGATGTTGATGTTATCGCCATATGTGATGTTGACGACAACCATTTGCAGGAGGCGGGGCGATTAACTGCTGAGCGCCAGGTTTCAAAAAAGGTTCCAAAGCTTTATAGAGATTATAGGGAGATGCTCGCTAACCATAAATTCGATCTTATCCTTATTGGCACACCGGATCACTGGCATGCAAGACAGGCTATAGACGCGATGCGTGCGGGGGCTCACCTTTATTTGCAGAAACCCATCAGTGTGGATGTACTTGAGGGCGATGCCATATGGCGCGCGGCTAGAAAATATAACCGGAAAGTGCAGGTAGGGACCCAACGGCGGAGTACGGCGCATCTCATCGACGCTAAGAAGCGTGTGGTCGATAGCGGCCTGCTTGGTAAGGTTTCGCATGTGGAGATGTGCTGCTACTATCATATGCGGAGAAATGGTAACCCGCCTACACAACAAGTTCCAGAGTTCTTAGATTATGAGTTATGGACAGGACCGGCACCTTTACGAGCTTATGATGGTTTACCGCATGGCAGCTGGTGGCGAACCTTTATGGCTTATGGAAATGGGATAACCGGCGATATGGGAATGCATATGTTTGATACGGTACGTTGGCTTTTGCAACTTAAATGGCCCAAAAGCGTGAGTGCCAAAGGTGGTATTTATGTCCAAAAAGAAGGCAAATCGACGATTGCAGATACGCAGACCGCTCTATTTGAATACGAAGATCTTAACTGTGTCTGGCAGCATAGGACATGGGGAGCAGCAACAGACCCTGAATATCCTTGGGCATTTGTTATATACGGTGACAAAGGTACTTTAAAGGGAAGTGTGATGAAATATGAGTTCATTCCCATCGGAGAAGGTGAGACTATCCGAAAGGATGTTATCTTAGAAAAAGAGACGTTTCCTAAAGATCTGGAAGAGCATCGAATAGAACTGCATACAGCTCCGGCAACGCGACGACACATGCTCGATCTTTTATCAGCAATTGAAAATAATCACCTACCTGTAGCCGATATTGAAGAAGGCTATATCTCCACCGCAAGTTGCATATTAGCCAATTTGTCGATGTAGTTGAATCGGCCCCTGATTTATGATCCTACGCAAAAAATATGTATTAATGACCCTGAAGCAACTCAATTATTGCAGAGAGGGTATCGCAGTCCATGGCAACATCCGTAATAAAAATATCAAGCGACAGATACCGGCAAATGGAAAAAACGCACCCGTCAAAATATGCCATGCATATGGACAGACTTGGCATTTATCAATATATAGAACGTTCCTGACCTAACGGCAAAGGGATCCAATAGATTAAACAAAATATGTTCAAGCTTAAAATTCTAAATTTCTACAGAATTCGAACCGTTCTTTACTCGATTAAAAGACGAGTAGACGATGAATATGAATTCGACGATAACCCATAATTATGCTAGGCTTAGAAAACCCTTGTTCTTTCTACCTATACTTCTATTAGTTCTGCTCATTCTATTTCTCTATTTTAATCATGCATTGAATGTATATGGCTATACGGTCATTCAGAAGAATAGCTTTTTCACAATAAATGCTTACCTCGGACAATATCCAAATCTTGAGTCTAATTTTACACAGTTTGGAGATTGTTTAATTAGCCTGTCACTATTGAGTGTTTTTGTATTATATGCGCCTAAATTATGGGAAGCATTGATATCAGCATCGCTAATTTCAGCTTTTTTTTCCATTGTTTTAAAAGTGGCATTTGCTGTGCCTCGACCTGCAGCGGTGTTTAATCAAACGAGTTTTTTGATTACTGGTAAGATGCTTCTTGGTAACAATAGCTTGCCTTCGGGCCATTCCATTACGATATTTACAACGCTGACCGTTATCATGTATGCTTTTATGCCGCAACGATTGAGTTATAAAATAATGTGGTTTTTTTGTTTAACATGTATTGGGTTAATGCTTGCTTTATCTCGCGTCGCGTTGGGAGCACATTATCCATTAGATGTAGTTAGTGGCTGTATTATAGGATATGTTTCGGGACTGCTCGGAATTTTTTTTAGCAGGGAATTTAAAATATGGAATTGGGTCAACGACCAACGGTATTATCCAATTTTCATTTTATTATTCCTCGTTTTCAGTATAGTATTGGTCAATAGAATAATTAATGATAATTTGCTAATATTTTATTTTACATTTATCTGCTTAATTAGTACACTTTATAAAACCATTACCGTTTATGCTAAAAAATAGCTTAAAACTAGTTCATTTTGTCCTTTTCATGAGTGTGTTGAATTTTATATTCTTCCATTTTCCATTTTATACTTTTGTTTTTAAAAATGTTGATTATAAAAGCTTTGGGGGCATTGTTCTCATCGGCAGTCTAATGGTTTTGATGCTGGTAATGAATGCTTTTGTACTTTATCTATTTTTTTCAGCCTCGCGTCGCTTCGGGAAATCGATACTTGTGTTGTTCTTTCTTATCAATTCAGTAGCCGTTTATTTTGTAAATACCTATAGCGTTATTTTGGATGAAACCATGATCGGCAATATCTTGAATACCCGTTATTCCGAGTCCAGCGGTTTCTTTTCCCTGAAATTGATCGTTTATCTCGTTTTTCTCGGTATTATTCCCAGTATCTTCATTATTAAAGCAAAAATAATAAAGGATAAACCAAAGAAGTTCTTTATCACTTCGTCACTTTCGCTATTATTTATCGTTATTTTAATATTCGCCAATGCGACTAATTGGTTATGGATCGACAAGAATTCGAAGACTTTGGGCGCACTTTCCATGCCGTGGTCTTATACCGTCAATATTTCGCGTTTTTACATTCACGAACATCAAAAAAATAAAAAAGAGATTTTATTGCCAGATGCGAAGATAACTGACCAAAAAAAGACAGTGGTTGTCCTTGTTATTGGTGAATCTGCTCGAAGGGATAACTTTTCCTTATATGGCTATCAAAAGAATACAAATCCGCTACTTTCCAAAACACCCAATCTTTATCATTTTGACGCAACTTCTTGCTCCACCTATACGACAGCAGGAGTAAAATGTATATTGGAGCATAAAAATACAGATGATTTGTACGAAATCCTGCCGAACTATCTCTATAGAAATGATGTCGATGTGATCTGGCGAACAAGTAATTGGGGGGAGCCACCTGTACATATTAAAGAATATGAAACAAATGATCAACTTGCCACAAATTGTAAGGGTGAAGGATGTGCTTACGATGAGGTACTTTTAACAGGTCTAAAGGAGCGAATATCCTCCAGTAAAAAAGATAAAATTTTTGTTGTGCTCCACACAAGTACAAGCCATGGGCCAACATATAGCAAAAAATATCCCGCTCAATTCGAGCTGTTTAAACCTGTATGCAATAGTGTTGAACTCGGGAACTGTTCTAAAGAAGAGTTGATCAATGCTTATGATAACACCGTTGTTTATACAGATTATATTTTACATAATCTGATTGAGGATCTAAAACAATTGAAGGAATATAATAGTGCCATGTTGTTCGTCTCGGACCATGGCGAATCGCTGGGTGAAAATAACCTTTATATGCACGGATTGCCGATGAGCATTGCACCAAAAGAGCAATACGAGATTCCCTTTATTGTTTGGGTTTCTGATCATTCAAAACAGTTGAAACCAAATAAAACGTTGACCCAAAATCACGTATTTCACAGTGTGTTGAAATTTCTGGATATGAAAAGCCCTATTTATGATGAAAATATGGATATTTTCGAATAGACAGGATTGCGGGTACAGTTTGGTCTAAAACGGATGGACTATGGCCAATCAGATCAATACCGGATGGTGGATAGGTTATGTTGAGCAAAAAGAAAAGATTTATTTCTTTGCAACGCGGCTTATTCAGGACCGCAAGTTCAATCGTCCTGATTTCTCGCGCTGCCGCAAAGAGATACGCGGAAAGTCTTTAAGGAGCTAAAAATTTTGCCCTAAACCTTAGGGCATTAGATATCAATCATCAAATTTTACCAGGACAATAGACAGATGGAAAATTTTAATCGAAAGAAGCATTGGGAAGACATATACGAAAACAAGCCGCTGGAATCAGTGAGCTGGTACCAGCCCAATCCAGAAGCATCGCTACATTTTGTAGAGCAAGCTAACCTTCCAAAAAAGGCGAAAATCATCGATATAGGTGGTGGTGACAGTTTCCTGGTTGATTTCTTGCTGAAAGCAGGATTTGAAGATATTACTGTATTGGATATATCCAACGCTGCAATTGAACGAGCGAAGAAGCGATTAGGGGATGAGGCGACTAAAGTCAAATGGATTGTTTCGGATATCTTGGATTTCGTTCCCGACGCAACTTATGATTTTTGGCATGATCGGGCCACCTTTCATTTTTTGACTGTTCGCCAGGAGATTGATCGTTACATCAAAATCGCAGATCAATCAATTGCGGTGGGAGGTATTTTAGTCGTTGGAACTTTTTCTGAACAGGGGCCAAAGAAATGTAGTGGCATTACTATTAAACAGTATTCAGCACAATCAATAAGCGATTTATTCCAGACATGTTTTAGGAAAATTGAATGTATGACTATTGACCATATAACACCCTTCGACACGAAACAGCATTTTGTGTTTTGCAGTTTTCGTAAATAGCTGTCATAGCTGGGGCGAACGCATTTCGTACAAATAGCGCATCGGTGTGTGGCTCGAATCTGCCCCTTTGTGCTAATTTTTATTGGAATTTTCCAATAAAAGTTCTCCCCAGGCATTTAATTTCCAGAGTACTTCCACTAAACTTTTCCCTAAGGGTGTCAATGAATACTCCACTCTGGGAGGAAGCTCATGGAAAGATTGTTTACTTAAAATACCATCATTGACCATTTCGGCCAATTGTTGGTTTAGCACCCGTCTATCAACTGTTGCAATACCACGAAGCATTTCACTTGGGCGTTTTTCCCCTTCATTGATACGCCAGACAATCGGAATTTTCCATTTCCCGCTAATCGCATTGACGGCAAATTCCAATGGACATATTTTTTGTTTTATTGCTTTCTCTGTTATACTCATAAAATTGACTTTTTTGCCCCATAGGGATAATAATATGCGGTATTGTGATTGTGCATTTACTTTTAAAACTTTGCAGAAATAACGTACAGCATCATGAAAAATTTAGAACACAAAATTGCTAAATTAAATGCGAATTTAGCTAATCTTCGTCTTGAAATAAAGGAAATATTTGGCAGATCCATTCAGGATCTTCAGTCTGGCGATCTAATCGAAAAGAGCCTGCAGATAGGGGACAAGGTCCCGAATTTTAGTTTGATGAATTCGCTGCATAGCAAAATTGAGCTCGGAAAACTTCTGGAGAATGGAACGGTTAGCGTGGCCTTTTTCCGCGGCAACTGGTGTCCTTACTGTAATCCCGAGCTAAGACTAATATTGATGCGTTAATCATACAGCTATGAGCAAAGTACAACGTAAAGGGGTAAGGCGGACAGCTGATATTTCAATAGACTGCCTAGCCAGTCTGAACCGCGGTGAGATTGAAACTGCAAATCTTGTAGAGTGGCTAGCTGTTGACCAACGGCTTTTACTTGCGCACATTCTTCAGCAGAATGCGCGCATTCACTACTTAAAGCCAATCTTGTTGCTGTTGGAGCAGTTACAGAAACCGACGGTAAATTCCATCAATGAAACGATCGGACGTGCGCTGTTCGACATGATCACACAAAATCGTGATAATACCTTCCTGACAATATTATTCAATCATCCTGCAGATCTCGTGCGTTGCTGGGCGACCTACGCGATTGGAAATGATAAACAGCTTGAAATTGAGGAACTGCTTTCATCAATACGTCCTTTTGCTGCAGATACACATTTTGGTGTACGAGAAATCAGCTGGATGGCCATCCGTAATAGGATAGCTTTTGATTTGGACAGGAGCATTACCTATCTGAGCCTATGGGCGATGGAGAAGGATGAAAATGTGAGGCGTTTTGCTACGGAGTCAACCCGACCGAGGGGCGTATGGTGTAAGCACATCGATCGGTTGAAGCAGGAACCAAGTCTAGCCTTGCCTATTTTAGAACCGCTAAAATCCGATCCTTCAAAATATGTTCGGGATAGCGTCGCAAATTGGCTGAATGACGCAAGCAAAAGCCAACCTGGTTTTGTTAGAGCACTTTGTCATCGTTGGGAAGAAGAAAGTAATACCAAGGAAACACACTACATTATTCGAAAAGCATTACGCACAATTTCGAAGTAAAAATTATCCGTGTCAGTATTCTGTTTTTTGCGTCTTTCTAGTTCATATTTAATTTTTTACGCAGTAGTTTATTTAGAATTATTAAAAATAATTTGAAATACTGTATTAAAATACGTCACATTTGCATCTGTTTAGAATCATTTTAAATAGATGTGCCTTTTTGTGCGCTTTTATTCTCACTTATGAAAAAGCTCTATTGGACTAGTTTTATTTTATTTTACACAATTGCAGTTGCGCATGCACAGTCGATATACATCCGGGGAAAGATCACTGATAGTAATAAGAAAGTCCTATTGGGAAGTACCGTTATTTTGGATCAGTTAGGATTCTCCAGTATGAGCGATGGGCGTGGTGAATATCGTTTAACCATCCCTAAAGAGCAGTATGGCAAACGTGTTACGCTATCGGTTTCCTACATTGGTAAGAAAAAAGTTGAAAGGACAGTCCTGTTAGATTCGATGCAAAAGATTGAAAATTTTTTGTTGCAAGATATGAGTCTTGCTCTTGAAGAAGTTGGGGTACAGGCGAAGAGAGGGGAGTTGAGCAACTCATCACTCGTATTTGATCGCGAAATGATTGAACGTTATCCGGCGCTAAGTTTAAACGATCTGTTGAACCGATTGCCAAACCGGAAGAATACAGCCCCTTCTGTTCAGGAGATGCAAAATCTGACGCTGAGAGGTGCTTTTAGTGAGACTACAGTACGATCGCGAGACGCGAATGAACTGAATAACTCCTTTGGTGTCGCTATCATAATGGATGACATGGTTTTGGGTAACAATGGAAATATGCAAGGGCGGAACGCTGGAATATTTGGCATGTCTTCCGCAACGAATGCAATTAGACCTTCAGATTATGGTTTAACCGGTCGACCGACAACGGGAAAATTCTATTCTGGAGAAAACGTGTTTAGCGGTCTGGATCTGCGTCAGATTCCGATAGAAAATATCGAACATTTGGAAGTTATTTCTGGCGTAGCACCGGCACGCTATGGCGATTTATCAAATGGTGCCGTTATTATCGAAAGGCAGGCTGGCAAGACTCCGGCTTTTTTTAGGCTTCAAGTGCGGAGCAATGCAACTTCATATGGTCTGTCTAAGGGAATGCAGCTCGGAAAAAAGCTTGGGACAATTAATGTGGATTTAGGTTATGTGCAGTCTTACGCAGACAATAGAGATAAGCTGAAACAATACGACCGCGTAAACGGAACTTTGATATGGACAAACTATTTTGGCGCAGATAAGCGTCTGAAACAAACCTTCTCAGGCTCTTATAATAAAGTTATTGATCAGGTCCGAAAAGATCCAGATGACCCACTCTCGAATGCCATTTCTTTTGGCGGCTGGGGTTGGAATGCTGCTAGCCGAACCAGTTACAAATTGGACCATAAATTCCTTAAAAGCATTAGTCTCAATGCAGGAATAAGTTCAACACTGCAGAAAACCTATCGGGAGTATTACTATAATGGTGCAGTCGTGCTTTATACCGATTCTGTGCAAACTGGAATTGTAGAAGGACAATATGCACCTGGTCAGTATACTGCGCTAGATCATGTGGATAATAGACCATTGAATTTAAATGCCCGATTGGAAGGAAATGCCATCGCAATTACCGGCGATATTATCCACAAAATAAACTTTGGAAGTAACTATAGTTATGACATCAACCGTGGAAAGGGGCGAATTGCAGATCCTTCTATTCCCAAAAAGGATCTTGGAGCGAGATCGGATAGGTATTATGATTTTTCATTAACAAACGCTTTGCAAAACCTGGGCTTGTATGCGGAGGATGCTATGCGGCCAAAAGTATGGGGAAGGGATCTTAGCATGCGGGCGGGCGTTCGCTGGGATCTTATGAATGGTCACTCTTCCATCTCTCCAAGAACCAACATCAATTATTCACTTTCTAAATCAACTCAGATTGGGCTAGCATACGGCTTATCCTTCAAATCTCCTGGATTAGCACAACTATATCCCGGGCCTACTTTTGATGAAATTATATTGCTCAACTCTTATAATGGTAAGGTTGACGAAAGTATGGCATTGATTTACTTGCGGCGTTATGAAAAAGATAATAGCAATCTCAAAAGTAGTGTAGGGCAAACGCTGGAATCATCGTTTTCATGGCATAAGAATGGGCATCAGCTACGTACGAATCTTTTCTATAAAAAAAATACGCGCGGAATCAACACGGTTACGGCTGATCAACTCATTGACTTGCCTACCTATTCGGCTACTGCGGTGCCCGGGGGTAAACCAATAGTTGAACAGACGGGGACGAGAAGCTATTTAATGTCCAATCTGTACTTTGCCAATAGTAATAAATCGTCCAATATTGGTGCGGAAGTCATGTATTCTACACCTAGAATTCAACAGATTATGACAACTTTCTCCGCTACTGCCGCATTTACCCTAGCCAATTCTAGTTCCAGTGCGCTGAGCCGTTTGAATTTTAATGCCGAAAAGACAGCGTTAGATGACGTTATCCTTGGATTTTTTCCGTCCAAATCTACCAAGAACTATTTAAGTCGAGCGCAGTTACGAAGTTCAACTCATTTTCCCGCTTTGCGTTTGATTATTGAACTGAGTGCAGACTGTGAATTATTAAACTACAATAAATCTAATTACCGAGATATTATTCCTGTAGGATATTATACACGTGATTATACGTATCATATCATTGATCAATTTGATATATACAATCCGAAGCATCTCGAATTATACACAGCAAGGAAAAATGAAGCTGACTTGGTAAATATTGAAAACAACTACATCTACTGGAATTTTGGTCTCAATATGGCCAAGGAAATAGGCAAGAATATTTACCTGTCATTTAACGTCTATAATTTTCTGGATTACCAACCGCGCTTTTATAGGGAAGGAGCTTCTTCAGTGCAAGCCCCAAATTCATCTCCCAACTATGGCGCCCAACTGACTTATAAATTTTAACATAAAAACTAAACACAATGAAAACTCGTTACTTAATTCCTTTTCTCTTTTTACCTTTTATCTCCTGTAAAAAAGATAATACATCCGGTGTACAAGCGCTGGATATTAAGCTGAATTTAAAATATGCTTCTGAAAATTTTAATACCAAGTTGGACTTAAGCAAGGTTATTGTTAAGATAACCAATCTGGCAACAAAAACCAGTGCTACATATTCTTCGTCCCAAGGTGTGGTCAACCTGACTTCTATTATACCGGGTGAATATGATATTGATGCTTCTATTACGATACCCAAAGCGCAATACAACAGTTTGACAGGAGAATCAAGTATTGAAGACGTGACATTCAATGCTTCGCTGAAAAAAATCAGTTTAACCAGTTCTACGACTTTGGATATGGAATTGGTTGCAGGTCTATTGGGCGACTTTGTCATCAAGCAGATTTACTATGCAGGTTCTGATAATAAAGAAGGAGCGGTATTCAGGGATCAGTTTTTTGAAGTTTACAATAATACAGAACGTGTTTTATATGCCGATAGTCTTTACTTTGGCCGGTTATGGGGAAGGCAATCTCCGACCAGTCAATCCGATTACTATCAATCCAATGGCCAATTGGATTGGAGTAAATCTTCAGGAATGGGCGGCTACGAATCAGAAAATACAGACTATGTTTACTTAAGAGATTTATTTATGATTCCTGGCAATGGAAAGACCTATCCAGTGGAACCTGGTAAAAGCATTGTAATTGCGCAAAATGCGCTAAACCATAAATCACCGTTTGTTGGTAATAATGGAAAAGAAGTAGCCATCAAGAATCCGGATCTTACAGTAGATCTGAGTAAAGCTAATTTTGAGGTTTATTTTGGAGATATCCCTGGCAAAACTCCTTTTGCAACAGATATTGACAATCCGGCTGTTCCCAATGTGGAGATATTGGATTATACGGGGAATGACTGGATATTGGATAATTTAGGGCGGGATGCTTATGTTATTTTTAAGCACGCGAATCGTTCAGATGTGGAGAATTTGAAGAGCTATGCGGAACCGTCCATCAGTGTTCCGACTTCCACCGCAAAAAAATACAGACAGTTACCTGTCGGTTGGATTATGGATGCCGTAGAAGTACAGCCAAACACCAAGGACGCGAGAATTCCTAAAAAATTGACGGCGTCACAGGATGCAGGTTTTACTTTCGCACCATTAGGTGGCTATTCATCGCAATCTGTAATTCGCAAAACCGAAAAAACGAACAATGGAGTTCGTAAATTAAAAGATACAAATAATTCCACAGAAGATTTTATCGCGATAAAAGCAAATCCATTTGGATTTGGTGATTAATGAAAAACGGTTATTCCCAATACCAGCTTTTTCGTTGGAAAGCTGGTATTTTATAAAAAATACCTGAATGAAAAGTGTGAGATACATCATGTTATTTTTGGGGGCTTTCTTAGCCCACCACGCTGTCTTCGGGCAGAGTACGTCTAATTCTTTAGATTCAACAGCAGCTTTGACCTATTGGTATCAGCCATCATTTGTAATAATGCATGATATGGCCATACGAAATAGGGTATGGATTCCTGAGGAAATCAAAAATAGATCTTCTCTATTTGGTATTCGGCACAGCAGGGGGCAAGGGGACTTTAAGGCGGCGCAAGGAACTGATGGGCTCATTCAATCCCAATTGTATACGGAAGGGAAGACCGATTGGCGCAAAACTAGCTTTTGGGGAAGATTTTCATATGACCGCTCCGCAGAAGACAGTACTGCTTTGCGCCATCAGTCACGATGGAATGTCGATGCGCCATTGTATTTTGGTTCGTTGCGAAAAAATAAATACAGTCGAGAGACCTATAAGCTCGATGCGGGAATCCAAAGAGCATTCTTCGATGCTAAGCTCCCGATTTCCCTGGGCATCGATTATCGATTAGGCTCTCACTACTCCAATAATGATCCCAGAGGCGATATCAAAGATATGAACCTGCAGTTTGAATTGAGTGTTGGTCACAATCTGCCAACATTTTCTTATCATATTGCTGGTATTTGGGGATATGGTTCTGAACGGGTCAACGTGGGCTATAAAAATGACAAGTATACAACCAATACAGAAGACCCATTGTATGTCAATTGGATGATGAACGGTTTTGGAAGTGCGAGTGAGCGACTAAAAGAGATCAATTACAACGATATTATTCACCGTAAAGGCGTCGGCGCGCATATCTTGCTGAAACCCAATGATAGGAATAAGATCTATTTTAATAGTCGCTATCTAAATGAAGAACAATCATTTAGACGAAATGATAACTCAAAACAGACCTATTTGTCCTTAAATGACTATAAAAAAGATATCGGATCAATCGATTTTTTATGGAGCCGGCAGATGCATCGCAAGCGATTGCTAAGAGTAGCGCTGCAGGGACAAATTGAAAATGGACAGGATTTTAATTATAGTTATCTAGCAAATAACTACACCTATCGTCGGCATGAAATTTCGTTTAAAACTCAATTAGCCGTACATCAGTATTTGTTTGAAGGCCATGCTGGTATGTATAAGACCGAGAAAAAAGATGGTGTTAGTGGTAACCAAATGGAATATGATCAAGTTAAACTGGGACTAGGACTGAATCGAACATTCCGGCTCGGCCAGCCGGCCGATATAATAGGAACAATAGCCTATACTAAACAATGGTCACCAAGCCATAATCTCTACGTATCTGAGTTGAATACAGGGGATTTTGGGAAGCAGATACTGTATCAAGATTATCTTTACGACACCGCTCCAAGTAATAGCTGGAATATGTCCTGGGTATGGGGCACGCATCATGCAAAGAACAATTGGAGCATACAGCTCCAGATGGATTATCAGTGTAGGGGTAATTTGGTGCCGATAGACTATACGTTGTCAAGTGTACCGGGTAAAAATTGGTTTCTGGGTAAATTGGGGGTTTCTTATATATTTTAAAATAGTTATCGTACTTGTTTATAAGCATAATTAAGAGAGAATGAAAAAGCAGTTTTGTGTATTGGCCACTATTGTTGGTTTTGTGGGTTTGCTTTCTATGAAAGATCAACAGCAAGCCTTTGATGATGAGATACAGCTTTATTATCGACGGCCGGTGAGCGAATGGCCAAAACCAACAATTGATGTAGGGGCTCATTGGAATGAATTTAAGTCCCTACCCAAGATCGATACCGGTTATTTTTCTTTAAAGGAAAAGCCTGATGTGAAGTTGGGGAAATATCTTTTTTTTGACCCCATTCTATCGGGAAGCAATCAGATATCCTGTAGTAGCTGCCACAACCCCCAGACTTCCTGGGCTGACAAGCTTACCGTACCAGTTGGTAATGATCATCTTGAAGGCACGCGTAATACGCCATCTTTGCTCAATGTGTATGCACGCAAGGAATTGTTTTGGGACGGTCGTGCTGGTTCATTGGAGGAACAAGCGTTGGGTCCTATTGAAGCTCATCATGAAATGGATATGGAATTGACAAAACTGATTCCCAAGCTAAAGGCCATCCCCGGATACAACAAATTGTTTGTGGATGCTTTCGGGGAAACCGATTATTCGATGCCGGAGGTACTGAAAGCCTTGAGTGCTTTTCAACGGACATTAACAAGTAGAAGAAGCCGTTTTGACGAGTTTTTAGATGGCAATTATAAAGTGTTGTCTGATCAGGAAGTGCGCGGTCTTCATTTATTTCGCACCAAAGCGCGCTGTATGAATTGTCATAATGGTCAATTTTTTACCGATGATCTGTATCACAATATTGGTCTCACCTATTACAAACGGAAATATCAGGACCTGGGACGATACGAGATTACAAAGGATCCTGCTGATGTAGGACGTTTCCGTACACCATCCCTACGTGACGTGATGAATACCGATCCGTGGATGCACAACGGATTGTTTTGGAATATGACCGGTCTGTTGAATATGTACAATAGTGGTATGCAGATGAATTCCGCTACTGCTGAGCAGAAAGCAAAAGATCCACTTTATCCTGTAACTGATCCATTGATGCAACCCCTAAATCTGACAAAAGATGAAATAAAAGATATTGAGGCCTTTTTGCACGCCATCACAGGGACTTCTTATCGTATGCGCCGTCCCGAAAGTTTACCGAGATAGATGACAGCCGAACAATCGTGAAGCTGTGTTTACATACTGTTCGACATGCTATATTGAGAGTGGGGCAACTTCAGGATAGCTTCTTACAAAAAAAGGTTATCCAGCTATTGGATAACCAATGTTTTAAACAGATACTGGTAGGGTGTTTATTTTCCAAATATCGTGAATTCTAGTGACTTATAAAGAAATTTTAAAAAGATGGAAGTTTCTCTTTCTTTTAAATACGGCCAAGAGGTTGATATATGGTTACACTTTTCTTACTTCTCCTGTAAAAAAATAACCTGTATAGCCCATTTTATTCCGACTAATTTGTATCTTAATAAGCTGTATAGCCATCCGCAATTTCTTGTTTTAAGGCCTTAAATTGGGTTGTTAACTTGTTGGTCGTATTGGCTTAGAATCGCTATCAAAGGAATATTGCGACAGTTTTAAAAATAAGGAGAAAATACGAAATGAAAAAAATTATCGTCATTGCTATGTACTGTGTTGTGTTGTTTATGTCGTGTAACAATGGCGGTGGAGATAGGGAAAATGATGAGGTTGCTGAGGTTGCTCATAGCGGAATAGCCTCGGTCGTAAAATCATACTTTCTCTACCATGAAATAAAAAATGTAGACTATGCTATCTATATCAATAATGTATTGGCAGGACAATCTCACGAAAATACTGGTGTTCCGGGGCCCTATAAGCTAAACCCGTATATAACTTCATCGGGCAAGCAATTTGTAAAAATGATCATATCTGCCAACAGTCGAGAAAAAGAGATTACCCCAGAAATATTAAGAGAAATAGGTAAGAACGCAGGTATATATTTACTTCTAAATAAAGATTTTGAACATATTAGGGAACTCAAAAAACTGCAATTTCCACACATTGATAAGCCTGTTCCTTCCTATGAATATAGATGGGAATTTGAAGCGGAGTAGTCTTAGTTTTATGCTAGGTTTATATTACTATTTGATTGATCAGTAGAAAGGTATCATCGTCAAACATACTATTTTGATCTGCTTAAGTGTTGTATCGGCCATCAGAAACGGTGTAATGACACCATTCCACACTGGTCCAACTGTATGAATTACATATTTAGCGGCTAGCTTGCCTGCAGTTGTGATGACGGCTTCACCTACCTTGCAGCCTCCTTGTTTAGCCCCAATGTTACGGCATCCTTCCAGAATTTCCGGCCCACCGCAGCGATGAATAGTAACTACGGTTATTTTGTTGTTACTATGTGACGTCGGATTGATCTTAACTCAAATATATGAAAAAATAATTAGCAGGTTTAATTGGGGTATCGCAGGATAGCCGTTGTATTCAATGCCTCGCTTTAAAAAAGTGAAAATAATATTGTGTAGTTACATAACTACATTTATATTTGTAGTCAAATAGCTACATAATAAAGAACGGTTAGTAAAAGAGCTGCTTTATCTTGTGTGGCAAGGATAATACCGGGTGTTGAAGATAGGAGAGGTGGCTAGGAATGTAAAGTAATTAACAGGATAATAAATAAATCAACGCATTATGAAAAGAAATCGGATAATTTATTGGATAGCAACCATATGGTTGGCTGTAGGGTTATTGTCAACTGCTATCATACAGATTTTTAAAATTCAAACAGAAGGAGCAGGTGGGATACAAAATATAGACCATTTGGGATATCCGAGTTATATACTTCCTTTACTGGGAATCTGGAAACTATTAGCTGTGGTTGCCTTGCTTTGGCCTAAAAGACCACTTTGGAAAGAATGGGCATATGCGGGTATTTTCTTTACGGCTACTGGTGCCTTGTATTCGCATATTGCATCGGGAGATTCTTTCGCTTTAATGGCTCCGGCACTATTATACATTATTCTAATTGCTACTTCTTGGTATTTCAGACCAGCCGATAGGAAATTCGATTAGAAAGTGTGTTGAAATCTGTGATGAATTTAATGAGTTACCCGAAAATATGTACTGGGTGAAAAATCCATCAGGGATAGTATTTAATTTGCTTTAACCTTTACTCTTCAGGTGAAATATAGTGATCTCCGGTAGTATCCCAACTCGGCTTGGATAATCTAGATAACCGAAGCCAACATTTACGTACAGTGCCTGATGCTTTTCACGGTACAGGCCTGCCCATTCGCGGTAAGCATATTTGACCGGACTCCACTGATAATTCGGGTTGTTATAGCCGAATTGTCCCCCATGCGTATGCCCGCTGAAAGTGACGTCGATTGTGGGATATTTGGGTAGGATCTCTGCGCGCCAATGGGAGGGATCGTGTGAAAGCATCAAATTGATAGGCGAGGATTTATCTACTTTAGACATGGCCAGATCGATATTCCCATAATGATAAGTCGCGCTATTTCGATAGGTCGATAACACTGTAGCAAGGTTACTGTCGTGAATTGTGGGGTTTCCAACATTTTTGACAGTTCCTCAGGAGGCTTGCTATCAAAAATAAATGCATTAAGCGCTGTTGGTGGAGCCTGTATTTTTTCAAAATATTTTTTGCGCAATCGTGTTAAGCCAGTATGTTCTTTATGAGCATACGCAACGATCGGCTTAAATAATGCATTTTGCTGTTCGGTCGTTAAGGTCGAATCCGTTATTTTACTTCCTATTTCAGTAATAAACTTCAAAAATTCCTTTTGCGTCTTTTCCTTTTGATCCTCAGTTGGCGATCAAAACTCTGGCCTGTACAAGTGAGTGCCATTAATACGAAAAGTACAGTTGACAGCGCTATTTTTGAATATATCATGTGCTGATAGATTTTATCTCAATGTTAGTATGCAAAGATCGTCCTTTTACTTAACATGCATATCATCTAAAATGTTTATGCTAAAGTTAGCTTAGATAACGAAGGAATATTAATTTATTACAAACGATCTTTGGTTAGAAGCTGTTTGGTTTTTAGAGACATTTGGATTGGGCAATTCCAATCCATTCGTACCGGGTCAGGGAAATTTAAACCATTATGGACAATAAAAATAAGGAACAAATGACGACAGCATATTTGCAAATTGTGTTAAAAATGAATTCTTCCAATAGGGGGGAATTGACAAGTACATATCATAAGTTCAAAGATTTATTTCGAGAACAAATAAAAGGAGCGAAAACACAAGAGTTACTCTTCAGCGATGGGGATATACAGCTCTTATATGGCTTTGATACTTATGAAGATGCTGAGGCTTTTTTGTCAACAGAATTATACAATAATATCATCCTCGTTGCACTAAAGCCACTAATAAGCAATAATCCTGAAATTAAAATATACCATGTGGCATAAAGATAGCGTAGGCAATGCCTTCAATGTAAATGACCTTATATTAATATATAATGAAAATAGAGTTTCCAGAATTGTTACTGCGCGAAGTCGCTCAAAATCTCAAAGAAGCTAAAGATCGTATTGCCGTTGCTGAAAGTGTGACAGCGGGATTGTTGCAGTTAGCCTGTTCACAGATGGAGGGCGCAATGGAAGTTTTCGCTGGGGGAGTGACCACCTATACGATTAATGCTAAGATAAAAATCCTAAAGGTGGATGCAAAGGAAGCCGAAAGATGCGACTGCGTATCTCCGAAAATTACCGAAGAAATGGCACTTGCAGTAAGCAACCTGTTTGGTACAACCTGGGCTATTGCCACAACGGGATATGCAACAGCGGTGCCCGAATCAGCTGGTAAATTGTTCGCCTATATTTCAATTGCTGAAAAGGACAAGATTATATCTACCGAAAAAATCGAACTTCAATCGAGTGTCAAAATGGAAGAAGCGCAGGCCATTTATACCATAAAGGCATTCGAAACTTTAAATAGGCTATTACGACTAAATAGGGTAAGTAAAAAGTCAAGCCAATCCGTTTGAGAATTGATTACCCGAAAGGCTGTTGAATTGGATGGGATGTACATAAAATAGTAAAAAAGAAGGGCTGTCCACGTTAATCACTGCCCTGAAAAGTTAGACTCCTCGGACAGCCCTTTAACTTTAAGCTTCTCTTTTCAAATCAAAAGAGAGGTATTTTTCATAATCAATTAAAGATCTCACCGGTGTTGTTACTCCATTTAGAAGCTCGATATACATTTTTGCTACGTTTTTCCATACAGTTTGTTCTCCGTAGCTGCGTGCTTTGAAACGATGCCAAGCGAGTAGTCGATGGGAGGTATACAATAATTTGATGTTGCCACGCATGGATTCTATGTCGTTAAACGGAGTGAGAATGCCACGATCATCTTTCAATAGATCTTTGGCATGCCAGTAAGGAGTGGAGATAACTGCAGCTCCCGCGCCTACTGCAAAAGATAAGGTTCCACTGCTTATTTGTTGTTCGTGAGGGTATGGGGATAAGTATATATCGCATGCCGTCAGATACTCTTTAAGTTCTTCATCCGTTAAGAATTTATCAATAAAAACAACTTTATCCTGTAAACCTAGTTGATCAACTAAATTTTGAAGTTCGAATCGGTAAGATTCACCTTCATGGGCAAGCACATTGGGGTGTGTTTTTCCAACAATCAAGTATTTGAATCCAGGAAGATCGATACCCGACAGGGATTTTATGGCATATTCAAGCCCTTTACTTCTTCCGATTAAACCAAAAGTCATCATCACAAAGTTTTGCTGTAAATTCAACCTGTACTTGGCTAACCCCTGATTATAGTCAAACTGCGGCACGCCATGCGGTATAACTTTAATTTTATCCGTAAGAGCCGAATCAAATTGCTCCTTTAACAATTCTACTCCTTTTGGCGATAAGCTGACAACCACCTGAGATTTTTCCAGAAGTAATTCCATAATTTCTTTCTGCTGCAATGAAGGGGTTTGCAGAATAGTATGAAATACGGTTAATAATGGTATAGTAAGATTGTTGGCGATTTGTGTGATGAAAATACCGTCGGCACCACCAAATATTCCAAATTCATGTTGCACAATACAATAATCATATTCCTCATTGATGATACGAGCTGCTTGATGATAACTATCAAGTCGATCCCGAAAGATGACAAAGCGTACAGATTCATTAAAATCCTCTAATCCATGTTTAGATAAAGCGATGATGTCAATTTGTACAGTAGGATCGAATTCCATACCTTGTTTAAGGTCTTTCGTAAAAGTTGCTAACCCACATTCTTGAGGCGGACAAGTACTGATGATTGCTATTTTTTTCATATGATTTAACCCTCCTTTACTGTATTTTGTACTTCTTCAACTGGAAGATCCAAAATGGCCATTAGCAATAAATAGTAGCCTTTTTCCAAACCTATTTTTTTTGCTTTCTTTTCAATATTTTCCATATCCGTACGCTATTTGAATGTAAATTCTTTTGATGTAATTGAAACAAAATTTATACCTAAAGGATGTTTATGAAGCTTTAACCGTAGTTTTTGAATAGAAATAGCGTAGGGTAGCTAAGGAACTTCCGAAAAATACAGGTTAAATACGTATTTATAGCGTTGGAGAAATGAATTTATCGTCGTATCACTTAAATAGTCATTTAATCCCATACAAATTTCATAAATAAGTGCTGTTTTGCTAAAGATGTTCAATTTTCCTCGCTTAAATTTTTCTTAGCAGTTTCAAACAATAAAGAGGTTCCTTTGGTTGTTTATTTAAGTTAAAAATGAGTTCATGAAAATAGCTACCTATAATATTAATGGTATCAATGCGCGTCTACCAGTCTTGCTTCGCTGGTTGGCCGAAGAATCGCCTGATGTTGTATGCCTCCAGGAGTTGAAATCTCCGCAGGAACGTTTTCCACTGAAAGAAATTAATGCCATCGGATATCATGCCGTTTGGCACGGTCAAAAAAGCTGGAATGGGGTTGCGGTTCTTTCTAAATATGAGATCGAAGAAATCTCTAGAGTGCTTCCAGGTGATGCCGAAGATGTTCAAAGCCGTTATTTGGAGGTTATGATCCAGCAAGTCGCGATTTGCTGTCTTTATCTGCCCAATGGGAACCCATTTCCCGGGCCCAAATTTGAGTATAAATTGACGTGGATTGAGCGCTTAGCTAAGCGGGCCAAAACGTTGCTTAGTATGGATATTCCAGCGATACTCATCGGCGATTTTAACATTATTCCAACTGAAATGGATACCTATAAACCTGAAAAATATGTCGACGATGCATTGTTCAGAAAGGAGGTTAAAGAGGCTTTCAGTCAACTTCTTGAAGCGGGCTGGCAGGATGCGATTCGTCAGCTTTTTCCGGATCAGCAGGTGTATACGTTCTGGGATTACTTTCGTCAGGCTTATAGTCGAAATGCCGGTTTGCGTATAGATCATATCCTATTAAGCCCTTCAATTCAGAATCATTTGATTGAAGGCGGTATTGATCGCCATGTTCGCGGCTGGGAAAAGAGCAGCGATCATGCCCCTACATGGATTCGGTTACGGAATAGCAGCAACAATGGCTAAAAAGATAAATACCAGTGCTGGATTGTTATTGTATAAATTTGAGGCGCTAGAAATTTATTTTTTCTTAGTACATCCTGGTGGTCCCTATTTTACGAAAAAAGATGAAGGCTCTTGGACAATTCCTAAGGGAGAAATCGATTTGTATGAAGATGAACTTGAAGCAGCCAAAAGGGAATTTATTGAAGAGACAGGCTATCTTCCCAGCGGAAATTTTATTGCGCTACAAGCTATTCAACAGAAAGGAGGAAAAATAGTTAAGTGCTGGGCAATTGAAGGAGATATAGATCCTGCTGATCTGGTAAGCAATACCTTTGAAATGGAATGGCCGCCGAAATCCGGAAAAATGCAAACTTATCCAGAAGTAGATCGCGGAGGTTGGTTTACATTTGCGGAAGCTAGGAAGAAAATAAACGAACGGCAGATTTCTTTTTTGGAGCAATTGATTGCTCATGAGAAATGTTAATTTTTTCAACACCATTTTATTGTGCAAGTGCTACCTAGTAGACCTCATTGCTTTAACTTTCGCTGTATTATCATCCGCTACAAACTTCTGATAAATTGCTGTTTCCATTCCATATAGAGCGATCCTGCCTTCACTATTACTATGAATCCCATACACATAGGTTTTTGTAAGGGGGGAAGCTCGCAGGCAAGCTTGTCCTCTTGAGAAAAAAACTGCTCTTGCTTCGGGATACTCATCTGGCGTTAGATCCCTTCTTTCCGCATAGACTTGGAAAATAATATCGTCAGATGTATACTGATAAGGTGCAGAGGCGATTAATTCATATTGTCGTTCAGCAACGGTTTTATTGCTTTTTGATGGTGGAATAGTGCCCTTAACTACTTTGGTATCTGCAGCAGCTTCAATCAATGTGTTAAAATAATTGGTCGAATGGATTTTCATAATTTTCATCTTTCTTTAATCAATGGAGCCGTAAGGATAACGACAAAAATAATAGGATATCTTACGATTTGAAAGTGAATCGCAAAATATCCTATGATTTATTGATTATTTTGCTCGTATGTTCTAGAGCGCAGCTTTAATAGCGGCTAAACAATCCGATTGGTATTTCATGATGTTATCTTTATCCGAAGCAGATATTTTTCCATCAGCAAGACTTTTTTCGATCTCGTTTTTAATATCCAACAGTGATTTCTCTTTATCCAACGCTTGATCTGCAGACTCTGCATTGATGCGATCCACCCAAGTTTTACCTAATTTTGTATAAAGTTCCTTGGCTTTATCATTGGAAAGGACAGGGGCTGTCACTGAAGCAATGGCTGCATTAGCCGCCGCTTTATCGGAATAAACAACAGCTTCTGCATCTTTCGTCGCAGCATCTTCGGAAGTTTTCATTGCCTCTTCATTGGCGTCGGCTGCTTTTTCCTCCGCATGCTCCATCTTCTCAGCCGCCTTTTCCTGCGGTGTTTGATTATTACACGAAACTAAAATCGCTGCGGTAGCTAGTGAAGCAAGTAATGTTTTGTTTGAAATCATAATATTTATTTATTTAGTGATAATGTTTAAATAACAAGATTTATTTGTAAATAGTTTTAATTTTTATTTTTTTATAGTTTAATATATGCCCTGTATTAATGATATATTGCTAACTGCTTTTGCATGGTCTTTCGAATAAAATGAATGCGTGTTTTAATAGTGCCTTCAGGCATCTGCATGTATTCGGCGATTTCATGATATTTATAACCTTCTAGGAACATGTTGAAAATTTCATAATTATCTTCGGAAAGCTGACGCAATGCTTTTTGGATATCATCCTGGATAAATTTGCTGCTGCTTAAATTTGTTGAAACAGAATCCGCACTGGCTAAAGCTGCATACTCATGGTGATAGTTCTCAGTACGTTTTGTTTTTCTGTAATGGTTAATATAAATGTTGCGCATAATCACATACAACCATGAGCCCACCTTAGGATTATGTATAAGCTTTTCGATGGATTTTAATGCATTAACCATGGTGTCCTGTATAAGATCATTTTTAATCTCCGGATCTGAAGTAAATTGCGAAGCGAAATTTTTGAGTAGGCTTCTTTTTTCTTTAAAAAATGAGTTTATCTCGATGTGCTGCATGTTGTTATTTTCTAAATGTTACGGCAATTATAGAACAACAACAGTGCAGATTTTAGTCAAAATGCTTCGTGTTGGAACGCTGAAACGATCTTTAGGTAAATATTACGGAAGATGTAATTTATACTTAATATTGGTCATGACTGTTCATTATCAGCATGTTAGAATCACTGTGTGAGTCGCGCCAACATAATCAGCTAAGGATTTAAAACCGTATTAAATTTTTGCGATTGGAATTTTCTCGATAATGCCCCAAAGTACACGTTATTTATACGCTTATCTCAGGTATTTCATTAAAAGACGAAGCCATCACTTGTTATACTAATGTGCGTTCATGAAGGGAGCGCGTACTGTTAGATTCCTAATCTGTGTAGAAAGCTGGAGAATCTCTATGTTTGGGGCTACATAGGCATCAACAAACCGTTGACATCGCTTCGCTTCTTTTAGCTGAGTTTGATCCACAAGAACAATAACGATCAGGTTTGGATAGCGATTATTTAGAAGCGAAAAGAAAAGGGCGGTATCTTTAAATACCAAACGATAATCGAGCAGCAGCAATTCAGGCTTTTCATGAATGAGAGAATTGCTGCTAATAGATTCAAGAGATGCTGCTTCCAGGACAACCCTTGCGGGACTTTGTACATGTTCAGAAAAGAGGATGCGATAGGCAAACAACTGCTTTCTTAAACTCGTAATAATACCGATATTGATTTTTTTCATAACGAACGATATTGTTATTGTTTACAAGCCTGCAGTATCTATATTTCATTGCTCCTTTATTGGGGTGTAGTTGAAATAATATTTGCGGAATGGCATTTTAAACTTGCGCCAAAACTCCTTTCCGCCTTCTCAATTTCTTTTTCACTCACAATTTTTCGAAGCGACTGACTTGAAAATCGGTTTTTGTTCTTGGTATAACAAATTTCAATTCCCTCTGAAATACAATAATCTCTGCCTGAAAAATCAACCATCTTATAGTCTTCCCCTATAAAGAATTTGTGGACAGGTAGTGACTGAAGCATATCTGTAATGTCGTGATCCGATTCAAAAGGGATGATTTCATCAACAAACTGACAGCCTTCCAATTTGATGAATCTTTCGACCATGGTCTGAGCCGTGTCATGGCCATCAGCTTCCTGTACATTTGAATCGGTTTTAAGTCCCACAATGAGATAATCACACTGACTCTTCGCTTCCTGTAGCGCAACGATATGGCCTACATGCAACATGTCAAATACGCCGAAAATAATACCTATAATCATATTTTTACTATTAGTTTATGCGTTTATGCGCTTTAACGCGTAATTAGCCCCATCGTTTATACTGACCACGGCGCCCTTACTAGTGTTTTCCTTCGATGCAATTATTCTCCGCAAAGACGAACTCGAGAACCTGTTTTCCCGTCTATTGAAATAAAGTCGTATCCCTTTTTCTTCGCAATACTGTCTGCCTGTAAATGCCTTATCCATATATTCATCACCCAAAATGCGAACATGTATTTTGTATGAACGTAAAACATCTTCGAGGTCCTGCTCAGTAGCGTAAGGGATAATCATATCCACATGTTTACATGCCTTTAATTGCATATAGCGTTCAAATACCGATTGTGTCGGCTTGTTTTTTTCTGGACGATCCAGCGTTGGATCTGTCTGCAGACCGCAAATCAGAAAGTCGCACTGTTCTTTGGCATCTTCGAGCATCTTAATGTGACCTGCATGAAGCAGATCAAAAGCGGAAAACGTAATTCCTATTTTTTTCATATTATAATAATTTAAACTGCAATTATTGAAGAAGTACAGGTAGAACGCAGCTCAGAAAGATTCGTTTTAATTTTAAATTATTTTTTTGCCTTATTATTTTCAACCCCCTTCCATCTCATTTCAACTTCCCTTTTTTGAAAAACGATTGAACTAAAATGGCTGGCTGGCGTTCTGAACTAAAATGAAATCCAGCACTATGCAGACGAATAGAAATGTATCCATTAATAAGCCAAATACAACCTACAGAATTCAATTTCATAAAGCGTTTAACTTTGCTGATTTTAAAGCCATAATTCCTTACCTGCTTAATCTAGGTATAGATACGATTTATGCTGCACCTATTTTACAATCAACGCCGGGGAGTGTCCATGGCTATGACGGTGTTAATATGCATCAGATAAATCCAGAATTAGGTACACTCGACGAGCTCAGGGCTATTAAGAAACAATTAAGAGAATCCAATATCAAATGGATTCAGGATATCGTTCCAAATCACATGGCATTTCATCCAGCGAACGAATGGCTCATGGATTTGCTGGAATTTGGACAGTCATCAACATTTAGCCGTTTTTTTGATACCTGCTATAGTTCGAATTTATTTGAGCAGGGAAAATTAATGGTACCTATATTAGCAAAGACTTTGGATGAAGCAATATCAGACAATGAAATTACAGTCGTTTTTTCCGATGATAGTCTTCGACTTTCTTATCAAGGAAATGTTTATCCAATTTCACCAGAATCCTATGGCTTTATATTGGGCGATTATTTACGGAACACACAAGCCGATTTTAGCGGCCTTTTGGTTCAGATAAATACCGCTCAAGCCAATGGAGATAACGAAGAGTGGAAGCAGTTGCGAATACACATCTTTAAAGGTCTCTCAGGCGAGATACTTACGTCTACGCTGCAACGCTTTAATGCGGATCCCGATCGTATTCTTGAATTGGTAACTAGTCAGAATTATGAGCTTTGTCCTTGGTGGCATACACATCAACGAATAAATTATAGACGTTTTTTTACGGTCAACGAACTAATTTGTTTAAATGTGCAGGACGAAGAAGTATTCAAGCAGTCTCATGAGCTAATCAAAACACTCGTTGACGAGGGGCTGATTGATGGACTCCGCATTGATCATATCGATGGACTTTATAATCCCACAGCCTACCTCTACAATTTGAGAAAATATATCGGTCCGAAAACGTATATCGTCGCTGAAAAGATACTGGAGAAAGGAGAGAATCTCCCGGTCGACTGGCCTATACAGGGAACAACGGGCTATGATTTTTTATCAGTTTGTAATAATGTATGTTCCTGCCAGTCGGGAAAGAAAATATTGAATAACTATTATCGCAAAGTTACTGGCGAAAGCTTATCAATTAAAAAAGATCAATATGCAAAAAAATGTAAGATTCTTACAGATCAGATGCAGGGAGAGCTCGACAATCTTGCCAAATCGTTAGCATCACTTCTGGGTGTTGTTGACCAAGAGAAGCGGGATGCGCTAAAGGACATTTTAAAGTCCTTTATTGCACTTTTTCCGGTCTATCGGCTTTATGATGATTGCTTTCCATTGTCAATAAGGAACTTCGAACTTGTGTCTTCACTTTTTGAAAAGTTGATGAAGAACCCCGAGCTCGACCAAGAGCTGGTCGATCAATTTCGAAATCAGTTTCAGCAAGCGCAGGTAGCTTATCAATCGCCGAACCAAACTGCTTTGGCCGATTTCTTTCTCCGCTGCATGCAATTGACTGGGCCAGTAATGGCAAAAGGGGTAGAAGATACCTTGATGTACACCTACAACCGGTTTATTGGACATAATGAAGTGGGTGACCATCCACAGAATTTAGGGCTTAGTATCAAGCAATTTCACCGATTTATGCAGGATCGGCAAAAAAATTGGCCACTGTCAATCAACGCCAGTTCAACACACGACACCAAGCGAGGGGAGGATTCACGGAGCCGCCTTTTGGTCCTAACTGCTATGGCGCAAAAGTGGGTAAAACAACTGCGCATTTGGCAGGATGTGGTCTGGAATGAATATCGAAAGGACCTTCCGCACCCAAATGATGAATATTTCATCTATCAGTCTTTGGTCTCCTCTTATCCAATGGAGAAACAGGATGCGAAGGCATGTGCAGCATTTGAAAAACGTTTCTTGGACTACTTGGTGAAATACCTTCGCGAAGGTAAAGAACGCTCAAGCTGGGAGAATCCAAATTTAGTTTATGAAGCTTCAGTTCGGGACTTCGCTTCTTTTTTGCTGGACAAAGACCGTCCTTTTTTTACGAGCTTTTATCAATTTATTGAGGCAGTCGCTGATTATGGGATATTGAATTCACTTATTCAGCAAATTTTAAAGTTTACTTGTCCTGGTATACCCGATATCTATCAGGGATCAGAACTTTGGAACTATAGCTTTGTTGATCCCGACAACCGACGACCTATAGCTTATGAATTAAATAAAGGTCTCCTCGACACTATCGAAGAGACAGCCAAAGAAGAGCGAATTCCATTTTTATGGCGAAATAGACACGATGGAAGAATAAAACTTTGGTTGGTAAAGGAATTGGTGAAACTGAGAAAGGACGATCATACACTTGCACCGGATAGCAGCTATATTCCACTGAAGGTGACTGGTCGATATCTGAAACATATATTGGCTTTCGCACGTAGGTCAGGGGATGAGTGGTTAGTGGTGATTTTACCGCTACATCTTGCCGCTATTGGTAAAATCGCAAAATTTGTGCCCTGTTCATTTGATTGGTCCGATACAAAAGTTCAGCTTTTAACTCATCGTTCAGTGACTTGGCAGCATGTTTTGATGGATAGCAGTGGCGAAGGCACAGAAATTCCTATCAATGCTATTTTTAAGGATCTTCCCATGGCGATCTTAAAATATAAAGATTCCACTCAGAAAAGGAGTTCCGGTGTATTGTTGCATATAAGCTCATTACCGTCACCTTATGGGATCGGAGATCTCGGGAATGAAGCTCGCCGTTTTGTTAAACAGCTCCAACGTGGAGGCCAAAGCTGGTGGCAGATCCTTCCATTGGGGCCTACAGACTTAGCACAATGTTATTCGCCTTATAGCACCTTAAGCAGCAGGGCTGGAAATCCCTTACTCATCGATTTAAAGGAATTATTAAAATTTGGCTTGCTGAATAAGGATGAATTGAAGACCTTGAAAAAGAAGGGCTTGCAAACAATAGATTTCGCGGAAATAAACAGCTCAAAATATCGGCTCCTTGAAAAGGCATTCCATCGTCTTCCAGCGCAGCCTACGCAAGAATTTTCCGAGTTTGTAGACCGCGAATCTTCCTGGCTTGATGATTATGCACTCTTCAAAGTTTTGAAAAATAGACATGACGATCGTCCATGGTATCAATGGCCAGCGCTTTATAAGCTTCGCGATAGCGCAGCGCTGGAAGATTTCGCCACTCGATTTGCAGATGAATTGCAACAGGAAAAATGGTTTCAGTTCCTATTTTTTAGGCAATGGAGTGCGTTAAGAAACTATGCGCGTGATTATGGGATTAGGTTTATAGGCGATATCCCATTTTATGTTGCCTATGATTCTGCCGATGTGTGGGGCAATCCGCAGTACTTTTCATTAAAAGCAGACGGTACTATAAATCATGTTGCGGGGGTACCACCCGATTACTTCAACGCCGACGGTCAATTATGGGGTATGCCAACCTATAATTGGAGCTCACTTCAAAAAGATGGTTATCAATGGTGGGTGGAACGTTTGTCACATAACTGTACGCTATTCGATACGTTACGGCTTGACCATTTCCGAGCATTTTCTTCCTATTGGGAAGTGCCCCATGAAGAAACTTCCGCAAAAAATGGAAGCTGGGTTGTAGGGCCTGGATCGGATTTTTTTGATCATGTGAAAACTTCGTTGGATCATATGCCTTTTATCGCCGAAGATCTTGGTGACATAGACGCTAAGGTATATCAGCTACGTAATGAATATAATTTTCCGGGAATGGCCGTATTACAATTTGCTTTTGGCAACGATATGCCCCATTCACCTCATATCCCGCATCAATATAACCGCAATACTGTCGCCTATACGGGCACCCACGACAATAATACTTCGCTGTCTTGGTTTAATCAAGATCTCGATGGAGCGGGCAAAGAAAGGATCAATAATTACTATGGGCAAATCGTTGAAAATACAAATCTAAATGATGTCCTCATACGTTCACTCCACGCATCCGTTGCAGACAGCGTTATTATCGCGATGCAAGATATCCTGAATCTTGATGGATCTTGCCGCATGAACCGTCCCGCCAGCACAGCTGGCAATTGGGTATGGCGTATGCAAAAAGGGGCATTTGCAGCAAACCACCAGGAGAAATTAGCTTACTACACGAAATTATACAACCGTTAAACATACAGATGGAAACAAAAATTTATACCGGAAGCCCTTATCCATTAGGAGCTACTTACGATGGGGAAGGGGTTAACTTTGCCCTTTTCTCCGAACATGCTGAAGCTGTTGAACTTTGCCTCTATACTAGTTCCGATGAGGAGGAAGTCACAAAATTTAAAATAACCGAGAAGACGCACCAAGTGTGGCATATCTATCTCTCGGGAATTAAGCCAGGACAACGCTACGGCTATCGGGTATATGGTCCGCACGATCCATCGCAAGGACACCGTTTTAACCCCCATAAATTGTTGATTGATCCGTATGCAAAAGCAATATCAGGTACTGTACAATGGGATGATGCGCTATTTGCATACACTATTGGAGACGATGATATGAGTTTAGATACAACAGACAGCGCTCCTTTTGTTCCCAAAGCTGTTGTTATTGATAACAAATTTGATTGGGGGAACGACAGTCCGCCGCGGGTACCGATGCATCAGAGTGTGATTTACGAAACCCACGTAAAAGGTTTTACAGCGACACATCCTGACATTCCCGAAGAAATAAGAGGAACCTATGCTGCTTTGGCACATCCTGTTGCTATAAATTACCTGAAAGAACTGGGTATTACTGCCGTCGAATTGTTGCCGATCCATCATTTTTTGACTGACCGTCATTTAAAGGACAAAGGACTCACTAACTACTGGGGATACAATAGCATCGGTTTTTTTGCTCCCGATGTGCGCTATTCCGCTTCAGGTACACATGGCGAGCAGGTTATGGAATTTAAAAAAATGGTCAAGGCCTTACATGATGCCGGTATCGAAGTGATCCTCGATGTTGTCTACAACCATACCGGCGAAGGTAACGAAATGGGGCCAACACTGTCTTTTAGAGGAATTGATAACGCTTCTTATTATCGCTTGGCGGAAGACCAAAGGTATTATATGGATTTTACCGGAACTGGCAATACCTTAAATACACGTCAACCCAATGTATTACGTCTGATTATGGACAGTCTGCGCTATTGGGTTGAAGAAATGCATGTTGACGGGTTCCGCTTTGATTTGGCATCAGCATTGGCACGGGAGTTACACGAGGTCGATAAATTAAGTTCATTCTTTGACGTTATTCATCAAGATCCGGTGATTTCACAGGTCAAACTCATTGCAGAGCCTTGGGATATCGGAGAAGGGGGCTACCAAGTTGGCGAATTTCCTGCTGGCTGGGCCGAATGGAATGGAAAATACCGTGATTGTATCCGAGATTATTGGATCGGGGCAGATAGCATGATTGCTGAATTTGCCAATCGCCTTACAGGATCCTCCGATTTATATAGGGGAGATAATCGAACACCCTCCGCCAGCATTAATTTTATTACTGCACACGATGGATTTACACTTCATGACCTTGTATCGTATAACGATAAGCACAACGAAGCCAATGGCGAGGATAATCAAGATGGTGAAAGTCACAATCGCTCCTGGAACTGCGGGGTCGAAGGACCTACAGAGGATGCTACAGTTAATAGCCTAAGACAAAAACAAAAACGAAATATGCTGGTGACCTTGTTCCTGTCGCAAGGTGTGCCTATGCTCGTCGCTGGCGATGAACTGGGCAGAACACAGCAAGGCAACAATAATGCGTATTGCCAGGACAATGAGATCTCTTGGCTGGACTGGACCAGCGTGGATGGAACTTTATTGGATTTTACTAAAAAATTAATTCATTTTCGCCGTGAACATCCTGTATTCTGCCGTCGTAAATGGTTTCAAGGTATACCCATTCGTGGTACGGGTGTCGAGGATATCGTATGGTTTCTCCCAGACGCATCTGAGATGGATGATCATCATTGGCAGGAGGATTATGCCCGTTCCCTTGCTGTATTTCTCAATGGTCAGGGAATTCGATCAGTAGACACCGCTGGTAATAAAATAGTGGATGCCAATTTTTACCTTTTATTTAATGCCCATTGGGAAGATGTCGCCTATAAACTCCCTAGTGAAATCTATGGGGCTTCCTGGAATAAGATCATAGATACGAATAGCGATAGGATAGGTGATTTTGGGGAGTTTCCAGCTGGGGATACGGTTTTAGTTCCCTCGCGCTCGATTCTTTTATTTCAATCACAATAGAGCGACCACTGGATTATGAGCAAAACAGGAATTAGACAATTAGGAGTTCAATACAATGGTGCGCTATGGGAGATTCGCGTATGGGCGCCAAATGCAAAGAATGTCTATTGCATGCTTTATAATATGGGTGTCGAAATACCGCTAGAGCAGCAAGCCTACGGTTATTGGTATGCCGAAAGTGATCTAATCCGTGCGGGCGATTTGTATAGAATACGGGTAGACGACAACGAATTTCCTGATCCGCTTTCTCGTTCACAACCGGAAGGTGTTCATGGACCGTCTCAAGCTGTAGACCTCGCTTTTTCATGGACCGATCAAGACTATCAGCCGCCGCAACAATCAGATTTTATCATCTATGAGCTTCATGTCGGTACATTCTCGTCGTCCCATGACTTTGATGGAGTTATCAAAAAGATTCCTTATCTGAAAAATTTGGGAATAACTGCTATCGAAATCATGCCGATCGCTCAATTTCCCGGAGAGAGAAATTGGGGTTATGATGGCGTATTTCCATTCGCGGTACAGCATTCTTATGGTGGCGCTTCCGAATTGCAACGGCTAGTTAATGCCTGTCATGAGGCTGGTATAGCTGTAATTCTCGATGTGGTCTATAATCATGTGGGCCCCGAAGGAAACTATTTTGCGCAGTATGGTCCTTATTTCACTGAGAAATATCGAACGCCCTGGGGCGATGCACTCAATTATGACGACCGTTTCTGTCACGGACAGCGGGATTTGGTAGTCAACAATGTACGGATGTGGTTTGAAGACTTTCACATTGATGCGCTGCGCATGGATGCAGTACATGCGATCAAGGATTTCAGTCCAATTCACATCCTTCAGGAAATCCGTGCGGAAACGGATAATGTGATCGCTAAAACAGGGAAAAATCGATATCTCTTTGTTGAGTGCGATCTTAACGACAGAAGATTTTTAGACCCCTTGGCAAAAAATGGTTTTGCGATGGATGCGCAGTGGCTAGATGAGTTTCACCATGCCTTACGCGTAGCCGTAGGCGAACCAAAAAAGGGCTATTATCGGGAGTTTAATGGCGTGGAAGATCTGGCAAAAGCCTACGAGAAGGCCTATGTTTTTGATGGGAACTATTCTTTCCATCGCGAGAAATTTTTTGGAACAGATACGGCGGGTATTCCGGGCGATCGCTTCATTGTTTTCAGTCAGAATCATGATCAGGTCGGCAATAGGATGCTGGGTGATCGTGCGGCCTCGCTTTACGCCAGAGAAATAACACGTCTTATGACTTTTGCTGTATTCATGTCGCCCTATCTTCCGCTACTATTTATGGGCGAAGAATGGGGGACAGTGCGACCTTTTCCGTATTTTATCAGTCACAGTGATCCAGAGCTGGTAGAGCTGGTGCGGGAGGGCCGCAAGCGGGAGTTTGAAGATTTTCTCACAGATCACGAGGTTCCCGATCCACAGGATGAAACAATATTTAGGCAAGCTGTGTTGGATTGGGACGAATTGAACAGGCAACCATATCAGCAACAGTTGTCCTATTATAAATCGTTGATCGCATTTCGGAAAAGCAATCCGTTGTTAAAAAATATGCAACGAAGTGATATCAGGACTGAGTGCCTCTGTGATAAGAAGGTACTTAGTATCTATGTGGAACAAAAGGAGAGGCAAATGATTATCCTGATGAACTTTTCAGCTCATTTACAACATGTCAATCTACCAGCAGCTGTGCAATGGACCTTGTCATTTGATACCAGTGTACCGGACGCCGACCTTTTGGCAGAGACTGACGCTGTTGCAGTGCAGGACTGTTCCTTATTACCATGGTCAGGGTATGCTTACACTTCGAAATAGATCGTTTTGGAAAGATTTAAGTGAGTTGATCTTCAGGAATGAAAGCTATTAAAAGATAAAAACAAATTATTCAAACAACTTCGTTAAAAGTATTGTTCCTTATTTAAATACGGCTTGTCCAGTCGTGAAGAAAGTTTTAAAAGCTAGGTCCTTTCCAACCTAGCTTTTTTATTTTTAAAAGGAACAATTGCTTATGGTTTTGAATACCAGTGGTTTGAACGATCAGCTATTCAGAATAAATTTTAAACAAACGTTTGATCTGTTATTCGTCGCAATTTTTTTTTATCTTAGCCTAAGATATGACATGTTTGAAGAGGGGTGCTAGATTTATAATGTATGGCAAATTATCTCTTTCGAGAATTTCCTATTATTAGCGAATTAAATGATTAAAAACTAGCAAACTATGCGTCAACTGGAGTGTCACGAAGAGAAAATCCACCTATGCGGTAAGATCCAGTCTTTCGGTTTCCTTTGTATTTTTGATGAGAGCGGATGTATTGCCGCAAGTGAAAACTTAACTATCGTTCTTGATATTCCCATGAAGGAAATCCTCGGACGCTCTATTGCTCAGCTATTACCATTGCTATCGTCCGAAAAGGAGTTGAATCTTAAAGAGATTGAAACGCAAATTAGAGGAGAGATCTTTACACGTTTTGTGGAGCGTATCCGCATTAAAAATGTAGACTATTACCTGAGTATTTACCAGTACGACGAGCGGACATACCTTGAAATAGAAATCTGTAATGAAAATCATTTAAAAGCGACGCGATTATTTTATTATGCGAAGTACCTTGAAGAACGTCATGGCAATGCTTGGCAATCATTGACTGTACTGATCCGTCAGATTATTGGTTTTGACCGAGTTATGGTATACCGTTTCGAGGAGGACAATAGCGGACAGGTCATTGCAGAGTCCATCGCAGATGGAATGACCCCATTGATGGGGTACCGGTATCCGGAATTTGATATTCCGGCACAAGCACGAGAACTCTATGTGAAGTTTCTTGCGCGCCACGTAGCTGATGTTGATGGTCCGACTATTGCTATACAGGGTTTGGAGGCTGCTGAGGTAGACTTGACACGCTGTAGCCTCAGAGCATTATCTCCAGTACATTTACAATATCTTAAAAACGCAGGAGCACGGGCCAGTGCCAGTTTTTCTATCGTTATCGAAGGAAAACTTTGGGGCTTGGTGGCGTGCCAGAATAGCGAGCCTTTGAATGTTGATCTCGCCCAACGTCATTTATGCGCTTTTTTAACGCAATACGCTATAAACTACTATCTTTCAGAACATCAAAAAGAAAACCTGGTAGCACAAACCATTATGGGTGTTATGGAACGTGATCTGAAGTCTGAGTTATTAGTTAATAGCGATATTGGAATTGTGCTTGAACGCTTTGCACCACAAATTCTAGAAATTGCGGGCGCAGATGGACTAATGATCAAGCACGACCGAGGTTCTAAAAGTTGGGGCGATGTACCCACTGAATTGCAGTTGCGTGAGATCGATCGCTTTATAGAAGAAGAAGGGCAAAATGATTTATTTTTTACATCAAACTTTGTCTATGGTGACAGTGCCCCCCCGCAACCGGTTATATTGCCTGGCATTTTGCGGATAAATATCCTTCCCAGCAATAAATGGCACATCTATTTATTCCGCAGAGAACATGTTTACGAAGATGTATGGGCTGGAAAACCCGAAAAAATATATCATTACGATCCTGAAAAGAAAGTTGAATTTCCATCTCCACGGACATCTTTTGAAGCTTGGCGTGAAAAGATGAAAGGCAAGTCTATCCAGTGGAAACGTGCCGAGCTTTCTTTTATGGAGAAAGTCGCACAAATAACCCAACAAGCTATTGCCCAGCGCGGCGGAGAGATTGCTCAGCTCAATAAAGAACTTGTCAGGTCCAACAATGCCTTGGATACATTTGGCTATACATTAACCCATGATCTTAAAAATCCACTTTCATCGATAAAGCTTGCTGCCCAGATGATGTTGATGAAAGATGATCTTCCGAAGGATATGTTACGCAAAATGGCACTAAATATTATGGATGCTACCGCGCTGATCACTGAAATGATGGACAAGGTGTATCAGCTAACGCAATCGAATTATGTTGCCTTCAAAACGGAACTGATCGATCCACGGAATAAAATTCTTAACATTCTCGAAAGCTGTAAGCAGCAGTTTGAAAGCGCCCATCTTGAGTTTGTTTTGGGAGAAACTTTGCCGATTTTAGGGGAAAGAACACTGTTATACCAGTTGTTCTTAAATCTGATCAGCAATGCCATAAAATATAGCAGTAAAAAAGATCGCCCGAGAGTCGAGGTATATAGTGAAAAGCAGGGACATTTCGTTAACTACTATATTAAAGACAATGGTATCGGAATGGATATTAAGGATGATAGTAATATATTCGATATTTTTAAACGCTTGCCGAACTCGCAGGGATTTGAAGGTTCGGGAATTGGGCTCTCTATTGTAAAACGCCTCGTAGATCGTCTCGAGGCAAAAGTCACCGTCGATAGCGAGCTTAATATAGGTACAACTTTTTGTATAACATTTAAAGTCTGATAGACATATAAAAATTCGATAAACAAAAAAAGGAGCCCTAAAGCTCCTTTTTTTGTTTGAACGTAGCAGCAACCTTTAACAGCGGTAGAGTTGCTATCCGCCGTACCTACTTTAAACAAGGTTCATCCAGTCTATACTTTCCCTTATTAATGGGCCATCCGATCTTCTTGGAGAGAAAATTTAAGAACACTTTTAGAATTAAAACAAACGATTAGTCGATTGGAAAAGTTCCTATATGAAATGGTGAATATTGCCCGTCCAGATGGATATGCAAAAGTTATAGCTGAATTTTCTTCAAAGTTTATACGACAAACGATGTTTAAACCCAAAAATCGATTATAATGAAAAAAAAAGAATTGAAGACTGAACAAGTTGATCCAGTGGAAAATAAAAAGGTCAACGCCCTAAGACCACATACGGCGGACGCCACAGGACAGCAAATGACCACTGATCAGGGAGTCAAGATCAATGATGACCAAAATTCGCTGCGTGCTGGAGATCGGGGCGCTACGCTTTTGGAAGATTTTATTCTCCGAGAAAAGATCACACATTTTGACCACGAGCGCATTCCCGAACGTGTTGTACACGCAAGAGGTTCGGGCGCGCATGGCGTATTCAAATTATACAAGCCTTTAGCTGAATGGACAAAAGCGGGTTTTCTTAATGATATCGAAACTGAAACCCCAGTGTTTGTGCGTTTCTCTACGGTTGCTGGTTCGAGGGGGTCGACGGATCTTGCCCGCGACGTTCGTGGTTTTGCTGTCAAATTTTATACACAAGAAGGTAATTTCGATCTGGTGGGTAATAATATGCCTGTATTCTTTATTCAGGATGCAATGAAGTTCCCCGATCTTGTTCACGCTGTCAAGCCCGAACCCGACAATGAAATTCCACAGGCGGCTTCTGCCCATGATACATTTTGGGACTTCATTTCTTTAATGCCTGAGTCGACACACATGATCATGTGGCTGATGAGTGATCGAGCAATACCGCGAAGCTACCGCATGATGGAGGGATTTGGTGTTCATACTTTTCGGTTGATCAATTCCAATGGCGAATCGCACTTTGTTAAGTTTCATTGGAAACCACTGCTTGGAGTTCATTCAGTCGCATGGGATGAAGCTCAAAATATATCCGGTAAAGACCCCGATTTTCATCGAAGGGATCTCTGGGACGCCATTGAAAACGGTGCATTTCCAGAATGGGAACTCGGCATACAGGTCATTCCCGAATCTGACGAATTTAAGTATGACTTCGACCTGCTAGATTCAACGAAGATTGTTCCTGAGGAGTTGGTGCCTGTTCAGCCTATTGGAAAAATGACTTTAAATCGAAATCCCGATAATTTCTTTGCCGAAACGGAGCAGGTTGCCTTTCATATTGGCAATATTGTGCCAGGAATTGATTTTACAAATGATCCGTTGTTGCAAGGGCGATTGTTCTCTTACACAGATACCCAACTTATTCGTTTAGGTGGACCTAATTTTCATGAAATTCCGATTAATAGGCCCATCTGTCCTTCGCACAACAATCAGCGTGACGGATTTATGCGGCAAAGGATTGATCGAGGTAAGACGAGCTATGGACCAAATTCATTGGGGAATAATGATCCTGCGCAGGTAGGCGAGGCAGATGGTGGTTTTAAAAGCTATCAAGAGCGTATTGATGCCAGAAAAGTGCGGGCTAGGAGCGATAGTTTCCGCGACCATTTTAGTCAAGCAAGGCTGTTTTATAATAGTCAGTCTGAGCCGGAAAAAAATCATCTTGTAGATGCGTTCAGTTTTGAGCTGGGTAAAGTGAAGGCCGTTTCGGTAAGGCAGCGCATGATCGGTATACTGTCGCTGGTCGATCAGGGGCTGGCAGCTGAAGTTGCGTTTGCCTTGGGATTACAGGTGCAAAAAGAAGTTGAAAAGCCGATTAATAAAAGCATCCCAGCAGATGCCGATCCTTCCGATTATGAGCCTATTCAAGTCAAGGAGCAATTAAAAAAATCGGCGGCTTTAAGTATGCAAAATACGATAAAAGATACGATCAAGAGTCGAAAGATCGCCGTGCTTGCTGCCGATGGAGTAGATACGAAATCATTTCAGGCCGTGGCAGATGCGATCCGGGCTGCGGGTGGAATTGTCCATGTTATTGCACCTAAGCTCGGGGAGGTTACGGGCACGGACAACAAGAAGATCCCTGTTGAAGAAAGCTTTTTAACGGGAGCATCGGTGCTGTATGACGCCATATATATACCCGGAGGAAAGGATAGCGTAGCTACACTGCAGTCCAATGCCGATGCTGTCCATTTTCTAAATGAAGCGTTCAAACACTGTAAAGCAATTGCCGCAGATGTCGAGGCAAGTCCGGTTTTGGAAGCGACCTATTTTTTTAGCAAGGTATACCAAGAGTTTTCAGCGGAGACTGTGCTTGATGACGGAATTATAGTTGATCAGGATCCGAAGTCCTTAGTGGATAAATTCATTAAAGCAATTGCCCAACACCGGTTTTGGGAGCGGGAAAAATCGCGCAAAGTGCCTGCGTAGTATCTAAATAATATCCAATGTAGAAATATGCCCCAAAAAGTTTTATACTATTTGGGGCATATTTGTGGACCATCCTATTTAAATAAATACTAATGCTGTAGCAGTGTGAGTGCGGTATCATTTCCCTGTTGCGCGGCGAGGTCTAACACCGACAAGCCACGGGTATCGAGTAGCCTGGTATTTGCACCATTGTCAAGTAGAAGCTTAAGTACTTCATTTCTGCCAAACATGGCTGCAAACATCAGCGCGGTGCCACCGTTCCCATGTTGCAGGTTTAAATTTGCGCCATAACCGATTAATAATTTGGCAATATCATGATAACCTTTAAAAGCAACACCCATCAGGGCTGTGTTTCCACCGTTATCCTGTGCATTTACATCGGCACCAGCTTCCAATAGTAATTGGGCTGCAGCCAGCTTATTGTTATAACAGGCAATGATCAATGGGGTATAGCCTTTGCCATCCCGTGTATTTACATCGGTATTCTGATTGATCAATTCACGTAAGACTTCGAGATTGCCCAGTCGGGCGGCATGAATCATGATTTCTGAGTTTTGTGTCATAGTGGTTCAGTTTATATCGTAAAAAGCGTTAAATGGGATCGGCAAAAATGCTTCCTGGCGTTCCTTTTTAATTTGAACAAAACTGGGAACCGAAACGTTTGCGCTCATTAGATGTTTTGAAAAGCTTAATTAAAATGTCAAGGTATTATTCTTACCTCAGCTACAAATGAAGAACATAAACTTAGCGACAATATCACACTATTCTTTTTGCTATGGATTGAATAGCGAGTCTGTAAATCTTTAAAACAAACAAAGCCGAACGTAGTTTACGTTCGGCTTTGTTTCATCTTTTGAGTTCAGTTTAAGCAGCACCACGAATGACACGTAATAAAACGACAATAATGGCAATGACCAATAACACGTGGATGATATTTCCCGTAGCGTAACCTCCAAAAAAGCTTATCGCCCAAATGATGACCAATATAACGGCGATGATGTACAATAGATTTCCCATAATTTGATTTTTTTATTTAGAACAGCTTTCGAAGAGTGATAGTTTGCTTTGATATCGTATTTCGATCAATAGGATGTTCAGTTTTCTCAACAACTGTATACAATGTTCATCTGAGTATAAATTGCTAAAACGCAGAATAAACGTATTTCTAACATTTCAGCAGTAAATAAATACCTTATTATCTTTTTTTATTAGTTGCTTATTTTTTGATCATTATTTAAAATAAATGTCAAAAAGCTATTAAACTTTGCTTAATTAGCTTTATAAAATAGGAAAACGTATTTCTACCCTCAACGCTGCTATTTATTTTTTGGCGCAAATGGAACTTCAAATCTAGCATCCTTCTTGTTACCTCTGTTCATGTAAAACCATTTTAAACAATCAGTTGAAAAAAGAAAGAGGATAAGTTATGAACAACTACAATTTAAATGTACTCATCAACGAAAAAAGAAGTTTGCTTAATCATTTTGCTGCTAAATTTACAGCTGATCCGGATGAAAAGGAAGATTTGATCCAAGAAACCTGGATAAGGGCATTGAAGTCCATAGACAACTTTGTGCAGCATCCGAAGTTAATGAGCTGGCTATATGTGATTATGAAGCATACGTATATTAATAAGTATAGAAAAGCCAAGCGCGTGACGGAAATTCAGGATAATTATATTGCCTTAGAAAGTACCAACACGTCTGAACTCAATAAAGGGATCAATAAGTTTATGGCCGAAGACATCGAAAAAGCGATGACCAGTCTTACGCCCGAAAATTATGAAATTTTCCGTCTATTTTTAGATGGTTATAAATACCATGAAATCGCTTCCTATTTTAATATGCCAGAAGGCACTATAAAGACCAGAATTCACATGGTACGTAAAAAGCTGCAAAAACAGCTCAAAGTTTATCGCTTAAATTAACTGTTTCGACGACTATAAATAAAAGCTAGGCTTCAATTGTCTAGCTTTTATTCCTCGAAAGAGGACATTTTGCTTTGCGATAAACGCTGTGGTAAAGTCAATCAGAATATCAAAATCAACTTCTTCAATAGCAGTTTTATCGTATCTACAGGAGTGTTGGAGATCGACACAACCTGTCACTCCGCGATAAAAATATTTTTCATGTAGATGCTTTTTTACCTAGCATAACTGTCAAGGGGATGTATTGTTTTTTGAAAATAAGTTCTCGGAAACTGTTTCACTTCAATTTTATTCAAACAAGAAGCTTCCTGCAATTGTTGTTTCATATAACTGTATTTATTTCTTAACGGATTTCTTTATGATAATGTTCGAAAAACAACTTTTGCAAACCCTTATTCGGGTTCAGGATAAATTATGTGTCACCATCTCTGTCAATACCCATCGCACACATCCTGATAATCTCAGTGACCGCATAAAAATCAAAAATTTTAAAAGAGAAGCGATTGATAGGTTGTTGGATAAACATGATCAGAAAGATATTGCTGGTCTGATCGAAAAATTGGAAAAAATAGATCAAGAGCTCGATATCAATTATAATCTTGAAAGTCTTCATATTTTCGTTTCTGATACCATCAGTGAAGTTTTCAAGTCCTCTTGGGAGACAAACCAAGAAGGAGTCCATATCAGCAATACATTTGCAGTACGCCCGTTGGTGAAGGAGATTGGCCGTCAAACCAGTTATCTTGTGATGCTCCTTTCGCAAAGCGGTGTCCACCTTTTTCGAGCCACCAATGGTCGTATTGTTGAGGATATCAGTAGCGAAGAGTTCCCGATTCCCGAAAATCAATTCCATAACACATTTCCGGATAAGAGCAGTGATGCCAAACATCTTGATGATCTTCTCAGGGAATATCTTAATCGGGTTGATAAAGCGCTTTTACGATTTATTGGTGAAGAGAGGATTGGCACGCTCGTTTTCTGTACAGAAGATAACTATAGCAAGCTCTTACAGGTTGCAGATCGCCCCTCGGTCTATTACGGATACCTGCCTATTGATTATAACAACATTGAAACACATCAGTTGGAGAGCCGTGCTTGGAATTTTATGAAACAGGAGCTTGTACGAAAAAATGAGGACTACTTTAAAGAATTGGAAGCAGCTGTGGGCAAGGGCTTAGTGATCACTGATCTTCAAGAAATCTATCGCGCCTGCCAAGATGGCCGCGGGGATATCTTAGTGGTTCAAGAAAGCTTCCATCAGGCCGTAAAGATTCTTTCGGATCGGGATATAGCTATAGTAGACAGCCCTATAGGATTGGACACGATCGACGACATCAGTAGTTTATTGGCCTTGTTGATCGACGAAAGGGGAGGACAGACCGTATATGTTCCTCAGATACCGAATGAGGAATTACAACCTATTGCCCTGAAGACTCGGTACTAGTCCAATTAAGTTAATTATGCTTAGTGAATAACCATTTTTGGAGCTCGTCCGTTAGTAGAAACGGAATGACAATATTATTATGCTGTAAATTTTTAAAAGTTGTGAAATTGAGTTTACGATTTCCGTGCAGCTTTTTGTACAAAACTTCGCTTCCAATATAAGAATTCTCTATATCTTTTTCACCATGGATAAGCCAAATGTTTTTATGAACAAGTGTGTTGATATTAGATAGATCTGGTACAGCGGCGATAGAAATCATTGCTGCGAATTTTTCTGGGGCCAGGCTCATGAGGTTTTGTGCTGTTGACGCTCCCATAGAATAACCGACGAGATAAATTCGATTTTTATCGATATTTTTAAACTCGTCTTCAATATTTTCTATCAATTCTAAAATTTGCCGTGCATCTCTTGAAGGTCTTGCCTCAAGTATACCATTCTTATTCAATTCGTAGATTGATGAACGCTTTTCAAACTGTGGGGCAACAACGAAACAGTTGAACCTTGTATAAATATCTTCTCTAATCCAGGTTCTTGCCAAATGCTCTAATTGGTTTTCATTGTCACTACCCATTCTAGATGAATTATGAAATGTAATGACAACAGGATATTTTCTTTTTGAATTGAATTTTTTTGGTAAGAGAAGCCGGTAAGGTATTGTAACGAACTCATTGGTGAATATCCTTTTCTCATATTGATCCGTGCTTAACTGGCTTAATATTGTTCTAGTTTCAACAAATGTTGCACTATCTATTCGTCTATTATCGTATTTGTGTCTTTGTGCAAAACAAAAATTACATGTAATTAAATTTAATAGAATACCAAATTGTAGAAAAAAACTTGATCGTTTTTGTAGCATAAGACCTTATTGGCTAGTGATTCGTGTATACTTATATATTAATTCCAATATAATTTCGATTGCGTAATCCAATGGTATTGATTACGGCATTAATATCGTGTTCTGGGCATTGCAGCTTTTTGTCCACAATAGCCGCAAAAAAATGGTTTCTATCGCACAATTGCAATTAAGACATTTATTATTCATTGCTGGGTTAATTGTTTTTTTTGCAAATATAATTTTATTATCGAGATATATCGCCTTACTCCGCTCTTTAATTTCATCGTACTGAATCGCTATTTCAACGAAAATTAGACACAAGCAATTATCTCCGCTCGGAAGCTATTAAACTAGTTTTTTATATTTGAAGCGTAAATCAGTAATGACACTTACACTAAATGGTAGCGACGACGGGTTGAATCGCTCAAAAAGAATGTGAATTTAGAATAGCTTTTATGGAAAATGAATTTTAGATGCATCATTTAGATAAGTTATTGAATGTACATTCTTTATGCTGAAAAAAAATATACCTATTTTATAAAGTAATCGATCCATTTGATTATGTTGAAGCCTCTTGATTTACCAAAAATCAGAGGCTTTGTTTTTCGCCTCGCGTCAAAAACAATCTTGAAAATAACAAGGCCATTTCTGTAGAACTGGCCTTGTTATTTATATTGTTCAATCTAAATGGGTTTTAATCATTTCCATGATCCTCTGACGCATAGGAAAATTTAACTGATTTTTGCGGATAAGCTTCCATACTCTTGCGGCTTGTATTTTTGATAATGGTTTTGATACTAACGCGATCGCCCAATTTATAGTAAGTTTCTACGGTCTGATAATCCAGTAGGTAGGGACCACAAAAGTAATTCCCGTTGTCATCTTTTTCGATGATTCCCTGATAAAGCCCTGTTCTTGTCTCTTTTGGCATGTTAATTTAATTTGAAGAACAAAGGTAGCAAGAGTATTTGGAGAAAATGATATTAAAGATAAAATTAGGGACATTTTATTAAAATTCTGGAAACACCTCCTAAGGGCCATTCTAAATAGTGGATAGAAGACTAAGTGGATTTGATTGTTGGAACTACCAGAATCCGGGATCGAATAATTGCATAAAATCCAGCACCATTTAAAGAAAACAATGGAGCAAGAAGAGGTCAATAGCTCAGGTCTTGCTCAATTGCTTTTTTATTGGATAATAAACGGTCTTTTATTTGCTTTTTACACCTTTTTGAGCCCACACAGAGTTGTTGCACATCGCAGGAAGATGATGGCAAAAGCAGAATGTCAAACCATAGGACAAGTGCTTAAGTATGCCCGTGAGCATAATCTAATTTAAAAAACTAGCGATAGGGATGTTATTCCTTAATAGTGCTCACCAAGATAATGGCGGTTTTAGTTGTAGACTTTAGCTGACTTTGAAAATTGGCGTACATAATCAAATTAGGTTTAAACAAGTCTGAAACTAACCTCGCGGCGAAATAATCGTTATTAATTAATTGTTTAAATATTCTGGTGATCCGTTGTGCAAAGATAGAAATCCTTGGGTATTTACTAAATAGTTGATCTATTTCTTCCCGAAACTGGAATGAAAACTGCACAAAGGATCCTTAGCGATTGCTATGGATAAAAGCGCACCAATATTGTGCGCTTATGGGAAAAGATGATACGAGGAACGTAGGATCTTGTAATTAAAACCGGTAGCCTATGGATAATGCTGTGCGAATACCGGCAAACGGTCCGCTAGTGCTTAGTGTTACGCCATCGGCATTTACTTCTTTTTTGATTTTCATGAGTTTACTATCAAATTCATCCAGTTGTCTCCTTACTTCGCGTTGTTCGTCTGCATTTAATGGAGTTTTCCCTTCGAACTTTCCATTGTTGAAGCCATAACCGGGACCGACAATGCGCCAGTCTAAATAGATGTTTTGTCCAAGTTTCCATTGGTTACCGACAGCTACCCCACCGGTAAAAGCATCTAAGCTGCCCGATAGAGGTACTTCACGGTGATAATTTGATTCATCGACGGTAATCTTTGTGTGTACACTGTAATTGGCGTATTTGACAAAGGGCGCGATATAGAATCCTTTTAACACTTCTTTATTCCCGAGGTAGAAACGTACTTCGGGGGTAATGGAAAAAGCGCCTAATTTAGCTTCACCCAAAATATTATTATCATCATCAAAAACAGATTCCCATAGGGATTTAAAGGGTAAATTGGTTTTTGGACGATAACTTATCGTTCCATTGATCGATAGGTGCTCATTGAGCGATCTTTCATACTCCAATGCAATATTTCCGACAGATAGGGGCCAAAGATTTAGTTTGATAAGATTTGATTTTTCTTGTGCTTTTAATCCAGAGATAGTACATATCCCAAGAGTAAGCATCGTAAGGTAGCGCAATTTCATAGTAGTTTTTCCAAAATATAGGTAGCAAAGATATTGGAATATATTTTAGTTCGGAAAGAACAGGTGCGTTCTTCAATTTGTTTTTTAAACATTATATTTCCTAATGATTTAGAATTGATTTTTTAAAGAACGAAAGCCAGCTGGATTTTGTTCTTTAAATTCTTATTTTTAGAAGTCGTTCAAATTTTTATGCTTTCGAAGGCATATCTTCAGATGCTATGGAAAGTTAAGTTTTCAAGATAAAGGGAAATAGGCAATGGCACAAAATTTAGAACTAGAATATGTGTTTTGAACAATACACTGAGGGAGGACAGCTCCCTCAGTATGATGAACAAATTAAAGTTTGTTGCCTTCTAAAGTGCTTATACTTTTAGCAGGTATTGTTAAGGAATAGACACCTGAGCTGTTTGGTGTTACAGCTCCGACATTACCCCAATGGCCAGAACTGCTTGCCGTGGTTTGGTAATTGTTCAGCGCACCGCTTGCAAAACCTGTGAGGTTGATATCCAATGGAACAGCTGCAGTACCCGTGTTGGTGACAACTAAGGCAAACTTACCTGATTGAGGATCTTTGTAAGCCGAAATCAATAAGCCATTTCCATTTTGAACCGCTACATTGATACGCATATAACCTGCTTTGATAAACCTGGAATAATGTCCCATCACATCATACGTTTTTGGAAACTCCAAAGAACCATCACTCTTTGTGCAAATAAGCGCCTCATTATTTTGAAATGCCAGCATCCCTAGCCAAAACACATAGGCATTGGCATTACAATCCGCCAGTAGTTTGTGCATATTAACGGCCAGTTTCAAGCCGCCTTCAATGCCACTGTCATAATTGCCGCCATCATCGGACGCTTCTTTTACCCACATTGGTTTACCACCAATACTAAAATTCCACATGGACGGACTCTGGTTAAACCCACGTTGACCAGTGATGATGCCACTTATTTCAACGTAGCCGTGCCCCGCAAGGATGTCGACATTGCTTCTGTCCATGCCTGAGAGGAAATTATCGGCAGTTCCCCAGGCCGCATTTTCGGAAGATATAATCTTGGTGGATTGTAGACCAGCGCCGTTTAATTCTGGACGGAGATTGTTGGTAATAAATTGTCCCAAATGCGAAGCGTCCCAATAAGAAGCATCCCAGTCTGAAAAGACATTTTCAGGCTCATTTGAAGGAGAGATAGCATTGATTGTAATTCCTTCATTTTGAAATGATTTTACAAATCCAGTCAGGTAGCGCGCGAAAGCTGTTGAAGAAGTATTAAAATTAAGTCCATTAAACCATTTCGCGGAAATACTGCTCGTATTGGTCTTCATGTATAAGGGCGGAGTCCAGGTACTTGCCATAACGAAGGGAACTTGGAATCTTTCTTTTGCTTTCTTGATGATCCAGACCTGTCCAAGCTGTTCTTTTTCATCTGCTGTCAAATTCTGATAAGTCGCACTATTGGGGTCTACGTCAATCGAAACTCCTGCCGGTTTAATGGTAACGACCTTGGTCTGTTGATTAAAAGGATAGGTATGAAGTACTTTTCCACGAAGGATATTCAGTTTCAATCCACTGCCTCCCCATAAATAATCCAGAATACTATCTCTTTTTGCGGATTCAAAGAATGGAACAATCCGGCCTCCGAATGCACCAAATCCATCAATCTTTTGATAGGTTTGATCCCAATTTAATGTTGCAATTGTAGCTCCTGCCTGTGCGGATACAGCAGCTTTTTTGTTCAGTTGTGCTTCTGGACTCTCAGGAGTTAATGAAGCTTTTTGGCAACTAAAAATAGAAAATGTGGAAACTACGGCCAAAACAGCATAAAGTCTGTTCCAGCGACTGGTTAATTTTAACATAACTTAGTTTTTAAGATTTGTGAATGAATCATTAATTTAAATGTGCTTGGTTTTTCAAGCGGTTCTCATTGTCGTTGTTTTGTTTGCCTCCTTTCTTTAGTTAAAAAAATAAACATTCACCGATTTCCACATTGGTTAGTTTCCGAAAATTAATAATATTTTGGGAGAATTTATTATTACTTCTCTTATTTTAATTTTATTTTTTATTGAATTAAAAATAAATACATATTTTTTTAATGATAACTTAATTTTAATCCTTCTTTTCTGCTGAAGATGAAGGCTGAACCTGTCGCCGATCATACAGTAATAACTGATGTCTAATGTCATTTTTAAGTTCACTGACCTTGCGTTGATCAATGGTGTCGTTGACCATAATAACGATACCATAATCATCTGTGGGATACAGCACACATAAGGTATTGTAGCCTATTTTAGTATTTCCATCGTGATAGAAATAGCGAACCCCACGTTCGTCACGATTGATCATCCAACCGAGCCCCATACCAAATCCATCGTCTTTTCCATAAGTCAGTTGATGTGTTAGACCAAGGGCTCTATCGTTTAGTTTGAGGTTGGCTTCGATGTAGATCAACATATCATTGATCGTTGAATTCATTGTGGGACCAAAGTAAAACCCGCTCAGATTCGCAAATGGAACAGGCTGACCTTTATTGTCATGGCCCTGTACAACGTCGTTTATTTGTGACTCATCTAAATAGGGCGTTGTATAATGCATACCGAGGTGTCCCTTCATATATGCGCTGATAAGATGTTCATAGGAATCTTTATAGCTACTTTCCAATAGCGCAATAAGTACCATCACAGCCGTGCTATTGTAACTGAACTTTGTACCTGGGACGGTGTCGGGCTTGACTTTCCTCAGATCATCCAATAGGTCGTCACGACTGTACTTTCCAAGATAGTCTACCTGTTCCGGAATAGTGAGCCCCCTTAAACTATCGACAACTTTGGTAGGTAGCGATCTGAAAGTCTTTGGAAGGGCAGAAGTATGATTTGCTAGATGCTTAACGCGGATTCCATGGCCGCGGTATTGTAAATTGGAATAACCTCCTGGCAAGTATTTACGGATATCATCATCGAGGTTGATTTTCTTATCAAGGACCGCTTGCGCAAGTAGAGCGCCGACAAAGGTTTTCGCCACCGATCCAATGTTGTAATAGTTATCGGCGTTTGGTAACTTTTCTCTACTGTAGGTGTAGGTTGTTTTGTGCCCTTTAATATAAATCCCAATAGACACACTAAATGTATTGTTGTTGGAAAGATAATCAACAACGGAACAGTTTACAATTGTATCGAGTTGGTTTTTAAGTTTATGGTCAGTATTGATGGGTGAAAGATACTGTCCGTTTGATGAAAGGCTACTAATTAGCAACAGGGTGCTCAATAGGATAAATAAGGGTTTGGATAGTATATTCATAAACAAGTTTATTGTTCTTGATGCTGGAATCTATCGTCGGTATTCGGAAAAGCCATTGGGTTTACAACCTGCCCAAGGCGGGGGATTAGCTAATTTTATTAAAGTGTTAGTGAAAGGTACGAATTGTTATGTAAATATCACAAGGTTAAGTTTTTAAAAGGGCAATACTTCATTTGAACGTATCGCCCCTTTACATGGAATATAAACTACTAATAATTTGCTGTAAACATGCGTATTACGGCAGTGTTGTTAGATTTATTGAAGGTGCTGTGCCAGTACCTGCTTGTGTAAATTTCGTTCCGGGATTTACGACAGTATTGAAAAAACCGCCATTTTTAAGGAAGAAGCTATTCCCGGTTATTCCGCCAATGGCGTCTATCCGCTGGTTATTGGAATAGGTTGCATCAACCGTAAAGGTACTTTCCACGACTTTCAGCCAAGTTCCAGCAGATGTTCGAACCCATTGATTACTATATTCTGCCGAACGTCCCAGAAAGCCGTTGTCGGCGTTGAAATTTTCGAGGAAGCTATGAAATCCTGTTAAATAAGTATTTGTTTTGGGACGTTTCCAACTTGCAATGAGTATCCAAGTATTGGTCGAAGGATCATTAAACCATGCTGTAAAATCAGTACTTCCATTATTATCAGGTTCTCCCTTTAATAAAAATTTATAGGTAGTAGCGGCAGTCCAATTAAACTTGAGGTAGCTTTGTCCGCCAGAACCTTCGCCACCGAACTCTCCTGTCGTGGTATTTGCACCTTTTCTATTTAATGTAATGCGGTCCTCTGCAGGTATTTGTGATGGGTTATCGGTGCTATATGGACTCCAAACAGAAAATAATATTCTGCGCTCTGTCGCTGAATTGACCTGCATTCCGAAATATCCTTGGCCGAAGCCATTTGCCATAAAGTAAGATCCTATTTTATCTTCTCCTGCGGGGACTTTCACCTCGCTATAATAATAGGAAACTTGCTGATTTGTTGGAATGGTATAACTCAAATGGCAGGATGGACCCCGTCGCGACCAATAGTAGGTATTATCTACATTATTGTCACTATAAATTACTGTGCCATTCGTTGCCGAACTATCTAAAATCAAATGGGATACATCGGCAAAGTAACCACCTGACTTGGATACACCTTGAAGATCCATTTTTATATAACCCGCCGCATTTAGCGAATAGGTACCAACAGTGTAATCCTTAAGGGTTCCACCCTTAAGTTTGATTTGTTTACTTACACCGTTGATCGTTAACTTCACCGTACTGCTATCGCCGGACGGTAATACTTTAGCCCTTATTTTAACACGTAAAGCGCCTGCTTGGGGGACCTTTGCATAGGTACTGATCACACTATTGGCATTGGTCCAGTTTGCCAAGCCATTGCTATTGATGACTTCAACTGCACCGGAAGGTGCTGAAGTAACAAAGGCATTACCACCTAAGGGAACTTCGTATCCGCTTGCTCCAGGGGATGCAGCGCGGAGCGATAATTTCTCTTCTAAATTGGTTTGCACCTCGCTTTTTTTGCAAGACAGAAAGCTTGCCAATACCGCGCAAAGCAGTAGTGTAAATTTGGGATATCTCATAAGTTAAATTTAATTGTTGACTCTAATTTTATAAATACAATTAAATTAAACGAAAATCATTCAATGCAATCGTTTGTGTGAATTGCTTTTGTAACAAAAGGGATACGTTAGATAGTCACCATTGTTTATTTAATGAACTATCATTAGGTAAATGCTGCAATGCACAATAGCTTAAATAGTCTCCAGTGGTTTGCTGCACACAGCCGTTTTATCTGACGATTTGCTAAGCCATCTCGATTATTCGGCCAGTTTATCGGCATGTCGATGCAAAAGCTTCCAATTGCCTTGCTCTTTTCTGAAGATTTCGGTGATTCTGAGATTGAAAATCACTGCTGAATCTCGCCCTTTTACGTTGACTGTCGAACGTTGTATACCCGTCCAGTAAGCTAGCGAATCACAGGCATATTGATGGATCACTTCAAATTTGTTTTCTGCACCCGGAAGGAAATTGGAAGCTCCTTTTTGATTAAAATCATTGACCTCGGATACCCCAGAGATGTATATTCCATTGGGCGGAAAAATTGTTGCCGGCTCATTCGAGACAGAAATGTCTTTAAGAGAGTCAAAATGGCCCTCCACAAAATCTGTTGAGGATTTCAATCGGATAGCCATAAATTTTTCGAATTCCAAGAGTGCGTTATTGTCTGTTTTCATATTTCTTATCTGTGTTTGTTAAAAAATCAACCAGTGTGTGAATGTAATTGCGAAGATTGTCCATGGTTAAATCTTTTCATCGTCGTAGTGACGCATCATGTAATAAAAATAGTCTATCATCTTCAGGTAGTTTTCAATGCTGATGTATTCATTGGTACTATGCATACTCTGCTGTTCGGCGTGATTAATTTTAATGGGCATAAAACGATAGATATGATCACTGAGATGCTGATATTTGATGGCGTCGGTTCCGCCCACCGTCAGGTAGGGCGTAATAATAAGATCGGGGTATAGTCTGCGGATAGCAATTTCCATCATTTTGTAGGCTTTAGCGTCTGTTGGTGAAACTTTGGATGCTTCTCGGGCATTGTCGACCTGTTCCATCTCAACATCAAACCCGCTTGTAGCCTGCTCGACATGATCCCGAACTTCCTGTAGGGTGTTTTCGGGTAGCAGTCTAAAATTGACAACAAATTCAACTTCAGGTGAAAGGACATTGGGGGCATCGCTGCCTTTCATCATTGTCAGTGCCGTAGTTGTTCGCACGAGAGCATTAGTCGAATGGTTTTTCGTTAGTTGAGCCAGAAGTAAAGGTTCAAGAAGCCAGCGGTTAGCGATCGCAAATCGGGAGGCAAAAGGCATGCTGCCACCAACCTGTTGAAAGAAGTTTTGGATAATGGGGTTGATCTGTGCTTTCATCTGGTGATTTTCTAAGCGCTGCATGATGACTGCCGCTTGACCAATTGCACTCGTTGTTGGGGGCATCGAAGAGTGCCCACCAAGACCTTTAACCTTTATTTTCAGGGATAAAAATCCCTTCTCCGCGCAACCGATCAATGCTACATCCGAGCTGATCCCCTCGACCGAGCCCTTTTCCAGAATGAGTCCACCCTCGTCATAAACGGCTTCGAATTTAAGGCCCTTTTCTTTGAAGTAGTCTGCTATTTTGGCTGCGCCACGTACGCCCCCAACTTCTTCATCAAAACCAAAAGCGAGGTAGATATCCCGCTTGGGCTGTACCTGTTCTCGAACCAGCTGTTCTGTCGCTTCAAGTAAGGAGAAAAGCATGCCTTTCATGTCTAAGCTTCCACGTCCATAAATGCGGCCGTTGGCTACTGCTCCCGAAAAAGGTGCATAGTCCCACTCTTCGGCGATTTCGCTTACAGGTGGTATCGCCTGGTCGCTAGGCTGAAATAGTGATGAATCGTTGTTTTTTATGGCAGCTGAACCAGGAGGGACGACATCCGTATGGGAAAGAAAGAGTAGCGGAAGCAAGCTCTTGTCGCTTCCCTTGAGTCGAAAGACCAGTGCATGACCATTGATTGTATAGGTTTCCAGCGAGCGATAGATCAGTGGAAAGTTGTACCTGATATAATTATTAAGTTCTTCAAAAGGAGCATGATTAAATAATATCGAGTCGCCAATAGAGATGGTGGCTATTTTGATACCGCCGGCAAATCGGGCAACAATGCTGTCATTGACCGCTGGCGGCATTGGCGCCACCTCCGATTTTTTGACTCGCGTAAACGGATAAGTCAGCGTTCTAATGAAAAGCCCAATGATAAATAGAATAAGTAAGACAAAAAAGATTAAGAGAATTTTCTTCATAACAGACTTCATATTAATATAAACCACCTACCACATATACCTTGGAAAAAGTCATCCAGCGCATATTCTATTGTTTCTAGTAGAACACGAAAGCCCTTCGTTTGTTTCTTATGTCCCATTAAATGTGCAATAGCTCAAATTCCTGTTGGACCCTTTCTCGCCCATTGACAATAATGGAGATTTTATGCTTCCCTGCATAGAATTTCCGGGTGGTAATCAATTTAAAAGATTGCTTTCGCTCGATACGGTTTATCTCAGCTCCCTGATAAATTCGTTCACTAATTTTAAAAACCTTTCGAGATAGCTGGCCATTTGATTTTTGATAATATAACCCATACTCCAGACGTAGTGATTTAGCGGTGCTGCTTCCATTCTCGATTTCAAAAGAAAAAATAAGATGTTCACCTACTTTAACAGCCGGTGTATGAATACTGAGATTGGTAACATCGAAATCGCTACAATCCAGTCCATAAAAGCTTAGAATTGCTGGATGCCCTTGTTTGAGTAAGGTACGGCAGCCATGTTTGATGATAGCATCTGTATTTTTACTGATACCTTTCCATTGCTGGGCAATACCCAAGACAAGATGGGGATGATCCTTAGCGATATCGTTGAGATTGTTGGCTACACTTCTTCTGACGCTCTCGGATGAATCATTATGGAGGTTTTGTAGGATGGACAGGATAGGAGTAGGATCATTTTTCAACGATGGAATTGCCATCGCCCAAGGGAGTCGAGGTCGAGATCCTTCGCTTGCAAGGCGTCGTACCTGAGCATGTGGACTTTTGGACCACCTTTCCATTTCCGCGATCATTCGAGATCCATAGTTGATAATAAATGGGCGAACGGCAAATTCGCAGCTGATAAATCTCGTGACGATTTCAAATGACTGTACAGCTGTTTCAAAATCTTCGATGCCGTAAGTTTCGATATAGTCTGGAAAAATAACATATTCAAGTCCTCCCGGATGCTTCGTTTTTAGGAGATGTCCCACAACTTGTCTTAGTAAGGCCGCTGCTTCAGGAAAGGAGTTCGGCATAAATTCATGCAAGACCGCTGTGCTATGTTTTGTGCGCTGTTTCCATTCCATTTCATGAAAACTGCCTGCAAAAACACGTTTGATAAACTGTTCTCTGTTAAAATTGTTATCAACGCGGTGGAACTGATCAGCAATAAACTGATAGAATTCCCGTGTATATATATCTTTAATGAGGGCCATGAGCTGAATAGCTGTTAAATGTCAATTAATGAAGACAAGATACTATATTCGATGTTAGTATCTTGTCAGATGAGCAGACTAGTTAGTAGCGTCTAAACCAAATTTCTTGATGGCCTCAGGGCTCAGTGGCGTGAAAAAGTTAAGCAGGTTACCATCGGGGTCACAAAAAAGCAATGAGCGATTGCCCCAAGGCATTGTTGTCGGCTCCTGAACGATTTTTGAAGCACTATTTTTGATCCGAATATATTCATGATCTACATTTTCCACTAAAAATTCAATAATAATGGGGGCCGTGTTGCCAAAGACAGTGGGGCTGTCGCTAAACATTTGCATCGTACGCGTACTTCCAATAGCTATGGTAATCGAACTGGTGGAAACTTCAGCGAAATCTGGTGTAAACCATTGCGCGGTGAGGCCCAGGATTTCTTCATAGAATGTGACGGATTGCTGGATGTCATTTGCAATCAGTCGAATGGATGTTAATTTCATGATGATCTAAATTTATTGATAACAAAATTAAACGGACTATTGACAATAGTCTGTCAATAGTCCGTTTGAAATTGTTCATAAATTTAATGATCATCGCTAGGTCAGTACGTCGTCAATAATTCCAAATTCTTTTGCTTCTGAAGCAACCATCCAGTGATCCCGGTCGCTAACATCATGTACACGTTGATAGCTTTGTCCACTATGTTTGGCAATAATATCGTACAGCTCCTTCTTTATTTTCAACACTTGATTGGCTGTAATTTCAATGTCAGATGCCTGCCCTTGAACACCGCCCAGCGGTTGATGCAACATCACCCGTGCGTGCTGCAGGGCGCTACGCTTGCCGGCGGCGCCGCCACAGAGTAATATCGCGCCAAAAGAGAGTGCCATACCGGTGCAGATTGTTGCAACATCAGGACTGATCAATTGCATAGTATCATAAATACCTAATCCAGCATAAACTTCGCCGCCAGGAGAGTTGATATACAGTTGTATATCTTTTTTGGGATCAACAGATTGAAGAAATAGCAGCTGGGCTTGTACGATATTGGCGATGTTGGATTCTACGGCAGCACCCATAAAGATAATACGGTCAATCATCAATCTGGAAAATACGTCCATCTGTGATACGCGCAATTCGCGTTCTTCGGTGATATATGGAGTCATGGCAAGCGGCATGCGGGATTGCTCGATACCGGAAATGTAATGATCCACCAGATCTTTTTGGACATAGCAGTGCCCTACCGCAAATTTGCGGAACTCATTTTTGTCAATCGTCATGATGTTAAGAATTTAGGATTTGCGAAATAACTTTAGTATTTTTTTTCTAAAAGAGACATGTTCAGGATATGTAAATAATGCTTGCGTTATGGCTTCAATTTCAGTTTTTAATTGTTTGCGCCCAAATTGCTGAATAGCTTCATAAGCTTTTTGTTGCGCAATAACCTTGTCTGCCAATTCTTCGTCCAATACCAATTGCGCTTCAAAAAGCAACGCTTCTTCTGGTTCAGCCATTCCAAAGATATATGCTTCTATCTGCTGGGTCTCATTCCATGAAGTCATCATAAACCAGGGATTTTTCTTTAACGGATTCTCTAACTTTCTCCAGGCATTTGAATTTCTGTACAGTGGCGCTCCTTACGCCCGAATAGCCATATTCATCTGCAATTTCTTGCAGGGACATTTGATCATAATAGAAGCTTTTCAAAAGTTCTAAACATTTGCGCCCGGCAATCTCCAAAAAGCGAAACAGCCTTGCGCTAGAAGGAGACTCTTCGGTTGTCAAAGCAATATCCACTTGATCTAGGGAGAGGTTTGGGCTGGATTGACCATACCGTTTAAGCCATAGATTTTTGGCTGTTCCGACCAAATAACCAATAGCGTTGTTTAGTGGTGTTTCTTTTAAATGTATCTTTTCATAATACACCAGTAAAGCGTCCTGAAATACATCTTTGGCTTCATCTAAATTACCGCCCATGCGACTGATATACTTAGCCACGATAGGAAATGTACTTTTATACAAGTTCATAAAGAGCACCTGCCGGTCTATTGTTCGATTTGAATTGATCAATTGTTGCATAGCAATATCATTTATAGACATGTACCAATTTAGCGAAAAGTATCACCTTTTATTTGAAAATTAATTAAACAAAAATGCTTCCCCAAAAAAAGGAAGCATTCATTCGCTTATCTGAGTTGACTATTCCAGTGTATGTTTCTACTGCGCAGGGTTATTTTTTTAAATCCAGTTCCATCTGGATATTACAGCGTTGATAAGTACTTGGAAAGCCATTGATTTTTTGAAAACCTAACTTGTGATAGAGATTGATCGCAGGTTTTAAAATGGTGTTGCTCTCGAGAAACAGTTTTGAAGCCCCTAGAGTCTTTGCTTCTTCAATAATTGCTTTTCCCAAAAGATAGCCTATATTTTTGCCTTGCACTGTTGGAGAAACCACCATTTTTGCCAATTCATAGTCAAAATCGGGATGATTCATTTTGATAAGTGAACATACACCTACGGGCTTGTCATTATAAAGAGCAACCATAATTTTGCCGCCTTTTGCCAAAATATACTCCTCAGGGTTGTCAAGTGCTTTATGGTCCGCCTCTTCCAATTCAAAATAGGTGGAAATCCATTCCTCATTCAAGGACTTAAATGCTAAGCGGTAGGCTGGATTGTACGGTACAATGTTGATATCCTTACTTTCACGCATTTTCTTTTGCTCTTGCACCCGTTTCAATAAGGATTTTTGTTCAAGGAGAAATTCCCATTCCGCTAAAGCTTCCCATAGATTGTGCGTAGCTTCCTGGATAATCCCATCAATGGCACGATCGATATCGATACATTGAATTTTCATTCTTTCCCATAGCATTTTTCCTTTATTACTCAATCCAACCATATTTCTCCGTTTATCCATAGAGCGAAGGTTATCTTCAAGTAGGCCCGCTTCGATCATTTCTTTAACGATTTTAGTGACCGACGGCTGGGAGTGGCCAATCTCTGTTGCTATATCAGTAATTGTCTTGGAATCACCTTCCGATAAAATAAAGAATACGGGAAACCATTTGGGTGCAAATTCAATCTGATAAAGCTCGTGTATCCGGGCGGCTTCTTCTGTGATGTTGGAAGCCATGTAACGCAATCTGCTACCTAAGGCTATTTTTCCTGTTTTTTCAAATAATTCCATCGTATTATAAGTAATTATATAACTAGTTATGTAAATGTAGGAAAATTATTTGAATGTTTTAAAATTGAATTTTAAAATTAGACTGGAGAAAAATATATCGTTGCTTATTTCGTTATATTTCAATAAATTCAACACATAAAAAACCAGAACCCCTTAAAATAGACCGAAGGACATGAACGAGTTAGAAACTTATTTCCGAAATAATAATGCGAAGCTAATCAATAAATGGATGCATTATTTCGATATATACGACAGACATTTTAGTCGTTTCAAAGGCAAAGAGATCGTGGTGTTGGAAGTTGGGGTTTTTCAGGGTGGAAGTCTGCAGATGTGGAAGAACTATTTTGGCGATCGTGCTAAAATATATGGTATTGACATCAATCCGCACTGTAAGGAACTCGAAGAAGAAAATGTCGAGATCTTTATTGGTTCGCAGTCCGACCGAAAGTTTCTGCGTCAGGTAAAAGAGTCTATTCCGCCGATCGATATATTGATTGATGATGGTGGCCATACGATGAAACAACAGATTGTGACATTTGAGGAGCTTTTTGATCATGTGAAAGACAATGGCGTATACCTTTGTGAAGATTTACATACATCTTATCAGGTATTTTATGGTGGTGGCCATAAAAGGAATGGTACTTTTATAGAGTATAGTAAAAATTTTATTGATTACATCAATGCTTACCATTCTGAGCAACGTGGATTGAAGGTCAACGGATTTACGCGTTCGGTAGGGTCTCTACACTACTACGATAGCATCCTGGTGGTGGAGAAACTTCGAAGGGATGAAGCGCCGATCCATATGAAAACAGGGGCGGCGACAGTGAAAGATTTCAATGCGGCTCCCACAGGATTCGATGGATTAAAATGGAAGATTAAAAAACCTGCTTTAACCGTGATCAACAAGTTGCTCCGCTTTTTCCGTATTGGCGGGTTTATGTGGCGCTAACAGACGGGAGCAAACAGACGGGACTAGAAACAAAAAAGGCAGATCATTTGATCTGCCTTTTGGGTAAGTAATCGGGCTCGAACCGACGACCCCTAGAACCACAATCTAGTGCTCTAACCAACTGAGCTATACCTACCGTGATTTTGATGTCACAAAAGTAGTATTATAGCTCATATGTTCCAAATGTTTTTTAAACTTTTTAACTAAACAATTGTCTATCAAAAGGTATAATTTTCAAGTATGCCCATTTAGTGACCCTGAAGAATAATATTGAGGTAATATTTTCAGGTTAAATGTCTAAAAAAGCAGCTTGGTCTTTAATTTGTATAGTATAGTTTATGGGAAAATTTTTAAAATTTTTAATTATCGTAGCCATTTTGGCAGTTGGCGCCTGGTTTGTGTATCATAAATATAACAGCGGACCGACAGTGGAAAGTAAACATCAGCTGTTGGTGGACCGTATTGAAGCCATGGGAAAACTGGAATTGGTCAAATACCGTTACAGTGATGTTGTAGAGCACAAAAACGTGAATACTTTTTTACCGGATGCAAGTGTATTACTCATCGTGAAAGCAGATGCTGTAGGCTGTGTGAATTTGACGAAACTTAGTCCGGAAGATATCACGGTTTTGGGGGATTCGGTCTCCATCAAATTGCCGGCTCCAGAAATTTGTTACATCAAGATCGACCACGAGGCGTCCAAAGTCTATGATACGAAAATGGCTTTCTTGCGCGAAGCAGAGCTCGTGGATGAAGCTTATAAAGCTGCGGAAAAAGCTGTTGCTGATGATGTAAAGAAATCGGATATCCTGCAGCAGACCAAGGCCAATGCAACCACCGTTTTTAAACCGCTCTTACAGGGATTGGGATTTTCGAAAATCAATCTGACCTTCGAATAGTGCCCAAATAAAAAAGCTAGACAATGTTTACATTGTCTAGCTCTCTACAATAAATCTAATCTCCAGCCATCTCACGACGGGAGGACTTCATAATTATGCTATTATCAAGCCAAGAACATTAGCCAAGTTACATTCGTTTTATTTTTTTGTCGTTGTATCCGGCTGTGGTGTCGGCGGGATTTCTCCACGGGATTCGGAAGATGTGGTGTCGCGATATTGTATCGTCGTGGTATCGTTGGGAACGGAATCACGCATCAGTTCCTGTGATTTTTGATCATCAGTTTTAGCGCCGTTACATCCATAGGCTGCTAAGCATAATAGACTGACGGCAATTAATTTTGTTGAGTTTTTCATATTATCTATCGTTTAATGATGGCATGTCACCTGCATGCACTTAGTAGGAGAACAAAGCTCAGGTCAAAAGCGTTTCGCTTTCTATATTTGCTATTATGATAGAAAAAGAAAATCAATCTTATTTTCTTTATTTTTTAGATAAATTCAATTGTAAAAAACTTTTTACAATTGGGTGCTGTTCCTAGAAGTACATAAGTTCATTAAACAGATAGCTATGATTCAGATAGTGCTTGTTGACGACCATCATTTGGTAAGAAGTGGTTTTCGGCTGATTTTAGAAACGCAAGATGACATTACTGTTTTGGCTGATGTTGAAAGTGCTGAAGCAGCTTTGGATGTGTTGAATGTCGATCAGCGACCAGATATTATCCTTACGGATATTAATATGGGTGAAATGGGCGGGATAGCTCTCATTGATTTCGTTAAACAGAAATACCCCGATATAAAAATCCTTGCCTTGACGATGGAAAATGACAAACACATTGCCGCAGATGTATTGCGTGCAGGAGCAGATGGCTATTTAGTGAAAGATAGTAGTTGTGATGAGGTACTTTTTGGTATACGGCAGGTTGCCAAAGGAGAAAAATATATCAGTGGTTCCTTAAGTGTTTCCTGCCTTAACGATTATAAAAACTTTGCGGACAGGGCTCCAGACCTAAATCGTGTTTTGTTAAAATATGATATTTCAGAACGCGAATTGCATGTATTGGAACTCATCGCACAGGGATACACCAACGGCGAAATTGCAGAGCGTATTTTTTTGAGCAAACGTACGGTGGAAGGGCACCGACAGAAACTGATCGAGAAAACGAATACAAAAAATACAGCTGGTCTTGTCAGCTTCGGTTTTCATCACATGCTCTTACATTGATTAAACAATAAAAACAAAAAATAGAGGAATATGGCAACAAAAAATGAAAACCGCGTCGTCGGAACCGAAATGGAAAAAAAGAAAAAGGTCAAGTTAGGTGTAAATGGAGAGACACTGCGAGATGTAGGCGATAAGGATCAGGGCGATGCCGAGGCCGGAGTAGACCCGCAGGTGGATCAGTTGAACGAGATGCCCAATGATCCTACAGATAGGCCAAAAGAAAGGAAGAAATAAGAAAGACCCGCATTTAAAATTGCGGGTCTTTCTGTTAAGCTTAGTTTCTAGCTGAAAATCTGTATCTATTTTCAGGACTAATCAGCACTTGTCCGTGAATGACATTTCTATTTTTTGCCCTGCTTCTCAATGGCTTTAGCAAGTTCATCTTTCGTCATATCGTGACGCCCGGTGATCTCCATTTTCTTTGCCATTTCCAAGAGTTCAGCTTTGGTTTTATCAGAACTTCCGTTTTGCGATCCTTTAGACGCTGAAGCACTTTTTCCTGTTGTTGTCGCTGATTTTTTTTCTTTGTTAGCGTTGCTGCTTTGCGATTGCCCTTTGGCAGTCGTATGGCTTGAACTTTTTGTTGTATTCATAATATACTGTTTTATGTGTTATTTATATGCTGAACATGTTACAAGATCTAAAGGTTGGCCGATTTTATACGTTATTGAAACTGTACTACTACGCTTTGTTCTTTTTTTCTGTCGCAAACGCTTTAATGATGGCTTTATTAAAAGCGGGCAGATCGTCGGGCGTACGACTTGTAATAAGTTTGTCGTCAATCACCACTTCGCTGTCTTCCCATAATGCGCCTGCATTAATCAGGTCCATTTGAATGGCTTCAACGGACGTTATTTTTTTATCACGCACCAGATCCGCGTTAATCAGTAATTGAGGTCCATGGCAAATGGCTGCGATCGGTTTATCCCGTTCCCAGAAAGCATTGATCAATGCAATAGCCGTTTTATTCGTCCTCAATTTATCAGGATTGATGACCCCGCCTGGTAGCAGCAATCCGTCATATCGATTCTCTTCTGCCTCCTGCAGAGCAACATCGACAGGATAGTCATTTGACCATTCATCTCCATTTTTTGCCCGCACTGTTCCTTCAGCCGGTGATATAATGTCTGTTTTGGCGCCTGCATTTTCCAAGGCTTCCTTTGGGCTAGTCAATTCTATTTCTTCAAATCCATCTGTTACTAATATCGCTATCCGCTTATTTTTTAAATTCTCCATATAACTAAATTTTGTTTATGTTTTTTCTATGTTTCAAGAGAACGGATCTAAATCCGCGAAGGTTTGAAATAATATGATGAAGGTTTGAAATAATATGATTTAGCATAGGAAAAACGCTTTGATTGATAAAAAGGAATAAATCAAACCGTATTTCCTTGGGGGTTGTCTATCCTTAAAATCGATGGTATGTTTAAGATAGCTATTTTTCGAGCCCTTCAGCTGGGCGATCTACTGTCCTCTATTCCCGCCATAAGGGCATTGAAGTCGCATTATCCCGATGCCAGACTGTACTTTATTGGTTTGCCTCATATGCGTGTATTGATGGAACGCTTTGATTGCATCGATGAATATGTGGATTTTCCCGGGCATCCGCAGCTTCCCGAAATTGCATATAATCCCGACAATCTTGAACGATTCGTCAAGCAGATGCAAGCGGAAAAATTTGACCTTCTGATTCAGATGCAGGGAGATGGAACTGTGGTGAATGATTTTTTACAGAATTTTGCGGCAAAGCGACTGGTAGGATTTCAACCAACAGCTTCAATTGACAACCCCGACTGGATGACTTATCCAGGAAAGCTTCACGAGGTGAACAGGCACCTAGCTCTTATGGAATTTCTAGGTTTAAAAATTCCAAACCGTACAATGTATTTCCCCTTATTTCCCGAGGATTGGGAGGCCTATAGGAAAATAAAAGCTGAAATAAACTATCCTTTCGTTATTATCCATGTGGGCAGTCGGGACGCCAAACGACGCTGGCCTATTGAAAACTTCGGATTTCTTGCGAACTTAATGCAGCAAATGGGATATCAGATTGTCCTGACTGGGGTAAGTGCTGAAGAATCTTTGGTCAATGAACTGCAGCGCATACTTGAAGGACCTGTGCTTAACCTCTGTTCTAGACTTGATTTGGGTACGCTTGGCTGTCTTTTGAAGGAATCGACTTTACTTGTATGCAACTGCACAGGAATATCCCATATTGCCGCTGCTTTAGAAGCAAAAAGTGTGGTCATAAGTCTAGATGGTGAGCCCGAGCGTTGGGGGCCACTCAACACAGCACTGCATATCACTTTTGATCTGACCAAACCTATCGCCATAGAGCATATTGTACGCGAGATCAGACGGGTCCTTCCGGCGCTGTCTGTTTTTGGGAGGAATGCTTAAGTAATGAATTCAATTTATCCATGATATTTTCAACACTTAACGGTGTCATTCTAGATGATCCATTCTGCTTATCGACAAAGCTGTTAATCGTATTTTTGGAGCGCAGAGCAGGGTCGACGGGGTAAAGGATAAAGTCAGTATCCTGCGACCATGGGATATGCTGCGGGTTTGTTTGAGCGTAAAGGACCAACGTGGTTTTTTGTAGCGCGCAGGCAATATGAGCAACGCCCGTGTTGACCGTGAGCACAGCATCTGCATGTGCTACGAGGAGTAGGAGATCATCAATTGTCGTCTTTCCAATAAGGTTAATCAGATTTTCCCTTACGAGTTCTGAAAAACATGATCTCAGGTAATCGTTGTATTCCTTGCCAACAAGTATGACCTGAAATGCTGAATCAAGTAGCTGCCGCGTCAATTGTTGTGCGACAGCACGGGGAATTCGTCTTTTTTGCTCCGAAACATCACAATTGACAATAATCTGTTTCCCCCCACGTAAAGGAATTAAATTCGATAATTGACCTCGGGGTACAATTAGGCTCGGTAATCGATTGATCGACCGGCTGATGCCAAGTAGTCTGACCAGTTCGAGATCACGTGCTATTTGGTGCTGTATCTCAAACAGGGGTTCTTTGTCTGGTATCCAATGGGTAAGCAACGTATAGGGATTCTCGCGCATATAAGCCGCTCGCAGGGGGATTTCCGCTAGATATGCCAACATGATCGAAGCCATTGGATTTTGGCTGTATACATTGAAAATAATACAGCTATCAAACTCCCGCTTTTTAATTGCAGCAATCAATGCTTCAGTCGAAGCAACCGTGTCATGCGAGCTCAATTTCATCCAAGGGGCATCGTATTGTATATAGTCATCGACAGTGCCTAGGTAGGGGATAATGGGAACAGCCATTTCTGACGCAAGTAATGTGATTTTACAATTTCCATTCGCTGATTTAATTTCCTGAAGCGCTGCATTACTCATGATCAGATCGCCCATATTGTCTAAGCGAATGATCAACATGTTTTTACAATCTTTCCAAGTCCCCATTTTAGCTGATTTTCTTTAACAGTTGATTGTCCTTTTCCTGCACCCGCTGAATGATTTTAGTAGTCGACTGCTGATGGACATGCGGAATAAATACGAGTTGTGTCCCTAGTATTTGGAGTAGCCCTTGTTCGGCCAGTTCTTTATTTTGGTATGCTTCACCTTTTACAAAGATATGCGGTTTAACCTTTTCGATGATCGGGATAGGGTTGTCCGATAATTCATCACCAAACGGTACAATATAATCTACAGCTCCAAGCGCCCGCAATACTTCAATTCGATCGTCAAGCGAATTGACAGGTCTTGTTGCTCCTTTTAAACGTCTGATGCTCTCGTCTGTATTGATGCCGACAATCAAAATATCACCCTGTGCCTTAGCTGCACCGAGGTAATGGGCATGGCCGGCATGGAAAATATCGAAACAACCGTTGGTGAATACGAGTTTATTTTCTTTCCGAAGTCCATCGCATAGTGCTTCAAGATGATTCAGGTCGGTAATTAATTTATCATCTTTGTTCGTAAGGCGCTGGGCTAATTCCGTGCAGCTACAATGTGCTGTACCATTTTTTTGTATACCGATCTGTGCTGCCTTTATACTCAGTGCTATCGCAATATCCGCATCAAGTTTATTATAGTAAGCCAAGCAAAGCACGGTCAGAAAGGTGTCGCCAGCGCCGGAGAAATTACCTTCTTTTAAAGCAGGAACCCGGTAGTGCTTTGCTGAACCACCTTTTTTAAAGAGGATAACACCATCCTTATCAAGGGTAAGTGCCACCCAGTTCGCCTGAGACAAGGCAGCTAGGCTTTCGGGCCATTTCGATGCTTGTGTTAGGCGGTCGTCCTCTTCTTCCTGGCTCAGGATTTTTCTTGCTTCGTCATAATTGGGCTTAATTAAGTCGGGATTTAGGCATGCATACTTGTCGTAATCTTTGCTGTCTATGGCAATAATTTTGGGCTCAACCTGCTGTTCTTCTGCGAGCAGCACAATGAGCTCATCCGTGATGTTACCTTTTCCATAATCTGCAATAAAAACAATGTCGACATGTTGAAGGGCTTTTTTTACCGCTGTCAGATATTGGTTGGCCAGCGCTGCACTAAAATGATACTTCTGACCAATATCATAACGAAGCAGACAGTGTCCATCTCTACGTAATCGTGTTTTTGTTAGTGTCTGACAATTTTTATTATAGAGCAGGCCACCCGTGTCAATTCCCTGTCGCTGCACACTGCGTGCTATTGTCTGTCCACTGCTATCGTCGCCCAACAGACTAACGACCGACACGACGGCCCCCATATTGCTGAGGTTCGTGATCACATTCCCGGCTCCGCCAAGGCAATGTTCTACGGATTGGACATCGAGCACGGGTACGGCGACATCGGGAGCAAGCCGCTTGCATTCCCCATCTAGATAAATATCCAGCATACAGTCTCCCAAAACAAGGACCCTTGGATTGTCAAAACCATTTTCGACAAGTTTATTTAATGCTATATCTTTCATAATCTACTTTTTCTGAGTTGATAAGTTGCGCCAATCCGTAAAAATCATCTACGATGAAATCTGGTGTATATTTAGGATCAGAAATTCGCTCCTGTTTCCTTTCTTCCTGGCTTCGGTCTACCAATATGGTCCTGCAGCCTGCCGCACGGCCGGCGCCGACATCACTTAGGATATCGCCGATCATCCAGGATTTTTTTAAATCTATGTTCAGCTCCTTGGCAGCCCGATAGAGCATTCCGGGTAAAGGCTTACGGCAGGAGCATTGCGGTTCGTCCATGACATCGCCATGTGGACAATAGTAGATACCGTCTAATTGGATGTGCTCGTAGCGGAGTAGTTCGTGCAATGCTGAAAAAGCGATATCCAAATCTTCAGCTGTAAAATAACGTCGGGCAATACCCGACTGATTGCTGATAACAATGAGCTTATAGCCCCTTTTTTGTAACCCTCTTAGAGGCTCAAAAATGTCGGAATAACAAACGATGCGTGCGGGATCAACGTTGTAGGGAACATCCTTAATCAGCGTTCCATCCTTATCCAGAAAAACAGCGCTCTCCATCATGATGCGATCAATTTATTATGTATAACGAAGTGTTCATTTTTCCTACTCAGATTTGCCATCCGCTGTTCCACCAGTGCGCAGAGCTGGTGAATAATATGTAGCTGTACTTCCTGAATACGGGCCGTGTGATCGGAAGGAACTATGAGATTATGATCTCCGAATTGCGTGGCCTCGCCACCATCTTTTCCCAGCAAATTTGCACAAATCACCCCAGCTTTACTGGCTTCTTTCAATGCGTTTAGGATATTGGGCGAGTTGCCACTTGTACTTAAACAGATCAGCATATCTCCTGGTTGCCCAAGTGCCTGTACCTGTCTTGCAAATACGCTTTCGTAGCCAAAGTCGTTTGCCCATGCGGTGAGAACCGCCACATCAGCGTTAAGCGAGATCACCGGATAGCCGGGACGCTGTGGTATTTCAAATCGACCCACGAGCTCGGCAGCGAAATGCTGGCTCTCCGCGGCACTACCACCATTGCCGCAGATCATGATTTTTTTACCTTCATGCAATACAGAGACCATTTTGGACGACAGCCTGGCTATGCCAAGCGCCAAAGATTCTGCCGCTTTTTCGAAAGTCTTTGAGGAACCCAAAAAGCTTTGCCTGATCTGCGTAATTGTTTCTTTTTCGGCATCCTGAGGCAAACATTGTGCATAAAGCTGCGCAATACTTTCGCTGACCACTTTCCACGTAAAGGATTTAACATGGCGTAGAGAATTAACAGAAAATTTCAATCGTTTACGGTCGTTATTTATCAGGTCAACAATCGCAGCAGACAATTGTTGTGGCTGTTGTGCCGCTACCAAAAGGCCGGTTTCTTCATGCCTTACCGTAAACGATATACCGCCCACATCGGCACCAATTACGGGCGTACCACAGGCCATGGATTCCAGCGGAGTAATCCCGAATGGTTCATACCACGGCGTGGTGATAAAAAGCTCACTTGCAGCATAATAGTACCTAAGCAGATCACGACGCTGTTGTCCCGTGAAAATGACCTTATCTTCCACTTTTAACTCGATACACAGATGATGCAGACGATCAAATTCTGCGCGGTCTTCCGCTGTCGCCAGATTTCCACCAACGACCAATAGCCGCAATTCGGGCAGCGCATGGTGCGCATGGGAAAAGGCTTCGATCACATTGTCTATTCCCTTTCGTTTCACCATGCGACCAAGTTGCAAAATGTAGGTGTACGCGGAATCAAGTCCAAGCTTTTCCTTTGCTTCGGTGCGGTCTGTTGGATGAAAATCAGCCGGATTAAAACCACAGGGAATAATTTCTATTTTATCCTGTGGCGCCTGATAATGTTGAATCAAGTCCTTCAGATCGTTTGGGCATTCGGCAATGACGCGTTCGGCTGCCCAAATGATATCTTTCTCAATTTTTTCACGAATTTTCGGAAATTTGTCTGAGCCCCCCTGGTGTAAGCGGCGCACCGCACCTAGGGCATGAAAAGTAATAACAAAGGGGATATGCAGTTGTTTCTTGATTTCCATGGCCACCATACCCGACAGCCAAAAATGCGCATGTACCAACTGGTAGCTCAGCTGGTTAGCGGTCATAAATTCGATTGTATGGGCGGTAAATTCATCGATATGTCCATAAAGCTCTTCCTTTGGGAGTATATCTTTGGGGCCTGCGACAATATGAATGACCCTTATATTTGGTTTCCAGAGGACGACCCCTTCTCGGCTTGGATGCTCACATCGCGTATAGATGTCTATTTGATTGCCCATCAAAGCGAGCTGCATGGCAACCTCGGCAACATAAACGTTTTGGCCGCCGCTGTCTTTACCTCCGAGGGTCGCTAAGGGTGAGGCATGATCACTAATAAAAGCTATTCTTTTTTTCATGATAGTATATATTGATGAATTTTTTCATTAATTAAATTCTCCCATTGTTGTCCAAATCGAACTATGTCGAAAAGCTCTTTTGCTTTCTGCTGTGCGTTTACACTGAGCTGCTGTGCATGTTGGGGATTATTCAGCAGCATTTTCATTTTAGCGATGAGCTCTTCGATCTCTAAGCCGATATAGCCTGTTTTTTCATTTTCAATAATGGTAGAAAGCTCTGTGGTAGCCAATCCAACGATGGGAAGACCCACCATCATAGCTTCGCAGATTGCTAAGCCCAAACTTGTGTACCGTATTGGATTGAAAAAGAAACGATAGTCTTTAATAAATTCGGGTAGGCGCGGATGGAGCACTTCACGAAGCCCATAGGGTTCGTTACCCATTCCGATGAGATCTAATGGTACCTGCTTTTGTACATACTTGAAAATATCGCTACCTAGCATGCGTCCACGGGAGGGAAGGTTGTTGATAACGACAATCCCTTTTTCCAATCGACCATTGTAAGCGACATCGTGTGTATCTACACCATGTGTGATGACACGTACATCCGGAATATTTGCCTTCCACATTAACTGGTTGAAGTGTGTCACATGCACCAGTGTAACGGCTGGATTGGTGACTGGATGAACTTCATCACAGGGATGCTGCCATGGCGGGTCGTGTTCAATATAGATACGAGGTAACTGTTGCTGCACTTCAGACAGGATCAGATATTGATCTTCCAAGTAATTTTCATCGCATTGAAAAAGGATAAGATCTAGGTCGAGATTACGCACTTCGCAGGCAGGAACTTCAATCACATTGTCGCCAAAAGGGAAGGTTGTTCCCCGTCCGCCATAGCGAGGTCCTCTTTCGGGCGTATATGGAATATATAAGATATAGTCACCTTGGGATAAATAATACAAGTACGATCCATGGATATGCCATGTTAATACGCGTGGTTTGTGTGTCATACATATGTGTCCTAAATAAATTT